>CAJORB010000027.1:0-60952 GCA_905236565.1 uncultured Treponema sp. | reverse complement strand
ATGGCAGGTGGAACTTATAAAGGGTTCATTGAGAAAATTCCGTATTTAAAACGGCTTGGAATAACCGCGGTTGAACTCTTGCCGATTTTTGAGTTTGATGAATTTGAAAACTGCAATATAAATCCAAAAACAGGAAAGCGTCTTTCGAATTACTGGGGTTACAGTACAATCGGATTTTTTGCACCAAAGCAGAGTTATGCATTTTCGAAAGCGCCGGGTGAATGTGTAAACGAATTTAAACTTCTTGTGCGAGAGCTTCATAAAGCCGGAATCGAAGTAATCCTCGATGTCGTTTATAATCATACTGCAGAGGGAAATGAAAACGGTTCAACTTATGAGTTTAAGGGAATTCAGAACGATGTTTACTATCAGCTGGTTGAAGGCGACATGCAGTATTATAAAAATTTTTCCGGCTGCGGAAATACTTTTAACTGCAATCATCCTGTTGTGCGCGATTTTATAATGGACAGCCTTAGGTACTGGGTAACTCAGATGCATGTTGATGGATTTAGATTTGACCTTGCATCGATTCTTACGCGTTCTCAGACAGGACAGCTTTTAACTTTCCCGCCGCTTACAAATCAGATTGCAGAAGATCCGATTTTGAGAAATACAAAAATAATTGCAGAGCCATGGGATTGCGGCGGCGGTTATCAGGTCGGAAGGTTTCCCGGAGGAAGATGGTGTGAGTGGAACGACAGATTTCGTGATGACATCCGTCGTTTTATCCGCGGTGATGAATTTACTTCTACTGCTGCTGCAACGCGCATGGCAGGAAGCTCTGATTTATATCTTTATTCAGGAAGAAAACCTGGTAATTCGATTAACTTTGTTACAGCTCATGATGGTTTTACATTAAATGATCTTGTAAGTTATAATGGAAAGCATAACGAAGAAAACGGCGAACAGAATCGTGATGGTAATGACAACAACCTTTCTTACAATCATGGTTTTGAAGGCGCATGTGAAAATACAAAAATTGAACAACTTAGAAAACAGCAGATAAAGAATTTTCTGTGCTGTCTTCTTCTCTCGCAGGGAACTCCGATGTTTGTATCGGGTGATGAGTGGCGAAGAACTCAGAATGGAAACAATAATGCATATTGTCAGGATAACGAGCTTGCATGGAACGACTGGACGCTTGAAGAAAAAAATGAAAGTCTTGTACGTTTTACTTCGGAATTAATTAAATTCCGCAAAGCGCATCCTGTTTTGCACCGCGAAACTTTTTTCGGAGAAACAGATGAAGAAAAAGCAAACGGCGCAGATTTAATATGGTATGATTTTGATGGACGGGTTCCTGACTGGAGTAAGTTAAACAGATTCCTTGCATGTCAGGTTTTTGGAAACAGATTTAAAAAGCAGGATGGAACTTTTGATGTTCCGATTTATATTGCGATAAATACTGACCGTCATGATTTAACTGTAATTTTACCTTCGCTCGAAAACGGAATGGTTTGGGCAAGAGTGCTCGACACTTCGTATCCGGAGGGAGAAGATATAATGGAAATTGGAAATGAGGAAATACTTCAGTCGCAGAGGCGTTATGTCGTAACGACAAATTCAACTGTAGTATTGATAGGAAAGAAAGAGAATAAATAAGGAGATAGGAAGATGGTTTTTGATTCTGAAAAATTTAAAGGAATGCTTGTTGAACGTTTAAAGAAGCAGTACGGAAAAGATATTGCACATGCAAACAGTCATGACTTGTACGATGCAGTTGCCGCAAGTACACGCGAAATGATTACGACAAACTGGATGGCAACACGCGCAGAGTATGAAAAAAATCCTGTTAAGCAGCTTTATTATTTTTCTGCAGAATTTTTGATGGGTCGTGCACTCAGCAACAACCTCATCAATCTCGAAATAAAAGATGCTGTAAAAGAAGTTCTTAACGGAATGAATATTGACTACAATCTTGTAGAAGACCAGGAACCTGATGCAGGACTTGGAAACGGCGGTCTTGGACGACTTGCAAGCTGCTTCCTCGATTCTCTTGCAACACTCGATTATCCTGGACATGGATATGGTATCCGCTACGAATACGGTATGTTCGAACAGCACATCGAAGACGGCTACCAGGTTGAATATCCTGATAACTGGCTTCGTCACCGCGATCCTTGGGAAATCAAACGCTCTGACCTTGCAGTGACTGTAAAGTTCGGCGGAAACATTGCTTACGGAAAAACTCCTGACGGTCAGGACAGATTCTATCTTGAAAATGCCGAAGAAGTAATTGCAACTCCTTACGATATGCCGATTATCGGTTTTGATACAAACACTGTTAATACGCTTCGTCTCTGGGAAGCAACAAGTGCAGATGGTTTTGACCTCCAGCTCTTTAATGACATGCAGTATAACCGCGCTGTAGAAAAACAGAACAGTGCAGAAAATATTTCACGCGTTCTTTATCCGAACGATAACGGTCCTTCTGGAAAGGCGCTTCGTTTAAAGCAGCAGTACTTCTTCTCAAGTGCAAGCTTACAGGATTTAGTTCATCACTTTGTTGCAAACTTTGGTCCTGACTTTAAAAAGTTCCCGGACTATCATGTAATTCAGCTTAACGATACACATCCTGTAGTTGCAATCCCGGAATTGATGAGAATCTTTATCGACGAATATGGACTTGGATGGAACGAAGCATGGGCAATCGTACAGAAAACTTTTGCTTATACAAACCATACTATTCTTGCAGAAGCTCTCGAAAAATGGCCTATCGAAATTTTCCAGGGACTTTTACCACGTGTATATCAGATCGTAGAAGAAATCAACAGACGCTTTGTAGAAGATCTTCGCAAAAAATATCCTAACGATTATGACAAACATAACCGCATGTCTATCATCGGTGGTGGAAAAGTTCGTATGGCATGGCTTGCAATCCACTCATGCTTTAGCGTAAATGGTGTTGCAGAACTTCATACTGAACTTCTTAAAAAGCAGGAACTTAAAGACTGGTACGAATTGTATCCAGAAAAATTTAACAACAAGACAAACGGTGTTACACAGCGCCGCTGGCTTTTAAATGCAAACCCTGCTCTTGCTGCATTCATCACAAAGAAAATCGGACGCGGCTGGGAAAAGGATTTAACAAAATTAAAGGCTTTAGAAAAATTTGCAGATGATGAAGAATCTTTAAACGAACTTATTAAGATTAAGCAGGATAACAAACAGATGCTTGCAGATTATTTAAAGCATAAGCAGAATGAATTTATTGATCCGGACAGCATTTTTGATGTTCAGGTTAAACGTCTGCACGAATATAAACGCCAGCTTTTAAATATTCTCCATATAATGCATCTTTATAACAGACTTGTTGAAGATCCTAACTTTGATCCTCCAGCAAGAACATTTATCTTTGGTGCAAAGGCAGCTTCTGGTTATCGCCGTGCAAAGTCTATCATTAAACTTATCAACACAGTTGCAGATCGTGTTAATAATGATCGTCGTGTGCGTGGAAAACTTCGCGTAGTATTTGTAGAAAACTACTGCGTAACTGCTGCAGAAAAGATTTTCCCGGCAGCAGATGTTTCTGAACAGATTTCTACTGCAGGTTATGAAGCATCTGGAACTTCTAACATGAAGTTTATGATTAACGGAGCTCTTACTCTTGGAACTCTTGATGGTGCTAATATCGAAATATTTGAAGAAGCAGGAAAAGAAAACGGATTTGTATTTGGTCTTACAAGTGATCAGATTATAAAGATGGAACAGGAACATTCTTACAATCCGTCTGAATATCTTGCGAGAAATCCGCAGCTTGCAAAAGTTGTAGAACAGCTTGTAGACGGAACATATGATCCGACACATCAGATTTTCAAAGAGCTCCATGACTCACTCGTTTATGGTGTAGAAGGTCAGCGTCCTGATGTCTTCTATGTTCTTGCAGACTTTAATGATTACTGCAGGGCACAGGAAGAAATTTCTAAGGCATACGGAAACAGAAAAGACTGGGCAAGAAAAACGCTCATCAATATTGCAAACAGCGGTAAGTTCTCAAGTGACAGAACAATCGAAGATTATGTTCGTGACATCTGGCACTTAAACAAACTCGTTGTAGGAAGCAAATAAAAAGAGTCTGTAATATGAAACCCTGGGATTTGTGGAACGAGATTTATAATGCACAGTATACTGTAAGCGGCGACGGTGTTGACTGGACTGTAAAAGTTTATGATGACGAAAAAACCGTTCGCCTGCTTTTCCAGGGTTCAAATGACAGTCACGACTGGAAAAACAATTTTAATTTTCCTGTACGGCCGTACAAAAAACAACAGAACACACTCTGGATTGCAAGCGGCTGGGCAAAGGCATACACAAGCTGTAACGATATAATAATGCAGAAGTTTATCGAAACTGCAGATGAATACTGCATCAAAAAAAATTATTCTGTAGAAATCTGCGGTTATAGTTATGGTGGAGCTCTTGCTCTTCTTGCAGCCGAGGATTTTTATTTTCGCACGCAGAAAAAAGTGGCGGTAATAACATTTGGTGCTCCAAAGCCTCTTTTTGGAAAAAAGACCTTTAATTATGTAAAATCCTGCGTGACTTCTGCGATGCAGTATGCTCATGTTAACGATATCATCCCGCGACTTGTGCCGTTTTACGGTTACAGGGTTCTCAATAAAATTAAAATCGGCGACAAGTTCTGCATGTTAAAATTGTTTAACGTAAATAAATACCACCTTTCGTATGGAGATTCTTCTCTGTATGTTTAAATTTTTTTCCAAGCTGAATAAAACCCGAAACAGAAAATTTTTCTTTATCATGCCGCTGATTTTCGTATCTTTATTTTTTTGTGTCTTCTTTTTTTTACCGGGCTGCGCAAAAAATAATTTTTCAAAAAATAATTCGTCAGAAAAAAATGCTTCAAAAAACAATCTTCCTGTTTTAAAAATCGCAACAGAATACGGGTATCCGCCTTTTGAATATCTTGCTTCTGACGGTAAAACTCTTATTGGTTTTGATATCGATATGGCAGAAGAAATCTGCAGAAGAATCAAAATGAAGCCTTTGTTTGAAGACGTTCAGTGGGCAGGAATTTTTTCTGGACTCGAAGCAGGACGATACGACTGTGTTGTTTCTGCTGTAACTATAACTCCAGAGCGAAAAGAAAAGTTTTTAATTACAAGACCTTATGTAAAAAACTCACAGTGCTTTATTGTAAAAGCTCCTATGTGGTTTGAAGAATCTGATGAGTTTGTTGATTCTCCTGAAAAGCTTAACGGTAAAAAAGTTGCATATCAGGCAGAAACTGTAAGCGATGTTTATGTAACTAATCTCCTTGAAAACGGTGCAAAGTTTGAAGTTTTTGAATACGATAAACTCATGGATGCGATTAACGATTTAAAATTTGAAAGAGTTGATGTTGTTGTAGCAGAAAGCGTTGCATCAAATGCAATTGTAAAAGAAAGCGGCTATACATTACAGATAGATTATATCGATGAGCCTGATGCTGAGTTTGGAATTCTTGTAAATAAAAAAAATCCAGAGCTTTTCGAAAAAATCGAATCTGCTCTGGACTCAATGTACGATGATGGATTTATGAAGTCGCTTGAAAAAAAGTGGCTTAATTAATCGCATCGAATGTTTTATTCGTTTTGCAGCGGGCAAAAGCTGTTGCTTACGCTCTGTGTCGTTCAATCGTTTTTGTGTTGTTTGCTACGATGTATGAACCGAACATTGTTGTTGCCGCATCAAAGAGTGCCGCAAACGAACCGATGATTGCTGCTGCAGGCTTTAAAAGAAGATATCCTGTTTCCATTCCGCGTCCATAGATTGTACACAAAACTGTGAGTGCTATAAACGTTCCGCCTGTAGACATGCCTCCTAAAAGGAACGAAAGGAAGAATGCAGTTCCCGAAATCCAGAGCATGTCAAAGAACTCAATCGGCAAAGTTGAATAAGATCTCCAGATTACGACAAAGCTTATGATTACAACAAGAGTTGATCCACCACGTGCGAAGATAGAAAAGAGTGGATAAACGAAACCGTTTGTTCTCTGACGGATTCCGAGTTTTTCTTTTCCGAGACGCATGTTGATTGGAAGAGTTAAGTTTGTATCGCCCGAGAAGAATGCTGTGATAAATGGAACTACACATGCACTCAAAACTTTTAAAGGCTTTCCACCGCGGCAGAGTGTGCGGATTATTAAAGGATAGATAACTCCAGCAACCAGGATAAAGTCAACTGTAAGCATTATGATTAACGGATTAAAAACTCCGCGCATTATTACTGCCCTGAACTGAACAGTCCAGTTACACATTATTGCAATCATTCCGACAGAAAGTAAATCTGTAACGATTGTAGAGATGTTAAAGAAGAGTTCAGAAAGTGCATCAGAAAGCGAAAGAATAGGCTTGATGTTTGAGTGTTCCATGCAGCATCCTGCGCCAACGATGAGTGCAAAGATGAATGCCGGGAGAAAGAATTCTCCGTCGATGAGTGAATCAACGCTTGAGAACGGAATCATTTTTCTGATGATTTCCTGGATATTTATTGTACTTACCTGAGATACTTTTTCTGTAATAATCGGGATTCTCGGAAGCTTAATCAGGACGATAGAAATGAATCCGAGGATTGTAAGTAAAAGCGAAGAAGCAACGATTACACCGGCAGTCCAGAGCGAAGTTTTCCATACGATTTTTGCGTCGTTCAGTCTGTAAACAGCCATAATTCCAGAGAAGAAAAGAAGCGGAATGATTGTATAACGACCGATGCGGATTACGATTTCTGTAACAAATGCCAGAATTGACGACCCAAGCTGTGAGTCCAGCGGTAAAATAAGGGCCGAAGCCAGTCCAAGTGCAATACCAATTAAATATTTCATCCAAATTTTCATAAAGATTATTATACCATATTTGTATAAGATTGGAAACCTGTGATATAATAGAAGACATGGAAAAAACAATTTTGATTGCCGGCAAGGATATTCCGGATGGACTTGATTTTGCGGACGGCGCATTGATGACGGGCAGAAATGTTGTTGCGACAGTTTCTGATAAGGCTAATGCTAAACAGGCTGCTGACGGGGAAACAGTAACTGTTTTGTGGAATAAGACTTCCCCGGTTTCTGCAAGGGCCCTTGTCCTGGAATGTGAAAATTATTTTAAGCATCTTGATGAGGCAGTCCTTTATTTTGATGAAGCATATTTTGCGCAGAAGTTTGAAGGCATAACGCTCGAAAACTGTACGCAGGTAATAGATGAAGCTGTTGTCGGATTTGAATATCTTACTCAGGAAATCCTTTCGAGATTTGAAAAGCGTTTCGCATTTGAATATGTTCAGGATGAAAAAATTAAGCCTGCAAAGCTCGTGTTTGTTTTAAAAGGCTCACCTGATGAAGCAGACGTTTTAAAAAACAGTGCGGTAAGAAATTCTGCTGCAAACATTGCAGGACCTTTTGTTGCAGCTGCAGCTGCTGCTTTTGAAGCTTTTGCAGAAAACATTGCTGCAGTTTACGGCGGCCGTGATTATGTAAGTGTAGTTTTAGTTCGTGGTGATGCTTCGGTTGAATTATGTAAAAGCGACAGAAATTTTACTTCATGGCTCTGCAGTTATATGGACGAAGTTGATAATCTTAAACACAAGCTCAATGCAAAACAGTGTGCATCATGGGTTAAAGCCGGAACAAAATCTCCTGGCGGTTTTGGATTTTTAAAATAGAGTTTACACAATGAGGGTTTGTAATGCTTAATATTTATTATGCGATAATGGGCAATTTTGAGTTGTATGATTTGATAAATGCGGTTTTGCGTATCGTGATAAGCTTTGTCGTCGGAGTCTGCATCGGATGGGAAAGAAAAAATCACCAGCAGATTGTCGGAATACGAACCCTTTTATTGATATGTCTTTCTTCAACTTTACTTGGACTTCTTTCTAACTACGCAGCGCATAATGCGGGTGACCCAAGCAGAATTGCAGCAGCCGTAATTACCGGTATAGGTTTTGTCGGTGGTGGTGCAATTATGCACCGCGGTTTTAATGTAAAGGGTGTTACAACGGCTGCGATAATCTGGGCAACGGCTGCAATCGGTCTTTCTATCGGTTACGGGCTTTTTATACCTGCGCTGCTTGTTTTTGCCTTGATTCTCATTTCGCTCCCTGTTTTCCAGAAAATCGAAATTAAATATTTTCCATCGGATAAAATAAGATTGCTTTCACTTGAATATGCAGAAAGCCATGTTGATTTTGAAAAAGTAAAAGAATGCCTTGCGCAGCATGGCTTGAGCATAAAAGAAGTAAGCATAAGCGATAACGTAAAAAGTGCTGTGAAGAAGTTTAAGATATATGTGTTTGCACCTTCAGAAATTGATTTATTCAGCTTGAATGAAGCACTAAAAGCAACAGGCGAACTTCTGGAGTTTTCGTTTGTTGTATAGAACAAAATCACAAAAAATGTTATTTTAACATAATGAATACTCTTGTGGCCCTGTGTGCAATCGGGGCAGAAAAAACTCTTGGTAACGAAATTAAGTATCTTGGATACAAACTCGAAGGCAATGCGCCGGGACGTGTAAGTTTTTACGGTGATGATGATGCTTTGTTTCGTGCAAATCTCTGTTTAAGAACCTCGGACAGGGTTTATCTTCAGATGGCAAAATATAAAGCAGAAGATTTTGATGCTCTTTTTGACGGTGTTTATAATATCAACTGGCATGATTTTTATAAAAAAGACGTACGAGTTGTAGTTGATAAAGTCAGAACATACAAAAGCAAACTTAATTCTGAGCACAGCATTCAGGGAATGGTTCAGAAAGCAATTTATAAAAAGCTTGGTGACAAATGGAACATGCAGACTCTACCTGAGTCCGGCGATGAAAGCGATGTTCGCATTTACATCGACGAAAACGAAGTTCTCGTTCTTCTTGATCTTTCTGGGCTTCCTCTTCATAAACGCGGTTATCGTACTGACGGTGGAATTGCTCCTCTTAGAGAAACGACAGCTAGCGCAATGCTCCAGATGATGATGTGGAGAAGAAAAACTCCTTTGCATGATCCTTTCTGCGGAAGCGGAACTATAGCAATAGAAGCATGTCTTTATGCTCACAATATTGCTCCTGGTTTTGGAAGAAGATTTGCTCTGGAAAATCTTGCAATTTATAACAAAGACCGCGCGTTAAAGATAAGAAGAGCCGAAGCTGAACAGATAAGAACCGACGTTGAATGCCGGATTACGGGAAGTGATATCGATTCACAGGCAGTAGCTCGTGCTAAGCTCAACGCCGAACACGCATGTGTAATGGCAGGAAGAGCTTTGCAGGAAATCGGAAGCGATGCAAAAATCGAGCGACCTGATTTTGTTCAGTCTGATTTTGCAGAACTTGAAGCGCCTTATGAAAATGGTTTGATTTTATGCAATCCGCCTTACGGTGAAAGGATTGGTGATGAAGAAGAAGCAGAAAAGCTTTATAAAAAAATGAACTGCATTTTTAAAAATTTCCCCGGCTGGGAATTTGGTGTGATTACTTCTCACGAAAGATTTGAAGAAGCAATCGGAAAGCATGCGGTGATGACAAAAAATTTAAAAGCCGGAAATCTTGAAACGAAGTTTTATATGTATTCTGATAAACTTGGAACAAAGCAACAGAAGAGGAAAAATTAATGGCAATTGTTGTAGAACATGACAAAAGAAAACACGAGATTCTCGAAAAAGCTCTCGAAGTTTTTATCGAAGAAGGTTATGAAGATGTAACATTCCAGAAAATTGCTGACCGCTGCGGAATTACAAGAACAACACTTTACATCTATTTTAAAAACAAGCGCGAGATTTTTTTATGGTCTATCAAGCAGCTCACTTCTGGAATAGAAGTAGGACTTGTTTCTTTTATCGAAGATAAAAAGCTGACGTGCGAACAGTGCCTTCGCTCGATGCTAAAACTTATCGTTGACGCATGTGAAGAAAATAAAAAACTTTTCAGTATTCTTTTATCATATCTTCTTATGCTGCAGAAAACAGGAGGAGATCCTGGACTTCGTGTAAGAAGAAGGCTTGTAAGGTTGCAGCATCTTTTGAGTACTGTTATAATTCGCGGAATAAAGAAAAATGAGTTTAAACCTATTTCGGTAAAAACTGCAAACGAAATGCTTTATGGATTGATTCAGTCTGCAATATTCAGATTGTCGGTGCTTGACGAAAAGACTATCGATGATATTCGTGAAACATTAAATATGGCCGTAGATGGAATTTTGAATGTTAATTAAGTTCAGCGTAAAAGCGCAGCTTTAAAATAAAAATTTATTATTAAGGAAAAATATTATGGCAGAAAAAAAATTATGTCCATGTGGTTCAGGAAAAGCTTATGATGAATGTTGTGAACCAATCATCAAAGGAAAAGTAAAGGCAGCAACTGCAGAAGCTCTTATGAGAGCACGCTACAGTGCATACGAAAAACAGGAAATTGATTTTATCATCAATTCGTGTGAAAAGTCAGAAGAAGTTGCAGAGATTGACAGACAGGCAACAGAAGACTGGGCAAAAAATTCTACATGGCACGGCTTAAAAATCATTAATACAGAAAAAGGTACAGAAAAAGATGACGAAGGCGTTGTAGAATTTGAAGCAACTTATACAAGAAAACAGATTCGTGACGTTCATCATGAAATCGGTTACTTTAAAAAAGTAAACGGGGAATGGTTTTATTCTGCGGGGCAGATTAAAACAACAACAGTTGTCCGCGAAGGTGATAAAATCGGAAGAAACGATCCATGCCCTTGCGGTTCAGGAAAAAAATACAAGAAGTGCTGCGGAAGATAAATGGCAGAACGAATTTTAACCGGTTTTCATGCTGTAGAAGAAAGAGTACGCACGGCATCTGTTCAAAAAGAACTTGTTTCGTCTCTTCACATTTTTTACAGTAAGCCGGGTCCACGAATTAAAAAAATTCTCGAACAGGCAAAAAAAACAGGAGTTGCTGTTTCGCAGGTTGATGATAAAGTTCTTGATGACATGACAAAAAATCTTGGCAATGCAGAACGTGATCACCGCGGAATCGTAATCAAGGTAACCGGCGAGAGCGCGCGTGCTGAAAATGTTGTCGACTTTGATAACTGGCTTTCTGATATCGGTTCAAAGGAAGAAGGCCGCTGCACCGTCGTAGTTCTTGATTCTGTTACAGATCCTCACAATGTCGGAGCGATTATCAGAAGTGCAGACCAGTTTGGTGCAGCGCTTGTCATTATGCCGGAACGCCACAGCGCAAACAATGTAAATGATAATGATGTAATTGCGCGCTCGAGCGCCGGTGCTTCTTCCTGGGTTCCTGTGAGCGTTGTTACAAATCTTGTACGCACTGTCGAAAAATTAAAGTCAAACGGTTTCTGGGTTTACGGTGCCGATGCCGGTGGTGTGTCTGTAGAAGAAGGAAAGTTTTCTAAAAAATCAGTTCTTGTTATGGGAAGTGAAGGCACGGGAATCTCACGCCTTTTAAAAGAGCAGTGTGATTCGATTGTTTCGATTCCGACATGCGGAAAAATTGACAGTCTTAACGTATCTGTTGCAACCGGTGTTTTATTGTACGAAATATACAGGCAGTCTAAGTAGGGAACATAATCCAGCGCGCTAAAATTTCTCATTCGCAAAAGCGCGATTTCGCAAAATAAAACTAAGCTGAATGCATTATAAAAAAAATCCCGCATCATGAAGTCCTCCCAATTTGAGAACTCATTCTGCGGGATATTTTTTTGCTCCAGAAGTTATGAGCCGGCATTTTAAAACCGGCGCAACAACTGGAGTTTAGTTTTTATTCTCCGAATGCTTTTTTAATTAATTCAGGAGAAACTTTTTTAGTAAATAAACTTACAACCGGTGTTACGATAAACGGAACTACAATTGCAATTGATGCTGCAAGAGGAGAGTTTGCAGGTCCTAAGCACATTGTAAGGATTACTGCAGAGGCAGCTCCTGTGTAAAGTCCTGCATATGCACCGGCTTTTGTAATTTTCTTTGAGTAGATTCCGAGGATGTATGGCGCCATGAATGCACCAGAAAGAACTCCCCATGAAAGACTCATCAATGTTACGATAAAACCGATCTGAAGTCTTGAAATAAGATATGTTGCAAGAATGAATATTGCACTCATTACACGCATGATTAAAACAGATTTCTGTTCAGGAACATCTTTGTTTAAATATCCCTTATAAAGGTCAATTGTAATTGCAGATGATGAAACTAAAATCATACTTGCAAGTGAAGACATAGAAGCTGCAAGAATAAGAAGCATCATCAATGCCATAAGAAGTTCTGGAACGTGCTGTGTAAAAAGTGAAGGCATGATTTTATCAAAGTCAATTCCGCCTGATGCAAGACGAGGAAGTGTTTCTGCTGTAAAGAAAAGATGACTTAATACGCCAGGGAAGTAAGCACAGAAGCCGATGATTAATGCAAAGAAGCCGCAGATTACTGTTGCTTTTGGAATTACTTTTTCATCTTTTACTGCGTAGAATTTCTGAACCATCTGAGGCATTCCCCATGTTCCGAAGCTTGTCATAAATACAAGTGATGCAATCGTTAAAATCGAAGGCTGCTGTGCAGGTGGTACATGCTGACTGTATATTTCGTTTACCCTGCTGATTGCTGTGTTAATTCCGCCTGCTTTAAAAGTAATGACTGAACATACTGCAACAGCACCTGCAATCATTATAAAGCCCTGTATAAAATCTGTGAGTGTTACAGCTGAATAACCTCCGAGAACCAGATAGATTCCGGTTACTGCAACGAGAATTATTAATGACAGGTCATATGAAATATGGAATGTAGATTCAAAAAGATTTCCGAGTCCTTTAAATACAGATGCAGAATATGGAAGAAGGAAGATAAAAATCAAAACTGCTGCAATCATTTTCATGTGAGCACTTTCATAGCGCGCTTCAAGAAATTCTGGCATCGTCATTGTGTTAAGGCGCTGTGTCATGTTGCGTGTCTTTTTACCTAAAACAATCCATGCAAGTGTTGCGCCAAAGACAGCGTTTCCGAGTGCAATCCAGAGACAGTCAAAACCAAAAAGCCAGCCCTGCTTTCCTGCAAAGCCGATGAAAACTACTGCAGAAAAATAAGTTGTTCCGTATGCAAAAGCACTTACCCACGGACCGCATGTTCTGCCGCCAAGAAAATAATCCTGCAGTGTAGTTGTGTTTCTAAGGCTCCACACACCAACGCAGATCATTACGAGAAGATAGACGAGTAAAAGTATCAGGCTCGACATAAAATACCCCTAAAAATTGAATAAAAGCAGCAGGTTCACTGTTCCCAGATTCCCGCTGCAATTATACATAGTATCACAAAAGTCAGATTAAATCCAAATTTTTCTTGAATTTTATGCAACTTTTCATTAAAAATAGTGTCTAATTTTATGACGAAAACGCAAAAAATGTCAAATTGGGGTTAAAAATGAACGTTTACAGAAATTATATTGCGCCAATCAATGAAAACGCTCCTTATGATGAGCTCAAAGAAAAATTTAAAATAAATATCCCGGACAATTTTAACTTTGCTTACGATGTCGTTGACTGGTATGCAGAAAACGCGCCTGATAAAAGAGCACTTGTATGGTGCAACGATGAAGGCGAAGAACACATTTATACATTTAAACAGATTTCAGAAGAATCAAAAAAGACGGCAGGCTTTTTAGTTTCGCAGGGAATTAAAAAAGGCGACAAGGTTCTTCTGCTTTTGCGCCGTCGTTTTGAGTTCTGGTATTTTATGCTTGCCCTTCACAGAATCGGAGCCATTGCAGTTCCGGGTACTGTTCAGCTTACGGCAAAAGACATCGAATACAGAATCAAAATGGCAAAAATAAAAATGATTGTTGCAATCGATGAACCGGATTTAATGAAAGAAATCGAAGACGGCAATCCTTCGGATTCAACTGTAGAAAAATTCGTAAAGGTTAAATCACACTCGATTTTAAGTTTAAACACTTTGACTTCATTTTCAAAAAATATTTTCAGAAAAAACAGCTGGATAGATTTTAATTCTGAATTTAACAAAAAAGATAATGGCTTTGAAAATTTTAATGCACCGCGATGCACGAACAATGATGATACGATGCTTCTTTATTTTACAAGCGGAACTTCTGGCGAACCTAAAATGGTTGCTCACAATTTTGTTTATCCTCTCGGACACATTGTCACAGCAAAGTTCTGGCAGAATGTAATTGATGACGGACTTCATCTTACGATTGCAGAAACCGGATGGGCAAAGGCTGTATGGGGAAAGCTTTACGGTCAGTGGTTATGCGGAAGTGCCGTATTTGCATACGACATGCTTGCATTTAAACCAAAAAATGTTATCGAAAAAATTCTTCACTATGGTGTTACGACATTCTGTGCGCCGCCTACTGTTTACAGATATTTAGTACGCGCAGATTTATCAAAATATGATTTGTCAAACGTAAAATACTGGGTAACTGCAGGAGAAGCAGTAAGTCCTGAAATAATTCAGCTGTTTCATGAACAGACAGGAAAAGAATTTCACGAAGCGTATGGTCAGACAGAAGCAACTGTCATCATCGGAAACTTTCCTGGCATGCAGGAAAAACAGGGCTCGATGGGAAAACCTGCTCCAGGTTACGATGTAAGAATTGTTGATGAAAACGGAAAAGACTGTAAGAGCGGCAAAAAAGGCGAAATCATAATCAATCTTGAAAAAGGAAAACCGTTCGGACTTTTTGCAGGTTATTACAACGATGAAGAGCGTACGAAAAAAGTTTTTGCAAACGGAATCTATCACACAGGCGACACGGCTTATATCGATGACGACGGATACTTTTTCTTTGTCGGAAGAAATGACGACATGATTAAAAGTGCGGGATTTAGAATAAGTCCGTTTGAAGTTGAATCTGTACTTCAGCTTCATCCGTCTGTTCTTGAATGTGCTGTTACAGGTGTTACAGATCCTAAACGCGGAATGGTTGTAAAAGCCTCGATTGTTTTGAACAAAGGCTTTTCTGAAAGTCACGAGCTTGCGCAGGAGCTTCAGGACTTTGTTCTTCACAGAATCGCGCTTTATAAAAAGCCAAGAATCATTGAGTTTGTAAAAGAACTTCCGAAAACGATTTCTGGAAAGATTATCCACAGACAGGAAGAATAGTAAAAGGCGGGTGTTTTGGTCGCGGGAAGCCGCCTATGATTGGTCGACTGGAGTGCGGCTGTCGCGGGAAGCCGCCGGGGGCGACTAAACAAGGAACCCCGCAAGCGAGTTTGACAAATTGACAAAAAATGTCAGTTTAGATATAATTACGGAGATTATGTAAATTCAGCATAAAAAGCAGAAAATATAAGGAGTGCAAAATGAGAAGAGTAGTAATTACAGGATTGGGAGCTATTACACCGCTTGGAAATACAGTTGATGAGTTTTGGGCAGGAATTAAAGCAGGTAAAAGCGGAATCGGTCCGATAACACTTTTTGATGCTTCGATTAATAAAGTTCACTATGCGGCAGAAGTTAAAAACTTTGACCCGTCAAATTATATGGATTCTAAGGACGCACGCAAAATGGCACGCTTTACGCAGTTTGGTGTTGCAGCTGCAAAACAGTGTCTTGAAGATTCTGGCCTTATGGGAAATGAAGAAGTTCTTGATAACACGGGAATTATTCTTGGTGTCGGAATCGGCGGTCTTGAAGTAACAGAAGCTTCGATTCTTTCAATGCAAAAAATGGGATTTGTAAAAACAAACCCGATGGCAATTCCTGAACTTATTCCGAATGAAGTAGGCGGAAACATTGCAATTAACTTTGGACTTCATGGTCCTGTTCAGTCGATTGCAACCGCATGTTCTTCTGGTTCTGATGCTCTTGGTGTTGCATTTGATATGGTTCGCTCTGGTCGTCTTGATACATGTCTTACAGGTGGAGCAGAATCTACAATCTGCCAGTTCGGTGTTGTTGCATTTGAAGTACTTCATGCACTTTCTACCGGCTTTGATGATGATCCTACAAAAGCTTCTCGTCCGTTTGATAAAAACAGAAACGGCTTTGTAATGGGCGAAGGTGCCGGAATGCTTATGTTCGAAGAATATGAACATGCAAAAGCACGCGGTGCAAAAATCTATGCAGAAGTTGCAGGATACGGTGCTTCTTGTGATGGATTCCACCTTACAGCTCCAAACCCGGACGGAGTTTGCGGATCTAAATGTATGACTCGTGCACTTAAAGATGCAGGAATGAAGCCGGAAGAAATTCAGTATTACAATGCACACGGAACTTCAACACATAAAAACGATTCATCAGAAACAAACATGATTAAAATGGCATTCGGTGAAGAACAGGCAAAGAAACTTAAGATTTCTTCTACAAAATCTATGCACGGACATTGTCTTGGTGCAACAGGTGCAATCGAAGGAATCGTATGTATTAAGGCAATTAACGACAGCTACTTCCCGATGACAAAGAACCTTGATGAACAGGATATCGAAGGTGGATGTGACCTTGATTACTGCGCAAACAAAGGTGTAGAAGGAAACATCGATGCTGCAATGTCATGTACATTCGGCTTTGGTGGACACAACGGTTGTGTAATCTTTAAGAAAGTTAAGGACTAAAATTTTTTAAGGAAAATAAAATGATAGTTGAACCAAAAATAAGAAGTAACATTTGTATAAATGCACATCCTGCAGGCTGTGCAAAAGATACTGTTCGTCAGATTGAATATGTAAAAGCCCAGAAGGCAAAACGTGGAATTAAAACTTATAAGGAAGGCGGAAAAGGTCCTGCAACAGTTTTAGTTCTCGGATGCTCTACAGGATATGGACTTGCAAGCCGCATCGCTGCAAGTTTTGAGTACGGGGCCGATACAATCGGTGTTTCATTTGAAAAAGAAGGAACAGAGACACGTGGTGGTACTCCAGGCTTTTACAACAACATGGCATTTGACCGCGAAGCAAAAGCTGCAGGTTTAAAATCTGTTACGATTAACGGTGATGCTTACAGTAATGAAGTTCGCCAGCAGGTAATTGACGAAATCAAAAAGCTTGGTAAAAAAATAGATCTTCTTGTTTACAGCCTTGCAAGTCCTGTAAGAACGGACCCTGAAACAAAAGTGATGTATAAATCTGTGATCAAGCCGATTGGAAAGCCATACAGCGGAAAGTGTCTTGATATAATTCAGGAAAAATTAACAGAAGCAAGCGCTGAACCTGCTACAGAAGAAGAAATGGCAAACACAGTAAAAGTAATGGGCGGCGAAGACTGGAAACTCTGGATCGACGCTCTTACAAAAGCAGACTGCCTCTCAGAAGGAATCTGCACAGTTGCTTATTCATATATAGGACCGGAACTGAGTCACGCTATTTACCGCGACGGAACAATCGGTGGAGCAAAGAAACATCTTGAAAAAACAGCACGTGAACTTGACGCACAGTTAAAATCAAGTTTAGGAGGACGTGCTTATGTTTCTGAAAACAAGGGACTTGTTACAAGAAGCTCTGCTGTAATTCCTGTAATCTCTCTTTACCTTGCAGTTCTCTTTAAGGTAATGAAAGAGATGAACCTTCATGAAGGTTGTATTGAACAGATGGAACGCCTTTTTGCAGAGCGTCTCTATACTGGAGCTGATTCCCAGATGGCAGATATTCCTGTTGATTCTGAAAACCGCATCCGTCTTGACGACTGGGAACTTCGCGAAGATGTTCAGTCAAAAGCAGTTGCAAACATGAATGCAACTACAGATGACAACCTTGCACAGTACTGCGATCTTGCAGGTTACAAGCATGACTTCCTTGCAGCAAATGGCTTTGACGTTGAAGGAATTGATTATTCAAAAGATGTCGAAAGATTTGATGTGATTTAGACAACACGCGTAAAAAAAATCTGACAACGCGCGGTTTTGGGAACGAAAAAAGCGTGGGGTATCAAATGCCCCGCGCTTTTTTTATGTCTTCTGTCTTAAATATCTGCTATAATTGAATAAATGAAAATACTTCTTGTTTCTGTAAATGCAAGTTACATGCACACAAATCTCGCTATACGTGATTTAAAAAATTATGCAGACTCTTATTTTGCTTCGCACGGTGGTGTGTTGTTAAGTGCAGATACAGAGTGTTCGATAAAGCCGCAGATTGAAATTGCAGAATATACAATCAACCAGCCGATTGGTGAAGTGCTTCGAGGAATTGCAGCCAGTAACTCGGACTGGATTCTTTTTTCTACTTACATCTGGAATGCTGAATATGTATGCAAGCTTCTTCCAGAAATTAAAAAAGTTCTTCCAAACTGCATTCTTGGTTCTGGTGGTCCTGAGTTTGGATACGGCGCAAAAAAATATCTTACGAATATTTCTGACCTTGATTTTATTATCTTTGGTGAAGGTGAATTAACTTTTACCGACATGATAGAAAAGTCCTGCGGCGTTCCGCAAAATCTTCTTGCAAAACTAAATGATATAAAAGGAATTTATTATAGAAGTAACGACGGTGAAATTGTTTTTAGCGGAAACAGGGAATTGATAGAAGACCTTAATGAAATTCCTTTTCCGTATCCTGAGATTGCAGAAGGTAAAGCAGATCCTGATCACAAGATTTATTATTATGAATCAAGCAGAGGATGTCCCTTTGGCTGTTCATACTGTCTTTCTTCTGTAGATAAGCGTGTAAGATTTAAAAGTCTTGAACGTACATGCGATGAAATTCAAATTTTTCTTGATAATAATATCAAGCTTGTAAAATTTGTAGACCGTACTTACAATCTTGATGAAAATCATTACATCGGAATCTGGGAATACATCGCAAAGCATCACAACGGTAAGACGATGTTTCATTTTGAAATAGAAGCTGAATATCTTTCTGAAAATGCGCTTGCATTCCTGCAGAATGTTCCCGCAGGCGTCATGCAGTTTGAAATGGGTGTTCAATCTGCGAATAAAAAAACTCTTGAGGCTATAAATCGTTCTACGAACATCGAAGAACTTGCAGAAAAAATAAAAAAGATTCCGCGTACGATTCATCAGCATCTTGATTTGATTGCAGGGCTTCCTTATGAAGATCTTGAAAGTTTTGGGCACAGTTATGATTTTGTAATGGAGCTTAGACCGGATGCTCTTCAGCTTGGATTTTTAAAAGTTTTAAACGGAACGAAAATGGAACAGTATGCGAAAGACAATGGATGGAAGTGGATGGAAAGTCCGGCGTATGAAACATTTTCTACGCCATATATGAATTTTAATGACATTGCTTTTTTAAAAGATGTTGAGATTGCTACAGACGCATACTGGAATAAAAAAAGCTTTTCATACACGATGAATTATATTTTTAGAATGATGCGGCCGTGGAAATTTATTTCTGCGTTTGTCGAATATGCAAGAACCATAAATGCTTTTTTACAGGCCAGAAGGGAATCGTACTGGTTTGAAATTCTATATAGTTTTATTCAGCTTGAAAAAAATAATTTAAACTGTGAGGCGCTTGATAAAAATCTGGTTTACGATTTACTGCGTTATGATTTTGTGCGCGCCGGCAAAAAAGGAAACTTTCCTTCGTGGTATAAACACAATTATGATAAAGACAGACACAGAAAGCTTCTTGATGAAAACGGGCTTTTAGGAAACTCGCGGATTGGATTTGCAATGACAGAGTATGAGGAATTTGATTATAATGTTCTTGCAGAAAAACCTGAGGGTGAAAAACAGCACACGCAGCTTTTGATAAAATATGATATAATATAAACATGAATATTTATGTTGATTTTGATGACTGTCTCTGTGAGACGGCACGTTATTTTTCAAAGCTTGTGGCTCAGATGTTTGGGGTTGATGTTCCGTACGAAAAAATAAAATATTTTAATCTTCAAAAATCCTTTTGTCTGCCGGATGACAAGTATGATGAACTTATGATTGAGGGACATACTCCGGGCGCGCTTTTGTCTTATGAAGAAACTCCCGGGGCAGTTGAAACAATCAACAGCTGGCTTGAAGAAGGGCACGATGTAAAAATAATTACGGGTCGCCCTTCCGGAGTTTATGATGCATCGCGCCAGTGGCTTGATGAGCACGGGCTTGAGAGAGTTTCGTTATATTGTCTTAATAAATATGGGCGAGAGAATTTTATAAAGGGCAGCACATTTGGGCTTGAGCTTGAAGACTATTACAAAATGCATTTTGATTATGCTGTGGAAGATTCTCCGCTTGCTTTTAAATTCTTTGATCATCTTCCTGACCTTAAGGTTATGGTTTTTGACCGCCCGTGGAATAAAGACTGCGAATTTCCCGGACCAGATTATAAAAGATGCATTGACTGGAAGATGATAAGAGAGATTGTTGGTTAGGAGAAAAAACTTTGCCGTTAGTAAAAGTTAATATGCTTAAAGGGAAGACTCCCGAATTTAAAAAGACGGTTTTTGATTGTATTCACGAAGGTTTAATTGATGCGTTTGGAATTGCAGACTGGGACAGGTTTCAGCGAATCGAAGAATATGACGGGGCTTCGTGGGAAACGCCGGAAGGTAAAACTGAAAATTTTATGATTATTGAACTCACGATTTTCCCAGGAAGAAGTCGCGAACAAAAAAAATGTGCAATTGAAAAAATCACAGGGCTCCTGTGCGAAAAGCTTGGAATCCCCGCGACAGATGTTTTTATCATCATGAATGAACCGCCTCTTGAAAACTGGGGAATGGGTGGAGTGCAGAAATGAAACTGGCAGAAATCGACAAAGGGCAGGCGTTTGATTTTTGGCGCACTTCAGAAATCTATGCGAAGTACCGGGATATTTACCCTGAGTGTATGTTCCAGAAGCTTGCTGATCTTGGATTTGGAGTGAAGGGTCAGAAGGTTCTTGATTTGGGAACAGGCACTGGTGTAATTCCGCGAGGCATGTACAAATATGGCGGAAAGTGGACTGGAACCGACATTGCAGAAAATCAGATTAAATATGCAAGAGAGCTTTCGGCTGGCATGAACATTGAATATCTTGTGAGCCCGTCAGAAGAACTTGATTTTGAAGAAGGCAGCTTTGATGTTATTACCGCTGCACAATGCTTCTGGTATTTTGAGCCGTCATTCATAGTTCCAAAAATCAAAAAGTTTTTGCATAGTGGCGGAATTTTCCTAAAAATCTACATGAGCTACATGAAAGAAGAACAGATTACTCACGATTCAAACGGACTTGTAAAAAAGATAAACGCCAACTGGAGTGGTGGAAATCCCGGAATAAAAGATTTGACAACTCATTATTTTGAAAATCCAGAGGTGGACAGTATGATTGTTGATTTACCTTTTACAAGAGAAAGCTGGCATGGCAGGATGCTTTCGAGCCGCGGTGTAATGGCTGCGATGAATGAAGAGCAGGTAAAACAGTTTGATTGTGAACACAAAAAAATGCTTGAAGAAAATTATCCTGAAAGTTTTACAGTAAAGCATAAGATTTTTTTGACATGGTATAAAATACAAAAGTAGAATCCTTATCATCTGTCTGAAATAAAAGTGATATAACCGATTAAATGTTGTAGAATAAAATAAAGGTAAGAAAATTATTTTTAAATAGAGAATACTCTGAGTCTAAAGAAAAATCGGTTACAAGAAAAACGGTGGAAAATTTAAAACGCAATGAGTTTGTACAGGATGACAGCGGCCTTTATGCTAATGTCGGAAAAGATAGTAATGAAATATTTGACTTAATAAAAAAATTATTTATTGAGATTTATAATTATAATGATTTTGACAATATGAAAATACAACTTGTCTTAAAAAACAAATAAGCCTATCCCAAAATAATCTCTTTAAGTTCATTTACATCGTGAACGATTTTCTTTGCGCCGTGTTCTTTTAAGAATTCTTCGCCGCGAAAACCCCACGCTGCACTTGAGCAGTCTATGCCAGCGTTTTGTGCTGTTAAAATATCCACGTCAGAGTCTCCTACATAAATTGCATTTTCTTTTTTTTCGTTCAGCAAAGAAAGAATTTTTTCTACGCCTGTTGGATCAGGTTTATGCGGTGTGTCTGGTCTTCCGCCGGTAACGGCATCGATGAGGCCAGGGAAATATTTATTGCAGATATCAACTGCAGTTCCTTCGTGTTTGTTTGTGTTTACTGCAATTTTGATGCGGGCGTTTTTTAGTTCAGTAAGAAAATCAATCATGCCGTTAAAAGGAGAAGTCTTTATAGCAGAATGCGTGCGATAGTATGCGATAAACTCCTGTGTAATTTTTTCTTTAGTTTCGGTATCGGTTGCTGCAGGAAGAGAGCGCTCGATTAGTTTTGGGATTCCGTTTCCGATAAAAGTCTTGATTTCGTTTTTTGTGTGTACAGGAAAATTATTTTTTTTGAGGACAGCGTTGCATGAGTCTGCAATATCATCGAGCGTATCTAGTATTGTTCCGTCTAAATCAAAAATTACAAGCGAATATTTCATTTTATGATATTCTATTTTATTTACTGAATATGTGCAATGTTGTTGATTTATGTTACAATAGCGCAGAGAGATGTGAAAAATTATTATCCGCGGAGGTTAAAAATGAAACTTTTAATCGTAGTTGACATGCAGAATGATTTTATTGATGGTGCTCTCGGAACAAAAGAAGCTGTTGCGATTGTTCCGAATGTTGCAGCAAAAATTGATGGTGCAAGAAAAAATGGTGACATGGTTGTGTTTACCCGCGACACTCATCAGAAAAACTATCTTGAAACTCAGGAAGGAAAAAATCTTCCTGTCGTTCACTGCGTAGAAGGAAGTGATGGCTGGCAGATTAGTGATAAATTAAATGTTGCCGATTCGCGCATTTTTGATAAGCCTTCGTTTGGTTCCATGGCGATTGCAGATTTTGCTGCAACACTTGACGGCCTTGATGAAATTGAACTTGTAGGTCTTTGCACTGGAATCTGTGTAATAAGCAACGCGTTCATTTTAAAAGCAAAGCTTCCCGAAGTAAAAATAAGTGTCGACTCTTCGTGCTGTGCATGTGTAAGCCCAGAAAGTCACGAGACTGCATTGAGTGCAATGAAGTTGTGTCAGGTGGAAATAAAATAAAAACCTGCAAAATAACCGCCCGCGATTTAAATCGCGGGCGGTTATTATTTTTTAAACGCTATACTGGTTAATTAAAACCCCTTTAACCATTTTTCTGGAACTTCAACTGTCACTTCTTTTACATCGCGTTCGCGTGCAAAAAGTTTTTCGCTTGTTTCTTTTGAGATTTCGTTTTCAAAAGATGTTCCGTCTACTGTAATTTTACAGCCGTCAATTGAGTTGTTCAGCTTGTATGTAAATGGAACTGCAAAGCGTGTAAACGAAAGTGTGCCGTCAGAAGCAAATTCTTTTTTACAAAGCAGGTCTGGTTTAAAGCAGAGTTTACCGCCGTTGATTTTCATTCCGAGTTCGCCCCATCGCGTGATGACTTCTTCTTTTACCTGTCCTGTCATTCCAGGCTGTTTTGCGCCCTGGCCGCTTGGTGTGTGCGAGTAAGGATCTGTAGGGAATGCACCGTAAAGCTCTGGTGTTTTGTTAAAGCCAAGTCCGTTGCGGATTTCGTAATATGCTTTTGCAAGGTTTTCTTTTTCTGCACTGTCGTCAGCGGCACTTTCAAAATTTTCCTGCATTGCAAGAAGGAGTTTTGAAACCATGTGCCAGTAAATTGAGCCAAGTCCTTCGTAAGCGTAGAATGTTC
This sequence comes from uncultured Treponema sp., assembly GCA_905236565.1. GTDB lineage: Bacteria > Spirochaetota > Spirochaetia > Treponematales > Treponemataceae > Treponema_D. The sequence goes on along the minus strand of CAJORB010000027.1, from coordinate 37,368 downwards.
CTGATCTTCCTGTAAACGAACTGTGATGGAATGTTGCTTCGTAGAGAGAAAGGATTTTTTCTTTGTCTTCTGCAGAAAGGTGTGCGGCCATGTTTGATGCTCCGCCATCTGCAATAGCTGCGAGTGTATTGGAAAGGCATTCTGCATTTCTAAAATCAGGATTAAAGTGACATACAGAAGAATCAATTGCGTCGTTGTAAACGATGCACGATGCATCCGGTGCTGTATAATTTCTGTCGAGCTGTTCTTTAAGAAGTGCGATTGACGAAGCTTCTGATTTAGAAACGATATTCTTTTTTAAGAAGTCCGGCAATTCTTTTGTAGGGTAAAGCATGTAAGAGTGCTGGCGTTTTTCATACATTCCGCTGTTTTTGAGAGCGTTATAAAGTTCGCAAGCCTCTTTCGCAGAAAGCATTTTGCTTGAAAGAACTGCAACCTGGCCTTCGAGCATTTCCTGAAGGTAGTTTACTTTCATTCCGTCTTTATTGATTGCAAGCGTGTTGTATGAGTGATAAAGTCCGTTTTCTTTTTTGTTCTGCTTGATAGAGTATTCGAGGTGAGAAAGGAATACATCGATTGCGCCAAGAAGCTCTTCTTTTTTAAGCGATGTAGTTTTTGTTAAAAGTGAATAATCGTGGTAGAATGCCTTTCTTTCTTTTTCGAATGCGATTCCGCATGAACGCGTAAAGTCTGCGCGTGATTTTTCTGACATTGTGTCTTCTGGTTTTGCGCTCGAGTAGATAGAAAGAAGTTCGTCAAAGAAAGCTTTTTCTGTTTTAGGAATTGCAAATGCTGCGTCATCACTTGAGCTGTAGATTTCTTTTAAGAACGTAAGCATTCTGTAAAGATAACTTGTTGTTACCATAGAAAGGCCGTAGCCGGCTAAAGCATTGTTTGCATCGTTCCACTCAGGGCGCTGTGTGTTAAGCCATATTCCGCCGCCTGGAACAAAATTACTGAGCTTTGTTAAAACAAGCTGCAAGAGTTTTGCAGTTAAAGTAACAAGATACGGATTTCCGTTTTTGTTCATGAGTTTTGCGTCTGTTCCGTATTTTTTTAGATCTTTAGTGATTGCGTCGTTGAGTTTGTAGTCAAATACGATTGTGTCACGCGGATTTTTTTCTACGTCTGCATAAGACTTGATGTGATACGGAATGTTTGCAGTTGTAAAAAGTTCTTTGTTAAAGAGTGCTTTAAGTGCGTCAGGATCAATCTGATTCTGGAGTTCAAGAAGTTTGCAAAGATAAATAATCTGGTGGTCGTTCCAGTATCCGATGTTGCTCCATGGATTATCCGGTTCCGGAACTTCCCAGTCGAGTCCGCTTCTTGTAATTCTGTACGGATTAAATCCGTCGCATGAAGTTGCGTTTACGAATTTAGAAATCATTCCGGCTGTGTAAACAGGATAACTCATTGCGAGTGCTTCCCAGTTCTGGAAAATGTCACGCCAGTTTCCTTCGTAATTTAAAATCGAATTTCCAAGTGAGTCGCGAAGGTTGATTGAGAATTTGTTCCAAGGGCGGCTCGGATCTCCGTGACGGCGTGAGAATGAAAGTGGGAGGTATTCGAGGTAGAGTCTGTAAAGCTGGTCGTTGCTACTTTCTTTTACTTTGTCGCCGAGTTCTTTATACGAAATCGTTTCTGATGTGCAGATTTTCTTTGCTGCATCAAGCTGGTTTGTATTTCTCGTCGCTACGAATTTGATGAAGTCTGCTGTGTGAATCGTATTGTTTTCTACAAACACACCGCCACGCATGATGTTAAACATTACGTTTGCTTTATGGTGAATACAAGTAATCGCGTCGTTTGTATTCTGGATTCCGTCTGCGTCTGCGATGTATTTATTTAAAAGATCCTGTCCGTCTTTGATATCTTTTTCGAGGTCAGCTGTAATTGCTGCGCGGTCAGAAAGTTTTTTCTTTAAATCCTGAATGCGTGAAAGCTCGAGTTTTGTATCAAATACCTGATACCAGCTTTCTTCTTTTTTTGCTTCGAGACTGAATTTTTTAATTATGTTGCACGAAGCTCTTCCGCCTTTTAAAATTCTAGTCTGATCAAAAACTGTATCTAAACTTTCGTCAGACGCAAACTGTTTTTCTATTGCGCTGTCAAGATAAACCGGAGCATCGATATTAAACCAGCATGTGTTTGCCCATAGTGCTTCGCTTGGTTCTGCACGGTCTGTTAATACGCTCGACAAGCTGAACATAGAAAGCCCGGTTTCTAAATCTAAATCTGTTTTTTTGTATGCATCAAGCAATACGCTTGAATTATTCTGTAAGTCAACATTTGCACATGCCGGCATGATGTTTCTGCATCCGTCAAGAATCTGAACAGTCTGTGCTTTGTCAGAATTGTTTATGATACGTGCAATGCGAACAAGTCCGTATTTTGCGCTCGAAGTCCATTCCTGTTTAAAAGTTAAATTTAATTCTTCGTTGATTTCTTCAAATACAATGTGAGAGCCCGAGCTGTTTTTATATAAATTCCGCTTAACTTTAAAAGAAGGAGAAGTTGTAAAAGGTTCCCAGTAGAAAGTTGAACCGGCATCTTTACCTGCATCGTTTGCGTTGCCCTTTACTTTTATTGCGCTGAATGGGCCTGCGCAGTTTTTAAAGTCATCGATTTTGTCGCATGTGTAATAAGGAAAGATTGCAAAACCAGAATCTTTTCTTCCTGCGCTCAATGCACCCGAAGACCAGATGAAATTCCAGACATCGCTTGAGCTTGTAATTGTCATAAAGAAATCCGGAATCGAATCATAATTTTCTATTTTATACCATAAATCTCCGTTAATCGTTACGACTGATCCGTTTGATTTTGCCGGACGAAGGCTTTTAATCTGTTCAACTGTGCGCATGTTTGCTCCTATATAATTGCAGAATAGTAATTTGTTATTAATAGAATATTTTAGTTTTTTTTAGAAGTCAATAAACGTTTTTTGAAAATCGTCCGATGTGTGCGTGCACATAAAAAATTTTTCACAAATTTAAAAATTCTGTTATAATTTGTGTGTTGATTAACTAATCTGCGAACGAGAATCTGCTCGCGGTTATGGATAGAGGGAAAATATGAATTTCATAAAAAGTTTTTTTATATCTGTTTTTGTTTTATGCGGAATAATATTAAGTTTCGGGTCTTGTTCAGCTAAAAAAAACTGCACTCCCGAATTTGTAAAGGATATGAATCTTGCCTGGTCAGATGAATTTGACGGTGAGTCTGACGCGCCGGATTCTTCAAACTGGGCTTATAAGGAAGGCGCAAACGGGTGGGGAAACGGAGAACTCCAGAACTATACTTCTTCGCGCGAAAACTCATATGTCTCAAAAGGAACTTTAAAAATTACCGCTAAAAAAGGCGAGTTTCAGAAATGGACGAGTGCAAGACTTGTTACACAGGGAAAACAGGCTTTTACATACGGCTATCTTGAGTTTAAGGCAAAAGTTCCGCTCCAGAAGGGCTGCTGGCCGTGCATCTGGATGCTTCCTGAGAACAACGCCTACGGAATCTGGCCTCGAAGCGGCGAAATTGACATCATGGAGTCGTCTATGAACGTCTGGCAGGACAAAGTCTACGGAACGGCTCACTGTTATGCCGGGTACGGCGGAAATCCTGTAAAAAGTACGGGCGTTACGGTTAAAAAACTGAATAAAAGATGGCACGTCTACGCAATCAACTGGACACCGGAAGGCATTACGTGGTACATCGACGGAAAAGTCATAAGCGAATACAGAAACCCTCACAATGACGAAGACGGCTGGATGGCCTGGCCGTTTGACCAGAATTTTCACATAATCATGAATGTAGCCATGGGTGGCACCCTCGGCGGCGACATTGACCCTAAAATCAAAGAGTGCACCATGGAAGTCGATTACGTAAGGCTGTATCAGTAGGAAAAGCATAAAGCTACGCGAATAGCAAGGGGACAAAAAAAGGTTCTGAGCGTTCGGGAGCCGCAGGCGACTCGGATACCTCTTACGCTCAGCCAGCTTTTTTTGGCACATTGCTATGGGAGTGGCTTTATGCTTTTCCTGTCTTCTTGTCTGCTCCGCACGGTTTTACACTTTTGGCCCCTTGCTATTCGCGTGGTTATATATTTTTTCTATCTATTGTAAAAATTGCCTTGTAGTAGTAAAATAGTCGCAATCGTTTTTCTATAAAACGCAAAACTATACTTCCTGTTCCCGAATAAACGTCGGGCCCTCAGGATTTTAATATCTATCACAGGAGGACGTATATGTCCAGAAAAAAGCAGTCGATGGACGGTAACCAGGCTGCAGCTCACGTCGCTTATGCGTACACAGAAGTTGCAGGTATTTACCCTATCACTCCATCTTCACCGATGGCTGACTTTGTTGACCAGTGGTCTGCAAACGGTCAGAAAAACATTTTCGGCACACAGACAAAAGTTGTAGAAATGGAATCAGAAGCAGGTGCTTCTGGTACAGTTCACGGATCTTTGGCTTCAGGTGCGTTGACTACAACATTTACAGCTTCACAGGGACTCTTGTTAATGATTCCTAACATGTACAAGATTGCAGGTGAACAGCTCCCTGGTGTTTTCCATGTTTCAGCTCGTTGTGTTGCTTCTCAGTCTTTAAACATTTTTGGTGACCACTCAGACGTTTATGCTTGCCGTCAGACAGGTTTTGCAATGCTTGCAGAATCAAACCCACAGGAAGTAATGGACTTGGCTCCTGTTGCTCACCTTGCAGCAATCGAAGGAAGCGTTCCATTCCTTAACTTCTTTGACGGATTCCGTACATCACATGAAATCCAGAAAATCGAAACCTGGGATTACGAAGATCTCAAAGAAATGTGCAACATGGATGCAGTAAAAGCATTCCGTAATCATGCATTAAATCCTAACAACCCTTCTATGCGCGGTTCACACGAAAACGGTGACGTTTTCTTCCAGCACAGAGAAGCATGCAACAAAGTTTATCTTGACTTGCCGGAAGTTGTTAAAAAATACATGGCAAAAATCAATGCCAAACTCGGAACAAACTATGACCTTTTCAACTACTACGGTGCAAAAGATGCAGACCGTGTAATCGTTGCAATGGGTTCAATTTGTGACGTAGCAGAAGAAGTAATCGATTACCTTAACAACAAAGGTGAAAAAGTTGGACTTATCAAAGTTCGTCTCTATCGCCCATGGGTATCAGAAGCATTCCTTAGCGTTCTTCCAAAATCAGCAAAGAAAATTGCTGTTCTCGACAGAACAAAGGAACCAGGATCTCTTGGTGAACCTCTCTACCTCGATGTTGTTACAACACTCCGCGAAGCTGGTCTTAACGACATTAAAGTTTGCGGCGGACGTTACGGACTCGGTTCAAAAGATACTCCACCAAGTTCAGTATTCGCTGTTTACACAGAACTTGCAAAAGATGCTCCTAAGAGCCGCTTTACAATCGGTATCGTTGATGATGTTACTAACCTTTCTCTTCCAGAAGTTAAACCAGCTCCTATTACAGCAGCTGCCGGAACAGTAGAATGTAAGTTCTGGGGAATCGGTGGTGACGGAACTGTAGGTGCTAACAAAGACTCTACAAAAATCATCGGTGATCACACAGACAAATACATTCAGGCTTATTTCCAGTATGACTCAAAGAAAACTGGTGGTATTACAATTTCTCACCTTCGCTTTGGTGACAAGCCTATTAAATCTCCATACTACATCAACCAGGCAGACTTCGTAGCATGTCATAACCAGTCTTACATCCTCAAAGGATACAAGATGGTTCAGGATGTTAAGAAGGGAGGAACATTCCTCATCAACTGTACATGGTCAGATGAAGAACTTGATAAGAACCTTCCTGCAGAAGCAAAACGCTACATTGCAGAAAACAACATCAAACTCTACACAGTAGACGCTGTTGACATCGCAACAAAGATCGGACTTGGAAAAAGAACTTCTACAGTTCTTCAGTCTGCATTCTTTAAACTTGCTAACGTTCTTCCTGCAGAAGAAGCAATCAAATACATGAAGGAAAAGGTTGTAGCAAAATTCTCTAAGAAAGGTCAGGACATCGTAGACATGAACTGCCAGGCTATCGACCAGGGTGCAGGCGCATTGCACGAAGTTGCAGTTCCTGCTTCATGGAAAGATGCAAAAGACAATGCTGCTAAACCAAAACTTGATGGTGATCCAAAAGTTGTTAAGATGGTAGAAACACTCATGAATCCTATCGCTCTTATGGACGGTGATTCACTTCCTGTTTCTGCTTTCAAAGACTGCGCAAACGGTCAGTTCGAACTCGGAGCTTCTGCTTACGAAAAACGCGGAACAGCAGTTATGGTTCCACAGTGGGATGCAGAAAAATGTGTTCAGTGTAACAACTGTGCATTCGTATGTTCACACGCAACAATTCGTCCTTATCTCCTTTCTGATGCAGAAATCAAAGCTGCTCCAGAAGGTCTCGTAGCAGTTGATACAAAACCAAAGGCTACTCAGTACAAATATACAATGAGCGTATCTCCACTTGACTGTATGGGATGTGGTGAATGTGTAACTGTATGTCCTACAAAGGCAATTTCTATGGTTCCACAGGAAACACGTCACGCTGAACAGCCTGTATGGAACTACCTCGTTAAGAACGTTTCTAAGAAAGCTGATTCTGGAATCGCAGAAAACACAGTTAAGGGAAGCCAGTTCAACCAGCCACTCCTCGAGTTCTCTGGTTCATGTGCTGGATGTGCAGAAACTTCTTATGCACGCCTTATCACACAGCTCTTCGGTGAAAACATGTATATTTCTAACGCAACAGGATGTTCTTCAATCTGGGGTGGTCCTGCAGCAACATGTCCATATACAGTAAACAAAGATTCTAAGAAAGGTCCGGCTTGGGCTAACTCATTGTTCGAAGATAACGCTGAACATGGTCTTGGAATGTACATCGGACAGAAATATATCCGCGACGGTTTAATTGCAAAATTGAACGAACTCGCAGCTGGAGACAAAGCTTCTGCAAGTCTCAAAGATGCAATCGCAAAATTCATCGAGACAAAAGATAATACAAACGCAAACGTTGAACCAACAAAAGTTCTCATTGCAGAACTCGAAAAATGCGGATGTGATGCTTCTAAAGAAATCCTTGAGAAGAAACAGTATCTCAACAAAAAGTCAGTATGGATCATGGGTGGAGACGGATGGGCTTACGACATCGGTTTTGGTGGTCTCGACCATGTTCTCGCATCAGGTGAAAATGTTAATGTAATGGTATTTGATACAGAAATGTATTCTAATACTGGTGGACAGGCTTCTAAGTCTTCTAACATTGGTGAAATCTGTCAGTTTGCTGCTGCCGGAAAAGAAGTTGGAAAGAAATCACTTTCTGAAATCGCTATGAGCTATGGCTATGTTTACGTAGCACAGATTGCGCTCGGTGCAAACCCGGCACAGGCTCTCAAAGTAATTCAGGAAGCAGAAGCTTACAATGGTCCTTCTCTCATCATCGGATACGCTCCATGTGAATTGCACGGAGTTAAAGGTGGTATGAACCACTGTCAGGATGAAATGAAAGCCGCTGTTGCAGCTGGTTACTGGAACCTCTTTAGCTTTAACCCTGCACTCAAGGCAGAAGGAAAGAATCCATTCACATTGACTTCTAAACCAGGTGATGGTTCATACCAGAACTTCCTTGCAAACGAAACACGTTACTCGGCACTTACTCGTAAGTTCCCGGAACGCGCAGAATTCCTCTTCAAGAAGAGCGAAGACGTTGCAAAAGCTCGCTATGATCACTTACAGAAGTTAGTTGAACTTTATAAATAAGTTTTTACGGGGCTTGCAAAAGCTCCCGTTAAACTGAATTTATAAAAAGGCCGTTTTCAGAAGGTAAAAAATGCCGGATGGGACGGCCTTTTTATGCACAGAAACAGTGTATGCGGTGATGTAAAATACGTTTTGTGGCCAGGTTGCTTAAAAAATGCCGATATAGTATACTTAATTAAATGCACTGACTGACCTTAGTGCATTAATTTTTTCTTTATGCAGAATTTGAGGGTTTTCGGACAATGGATGAGCTTAAACAGGAAATAAAGGAATTGATTATATCTTCTCTCGAACTTGAAGATGTTAAGCCGGAAGATATAAAAGACGATGAGCCGATTTTTGGTAAAGGACTCGGGCTCGACTCGATTGATGCGCTTGAGCTTGGCGTTGCAATTAAGAAAAAATTTGGTGTTAAACTGTCTGCAGAAAACGAAGACAGCAAAAAACACTTTGCATCGGTTAATGCCTTGGCAGAATTTATCTCTGCCGAGAAAGCATAAAATTATTTAAGGAGTGAAAGATGACTAAAGAAGAAATCTTTGCAAAAATTCAGGATGTACTTGAGAGTGAATTCGAAGTAGAAAAATCAAGTGTTACACTCGAATCAAAACTTTTCGAAGATTTGGATCTCGATTCTATTGATGCAGTTGACCTTGTTGTAAAGATGAAGCCTTACATCAACGGAAACATTGATCCAGAAATGTTCAAGAGTGCAAAGACAATCCAGAATGTAGTAGACATTCTTGCACCACTTGCAAAATAATTAAAACAAATGAAAACCTTTCTTAAGGTATTCGTTGCACTAATATCGATACTATATCCTGTGCTGGTTTTTACACTTTTAGTAGTTTACAAAATGCCTGTCAGGATTGTATCGTTGTGTGTTGTTTTTCTGGCACTTGTTTATTTTTTATCTTCGACAAGTGCTTCTTCAAAAGAAAAAATTCAGCCGGACAAAAAAAAGAAATTTTCATTCAGCGTAAAGCCGCTTGTTTCTTCTGTTTTTCTGTTTGCGGTTGGAATAATCTGTTATATTACAAATAGTTCACTTTTTTTAAAATTGTATCCGATTGTAATAAGCTTAATGCTTTTATTTGTTTTCGGAATAACTTTAATTACAAAACCAAATATGATTTTCAGGTTTGCAACGCTGCAGGATAAATCGATTATCGGTTCTGTAAACGAAAAACGTATCGAACGATATTGTCTTAAAGTGACATATGTCTGGTGTACGTTTTTTATTTTAAATAGTCTTGCTGCAGCATACACAGTTTTTTTCTGTGATGAAAGAGTTTGGACAATTTACAACTGCGGAATTTCCTACGCGATAATGGGAACGATTTTTGCAGTTGAATTTATAATAAGATGGAGAGTTAATAAAAGGATGCCTCAGTATTTTCCTATTTCAAAGTTTAAAGCAGATTCTAGGAAAGATGATTATGTAATCTGCTATGAAAACAAATGGACAGATAAAATTTATAAAACATGGAAAGATTTTTTAATAGATTCTGCAAAGATGAGAAATTTCCTTTCTAAACACGATGCTAAAAAATTTATTTTACATGTAAATGATTATTATTATTTTTTATGCAGCTTTGTCGCACTGCTTCAGTGTAAAAAAGAAATTGCATTGACTGCAAACATTACAGAAGAATTTTTAAAAGAAATGCGCGAAGACGGCGACGAATTTTTAACCGATGTAAAAAATCAGAAGGATTCTTTTTTTGTTCCAGAGATAATCGAAAATTCTTCTGTTCCGTCAGAAGAAGAAATAAGAACAACGCCAGAGATTAATGCAGACGAAACAAAGATTCATATGTTTACATCGGGAAGTACAGGAAAGCCTAAGGCTGTTTTGCAGCGCATGACAGAATTTGAGCTTGATAACGAATTTGTTTTTTCTAAATGGGGTGCTGAATTTACTAAAAGAAAAAATGTTGCAACTGTAAGCCAGCATCACATCTACGGATTTTTGTTTACTATTACTTTGCCTTTCGCCGCCGGAGTTGCTTTTAGACGAACACGAATTGAGTTTCCTGCAGAATTTGAAAAGCTTGATGACGCAGAATATATGATAATTGCCGTTCCTGCTTTTCTAAAACGAACTGTAGAATCAGAAGATAAGCTGCCGTTAAAAGACGCTTTTATCTTTACAAGCGGCGGGGTTCTTTTACCGGAAGTTGCAGAAAAGACAGATAAGGTTTTTGGTTTCTGGCCGGTAGAAGTTTACGGAAGTACAGAAACTAGTGGCATTGCATACAGACAGTCTAAAAACGGTGTTCAGTGGACTCCGTTTGACAATGCCTCGATTACACAGAACGAAGAAGGATGTCTTAACATTAGATCGCCTTATATTAAAGATCCGGCAGGCTTTCAGACAGCAGACCTTGTCGAAATCCTGGATGATGGAAGATTTATTTTAAAGGGTAGAAAAGATTCAATTGTAAAAATCGAAGAAAAACGCGTTTCTCTTATAGAAGTAGAAAATCGTATTCTTCTTACAAAGCTTGTTAAGGATGTCTGCGTAGTTGCTATGAGTGACAGACGACAGTATCTTGCGGCTGCCATCGTATTTAACGAAGACGGTGAAAAGAAATTTGAGGGCTGGAAAAAGTTTGACATAAACATGTTCTTTCATGACTTTCTGCTTGATTATTTTGAAAACGTCGTTATTCCAAAAAAATGGCGTTTTTTAAAAGAACTTCCTATGGACTTGCAGGGTAAGAAAAAGAAGCTTGAAATACAGGCATTATTTACCAAAACCGAAGATGGTGATAATATAGCAAAATAGGATTTTAAGATGGATTATTTGGCATTACACAACATTGCAGAAGAAAAAGTTATTTCTCAGACAGAGAACGAAGTTGAACTTGAATATTATATCGGGGAAGAATGTGATTTTTTTAACGGACACTTTCCCGAAATTCATCTTGTTCCGGCTGTAGCCCAGATAGACATGGCTTCTTATTTTTCTAAAAAATATTTTGGTACGACAAGATTTATTGAATCTGCAAAGAGACTTAAATTTACATGTCCTGTTAAGCCGAATGTTTCTTTGAGAATGAATTTAAAATATAATCAGGAAAAAAAATCTGTAACTTACAAACTTGTTTCTGCCGACGGAGAAAAAAGTTATTCAGGCGGAACTTTTGTAATAAGCAAATAGAGCAGGAGAGATATGCAGCAGGCTTTTGTAATTCCGGTTTATAATCATGGAAGTACGCTTCAGAATGTGGTTGATTCGCTTTTAGATTATAATCTTCCGATTATTATTATTGATGACGGAAATAAAAAAGAAGACAAACTTTATATAGAATTAATCTGCCAGGCACATCCGCAGATTATTCTGTTACGCAATAGATTTAACAGGGGAAAAGGATATTCTGTATGCAGGGCTGTAAAAGAAGCTCATAAGCGCGGAATAACTCATCTTTTTCAGATTGATGCAGACGGCCAGCATGATACAGAACGCTGTCAGTTGTTTTTAAATACATCAAAAGATAATCCTCATTCGCTTGTATGCGGTTGTCCTGAGTTTGACGAAACGATTCCGGAAAAAAGAAAAAACGGAAGACAGATAAGCAATAACTATGCAGCATTTGTTACACAGACAGAAGGATATATAAAAGATGCAATGTGTGGTTACAGGGTTTATCCTGTAGAAGAATTTTATAAAATAAGCCGCTTTGCTTATATCGACAGTCATATGGGTTTTGATACCGAGATTCTTGTAAGAATGATATGGAAGGGAGTTCCTGTAATTTATCTTCCTGTAAATGTTTCTTATCCTGTCGGCGGAAAATCTAATTTTAGAATGGTTCGTGATAATGTAAGAATTTCTTTTATGTTTGCAAGAATGACAATTGGAATGTGGCTGCGTTATCCGATGCTTCTTAAAAGAAAAAAGAGAGCAAGAATTGAAGCGCAAAACAGAGACGAAAGCAGAAAATAAAAACGCTGCAAAATGGGCAACTGAAAAAGAAGTCATCAAAACAAGCTTCCCTATTTATTTAACTCTTTTCTGTATAAAATGTTTTCCTCAATTTATAATTAATGGGCTCATAGCGATAATTGGTTTTTTCTTTTTTTTATTCAGCAAAAGATCGAGAAGAGAATGTTTGAGATTTCAAAATCAGTTTGCGTCATTTGTAAGTGATAAAAAAGATTTTAAAGAAAAAATTCCGAATGTATATAAACAGATTGTAAGCTTTGCAATTACTCTTGTAGAAAAAATTGAGTGCTGGGTTAAAAAAGAACCTGTTGTAAAAGTTGAATTTGCAGAAGATGACGATGTATATAAACTTATTGAACAGCTTAATGCCGGTAAAGGTGCGTTTGTTTTTGTGTCACATCTTGGAAACTCTGAAGTTTTAAGAAATCTTGCAAATAAAAATAAAATATTTTTGCAGAGAGAAGTTCCGGTTTCTGTTTTGATGGATCTTGATTCGACAAATAATTTTACAAATACGATAGAAAAAATAAATCCGGGCTTTACGCAGAATATAATTGATGTAAATGATATAAGCCCTGCGACTATAGAAAAGCTTGAAGAGACTATAGAAAAAGGCGGAATGGTTGTATCTGCCGGGGATAGAATTTCTAAAAAAGCAGATTCGCGTTATTTTAATTTTGATTTTCTTGGGAAAGAAGCGCCGTGGTCTTACGGAGTTTTTCTTCTTGCGATGCTTTTACGTGCTCCTGTTTATTTTTTGTTTGGTACGAGAAAAAAAGATGTGTCGTTTAACAGAAAATATGATGTTCATGTAGTAAAAAGCAGCGTTAATACGGACTGTTCAAGAAAAGAACGTGAAACTAATATGAAAATGCTTTGTTTAGAATTTGTACGTGAGCTGGAAAAATGTTGTCTTGAGCATCCGTTCCAGTGGTATAATTTTTATGATTTCTGGACGGTTTAATTATGAAAAAAATTGCGGCATTTATTACAGGTTTATTTTTATGTTCAGCATTCTTTGCACAGACTAATGAATTTAAAGGTTTTTGCAAACGAAATGCAGAATCAAAGATAGTACGCGGCGATTTTGAACTTATTCAGTATAATGAAAAAAATAAAGATGCAAAACGAAAGTCAGAAGGAACTTTTACTTTAAGCGTAAAAGACGGAATAATCTGGTTTACTAAAAAGCCTGTCGCTGCAACGCAGATTATGATGAGTACGAAAATAATTCAGGAAGTACGCGGAAGAAAGAAAATCATCGATGGAAAAGAAAATCCTACATTTTTAAGTATTGCAAAAATCACTTCTTCTGTTTTTGCAGGCGATTACGCAGAAATAGAAAAGAACTTTGATATAGAAGTTTTTGTTATCAATAAATTTCTAGAGGACGGCAGGGAAGAATACGATGTAGAACTTACGCCAAAAAAAGATTCTGCAATCGTAACTTTTATAAAAAAAATTAGTCTTAGTATATGCGTTTATGATGATAACGCAGAGCCTAAAGGCTATAAAACCTGCTATATCTCAGAATTTTCTATGACAGACTCTGGTGGTGGCGTTTCTCAATACACCTTGAATAATCAAATTGAAACTGATACTTTAAATACTGATGAACAGAAGTATTTTAGAGAATAAGTTTTTTTTAAGCTGGGCTTTGGTGCACCTGGCTGTTTTTATATTTTTCTTAACAACACTTTTATGTGGAACTCGATTTAAAATAAATGCAGGCTTGTTTGATATTCTTCCTGAGTCTTCAAGCTCAAAAGAAGCAAAGGATGCAGAAAATGTTTTAAGTTCTAAAACAGGAAGAGCATTTGTCATTCTTGTAAAAGACAAAGAGTTTTCTGTGGCAAAAGAAAAGGCAGAAAAACTTTATACGTTATTAACCGATGAAAAAAATAAAGACAGTTTTGATAACATAAATTTATACGTTGACGACAATGTACTCGATGAAATTTCTTCGTTTTATTTTAAGCACAGATATCATTTGCTAGGCGATGAAGAGCTTGAACTTCTCTCTGATGATGAAGGAGTTGAGCAGTTTGTAGAAGAAGCCCAGGCAGAACTTTTTATGGGCCCTGTTTCTTCTGTAAATGTCGAAGAAGATCCTTTTGTTCTTTCTGAACTTGAAGTACAGAATGTACTTTCAAAAATAGTAAGTGCTGCAAATTCGATGCATATTCTGGGCGGAGTCATTACGGCAAGATATTATGATAATGATTATGTAATGATCAGAGGTTATCTAAAACCAGAAAGCGTTGCAATTACAAATAAAAAAAGCGGCGTTAAAAAAATCAAAGAATGTATTTCTGAATTAAAAAAAGATATTAAAGAGAATAGCGGTGAGACAGAAATTCTTGTTTCGGGAATTCCGTTTCATAGCTATGAAAGTTCATCGTCAGCGCAAAGAGAGATAAGCATAATTGCGGTAATTTCTATTGTGCTGATTGGTTTGCTGTGTTTTTATATTTTTAAGAATGTTGTGCCGGTTGTTTATTCTGTCGGAGCAATTTGTCTTTCATCTCTTTGCGCGTTGTGTACTGTGCTTGCAGTGTTTAAAGAGATACATATCCTGACATTTGTATTTGGTACGACGCTGATTGGTACGTGTCTTGATTACAGCATTCATTATTTTATAAGGTGGAGGGCAAATAAAAGCCTTACAGATGGAGAAGAAATAAGAAAGCATCTTTTAAAAGGTTTGACTCTTTCTCTTGTTTCTACATTGATAAGTTATATTCTTCTTTTGTTTACACCGTTTAAGCTTTTAAAACAGATTTCTGTTTTCTGTGCATCAGGAATTTTAAGCTCGTATCTTACTGTAATTGGCTTTTATCCGCTTTTAAAAATGCCTTCAGAAAAAAAAGAAATAAAACTTGCAGGTATTTTTGAAAACTTTTCCCGTAAAATCAAAAAGAGATCTTCGCTTTTTCTAAAGCTTGTCCTGATTATCTGTCTTGTGTTTACTTATGATATAAGAAAGAATAAACTTAAAATAGATAACAGTTTAAAAACAATGTATTCAATGGAAGGCGAACTTTTACTTAATGAAAATGAAGTGAATGCTGTTCTTGATTCTGGAGTAACGGGAGCTTATTTTATTGTAAGAGGAAGAACTGGAGAAGAGGTTCTTGAAAAAGAAGAAAGGCTCTGTAAAAAAATGGATGAGATTTTTAATCTCAAAAATGACAGGTTTTCTGGATACAATTGCGTAACTAAATTTATTCCGTCTAAAGAAAAACAGAAAAAATCCTATGAGGCTTTGGGAAAAATAATGCCTTATGCGAAAGAGCAGTATGAGCTTATCGGACTTGAAGCTGAATCAAAAAAGAAAGCAGAATATCTTTTAGAAAATTACAGGGCTGCAAAAGATGATTATGTTGAACTTGATGATGTGCCTGGTTTTGTACAGGATGCTGTAAGTAATTTGTGGCTTGGTAAGCAGGGGGATTATTTTTATTCGTGCGTAATGCCACTTCATATATATGATGATAAGACGCTTGCAAAAATTGCAGAAGAAGACGAGGATTTTTATTTTATAAGCAAAAGGAATGAGATTGAAACTGAACTTAATAAGCTTACAAAAACAATTCTTGTTCTTCTTTGTGCGGCATTTGCAGTAATGGCGGTTGTTCTTAAGTTCTTTTATAAGATAAAAGATGTTTTTAGAATCATGGCAATTCCTTTAGTGACTGCAGCGTCATGTATCGGATTTACGACATGGTTTGGAGTTCCGCTTGGATTCTTTAGCATAACCGGAATTGTTCTTGTATTTGGACTTAGTGTTGATTATATAATTTATTCCGTTGAAAATTCGTCGGGAGAAAACTCGCTTGCGGTTGCAGTTTCGTTTGTAACAAGCCTGCTGTCGTTTGGTCTTCTTGCGTTCAGCTCTTTTATGCCGGTATTTACGTTCGGTATGACGGTAGCAATCGGACTTTTAACTGCCGTACTGGGAACTTTTTTTCTAAAATCTGAGTGATAATTTGCCGTTTATGTATTATACTTAATAAAATGAGCGGTAAAGCGACAAAAGATGATATAATTAAAAAAACAATTCTTGAAAGCATAAAGGACAGGAATGCTGTTTTTGTTTTCCCGACACAAATTTGTGCTTCGATGTGGGCTGATAAGACGATTGAATTTAGCGGAACGTCTGCTGTCGCACTTGAACGATTTATCGCATGGGATGAATTTAAGGGGAGCTCGATAAGAAGCAGACAGCAGGATAAAACATCTGTTCCTTCTATCATGAGGGATATTTTTGCAGAAAATATAATCAAACAGAATTCACAAAATCCATTTTTAAAAAAAATCGTAATGCCTGAATACGCAAAAACTGCGTCGAGGTTTTCGTCGTGGATTGCGTCTGTTCTCCCGTCTCTTTCGATGTGGAAAAAATATCTTGAAAAAAACAAAGTAACTCCGGATGGCGAAGACCAGGATTTTCTGGAGCTTTATAACCGATACAAAGATTTTCTTGATAAAAATAATTTTTTTGATCCTGCATGGGAAACCCCGCCGTTTGATTCTAACGGAAAAAAATATTTTATTTTCTTTCCTGAAATTCTTATGGACTATTCAGAATACAAGGAACTTCTTGAAAGCACGGATGATATTGTAATCGTAAATATTCCACAGTCCGAATTAAGCCATAAGCCTGATGCGCATTATTACAAGGATACTCGTGTTGAACTTCGTGAAGTTGTAAATTATCTTCGTGATAAATATGAAAATGAAAAAATCTCATGGGATAAAATGTCTGTTGCAGTTCCTGATTTAGAAACTTATGGACCTTATATCCAGAGGGATTTTGATATTTATGAAATTCCGTATGCAATAAAAAACGGAAAGCCGCTTTCTTCTTCGGGAGCAGGAAGGTTTTTTAGGCAGGTTTTAAATTGTTCATCTGATTATTTTTCTTTTGAATCTTTAAAAGGCCTTTTGTTTAATAAAGAACTTCCGTGGAAAGATGAAGCAGGAAATAATAATCTTATTGTTTTTGGTCAGGGAAATAACTGTCTTTGTTCGTTTGAATATGAAGGAAAAAGAGTTGATGTGTGGGAAGAATCTTTTGAAGCTCCTTTAAAACAAAAACCTTCGGTTCATGAAAAAATTTATTACAGGAATTTAAAACAGAAAATAAATGCTCTTGTATCTTCGAAAACTTTTGCAGAAATAAGAACAGGTTATTTTGCGTTTCGTGAAGCGTTTTTTGATTTTAATAAAGAAACATTTTCTGAACAGAATGATAAAATTTTAAGCCGATGTATTTCTGAGCTCGGTTCACTTATCGACCTTGAAGAAAAATATAAAGATACCGGCGTGTTTGATATAGATGCGCCTTTTGAATTTTTCTGCAATTATCTTGATGACAAAATGTATGTTCCGAAAAATGCAGAAAGTGGAGTTCAGATTCTTCCGTATAAAACTGCTGCGTGTGCACCGTTTGATGTCCATGTAATCGTAGACGCTTCACAGTCTTCGATATCGGTTGTTTACAAACAGCTTACTTTTTTAAGAGATGATAAAAGAGCAAAGCTTGGATTTAAAGAAGATTCTAATATTACGCAGAAATTTATTACGCTTTATGACATGGTTTCGGAAAAAGAAACTTTGTTCACATGTTCCGGAGAAACAATTTCTGCTTACGGATTTACAAACAGTTATCTTACAGAAATAGATCATAATCCTGGAAAGAAATATGCAGACAAAAGTTTTATAAAAGATGATTCTTATCTTGAAGAAAGAAAGTCATTTTTATTTAAAGACGGCAACGAATTTCCTCAAAGGGTTTTTGAATCTGCGTTTAACGGCTTTGAAAGCTGGAAAAAGGCTTTTGCAGTAAAAGAAAAATCTTTAGAA
This sequence comes from uncultured Treponema sp., assembly GCA_905236565.1. GTDB lineage: Bacteria > Spirochaetota > Spirochaetia > Treponematales > Treponemataceae > Treponema_D. The sequence goes on along the minus strand of CAJORB010000027.1, from coordinate 19,771 downwards.
AATCTTGATGAAATTCTTGATGAAAGAATCAACAGATATTTTAAAGTTGATGGAAAAGTAAAGATTTCTTCGACTGCGATGTCGAGTTTCTTTGGCTGTCCGAGAGCTTTTATGATGAACAAAGTTCTTTATGTCAGAGAAATGGATGATGAAGCAGAGTTAATCGGAGTGTTTACAGAAGGAAGACATAACCACAAAATTCTTGAGCTTTACTGTAAGGCATTAAAAAGCAATCGGCTGGTTCTTTCTTATAGCGCAGAAACCGACGATATTCCGGAATCTCACAAAGTTCTGCTTGAAAAAGCAATTGAACAGGCCGAAGAAGAGGCAGAAGAAAGTTATCTTGCAGGCCAGATATTAAAAACCGAAAGACCAAAGTTTAGAAAGACGATTCTTGAATGTGTTAAGAAGTTCTCGCAGATTTTTAACGGATTTTCTCCTTTCGAAAATGAAGTAAATTATGTTTATGAATCTCCTGATGATGATTATATAATCGACGGACATATTGACTGTATTTTAAAATCTCCTTCGGATGAGTTTATTCTGATTGATTTTAAAAATACAAAATCAGCTTTTCCGAAGACGCCTTATTATTCTGACGATAACATTTATCCTAATACACAGCTTCCGCTTTATAAATTAATCGTAGAAAAAGGTCATAAAAACGATTCAGAAAGTAAAATAGATAAAATATCTGCATGCATGTTCTATGCGATAAAAGGCAATGAAAAAAAAGTTCTTTATTCGGATGTAAATTATTTATTTACAAACGGAAAGGAAAAAAAGAGACAGGGAGAGTTTAATGAAATGTTCGAGGACACGCAAAACAGATGTCTTGAGATGGCAGATTTTTATGTTGAACATTTGTTAGACAAGAATTTTTCTCCTGAATTGACGGAAGTTGGTTTTGAAGACTGCCGAAGTTGTGACTACCGGCCGATTTGTAGAAGAAACTACACTCTTAACGGAAAGAGGGATTAGTAAAAATGGCAGAAGAAAAAGTAGAGCTTGATGCAGATCAGGCCCAGGCAGTAAAGATAAATAAGAACTCAGTAGTAAGTGCAGGCGCCGGCTCTGGAAAAACCCGCGTTCTTGCAAAACGTTTTTCTGATATTTTAAGGCGTGACCAGTCGTGCAGGGTAGATCAGATTTTGACTTTAACTTTTACAAAAAAAGCTACAGTCGAAATGAATGAAAGAATTTACAAAGAGCTTGCAGAGACCTGTCCCGAAAAAGCAAAAGACTTTTTTAAGGCGAATATCAAAACTCTGGACAGTTATTGTTCGCAGATTGCAAAAACAGGATGCCATTATTTTGGTATAAGTCCTGACTTTTCTGTAGACCAAAATCTTCTTGAAGATTACGTAAGAAGTATGGCAATTCCTTTTATTTTGAAAAATAGAAATAACAAAGGGATAATGGCTCTTGGTTTAAATAAAACATATGAAGAAATAGCAAAGGATTTTTTTGGAAAGATAATAAGTTATTCTACCGTTGTAGAGCCAATTGATTGGAATGAAGTAATTGAAAAACAAAAAAACATCGTAGAAAAAGAATATAAAAAAATTACTGGCGAAATGATTTCGCTTAAAGAAGTTATTCGTGAAGCGGTATTCGAATATCCAAAAGAACTTGATTATATAACTGATTTAAAAAAATGTCTTGTTAATGAAGTCCCGGAATTATCTCCTATAAATTTTGACGAGGCTGAATCAGAAAACAGAAAGAAATTTCTTGAGTATTTCAGAGCGCTTGTATCGGTTAAAAAAAGTACTTCGAAAAATACAGAACATATTAAAGAGATGCATAGAGATCTTGAATCGCTTATTGTGCAGTATGCATCAATCGAAAATTTTATTTATGGTCTTAAATATGTAAAAGAACTTATTCCGCTTGCAGAAGAGTTTTATGAACAGGTATGTGCATTTAAAAGACGTATGGGAGTTTTTGCACACAGCGATATTTCGTCTCTTGCGCTTCGAATCCTACGTGAATATCCAGAAATTCGGCAACTTGAAAAAGAAAAGTATAAATACATAATGATTGATGAGTTTCAGGATAATAATGAAATTCAGAAAAATCTTTTATTCATGCTTTCTGAAAAAATTGATGTTAAAGGCAGAGTGCTTGCAAAAGACGAAAGCCTTAAGCCTCAAGATCTTGAAAAAGAAAAGCTTTTCTTTGTAGGTGATGAAAAACAGAGTATTTATAAATTCCGCGGAGCTGACGTAACGGTTTTTAGAAGCCTTTCTGAAGATTTTAAAGAAGGAAATCTTGAACTTAGAAAAAACTACCGCTCTCATCCTGCGTTAATTGCAATGTTTAATTCTATTTTCGGCGGAATGGAATATCCCCCTTCTGAAAATAAAGAGCCTGTGTCTGGAAGCGTTTTTTATACTGAATCAGATTTAAAAACCGATCCTCCTAAGGTTTCCGTTCCGGATTATGAAGCAGTTTATCATAATGTCGAAATGTCTGAAAAAGCGGCAAAAGAAGTTGCAGACAACCCTGAAAAATATTACGAACCTCATATGACTCTTGCCCTTGTTAATTCAAAGAAGAAGACTGATGAGGATGATGATGAGGAATACGAAGATGCATCTCTTTCTGAAGCAAACTGGGTTGTAAAAAAGATAATTGAATTGACAACGACAGGTATAAACGGAAGAGTTTATAAACCCGAAGATATTGCAATTCTTTTTAGAAAAACTGCTAAACAGACAGATTATGAAAATCTTCTTCTTAAAAATGAGATTCCGTATACATCAGAAAATATTTCGACATTCTACTCTGACGGACCGGTAAATGATATAAGCTCTATTTTAAGAACTGTAATTTTCCCGACAGACGTGTATGCGTTCTCAGAAGTTTTGCGTTCTTCGTTTGTAAATCTTTCGTTCAGCGATGTCAGAAAGCTTCTTTTAAAATTTGATACGAGAAAAAATCTTTTTGAACAGGACGCTGATGAAATATTAAAAGGCAAGGCGCTTGAGCGATATAAAGCCGGACAGGAGCTTTATAAAAAAATCCTTCTTCTTACACAGGACAGAACAAATGCAGAAATTGTTTCTTATCTCTGGTATGAAACAGGTTACAGATTTGAAACTCTTCTTAATAAAAAAACATATATGTACAGTTATATATATGATGTTCTTTTTGAACTTGCAAGAAGAGCTGATGCAGATAATAAAGGGCTTGCAGACTTTTTAAAGAATCTTGAAACTTATAAAACAAAGTCACTTTCGGAAATGGAAATTCCTTTTGACGATGCCTCTGGTGTTAAACTTTTGACGATTCATAAAAGTAAAGGTCTTGAATTTCCTGTAGTATTTGTTACAGGCTGTGGAGCCGGAACAAAAAAAGAAAACAACACAGAATTGATTTACAATAGCAGCGAATATGGACCATGTATAAATACTCCGTTTAGCCCGGTCGTTTCAAGCCTCAAGCTTACTAAAAAGAAAGGCTCGTTCTTTTTTTCGATTCAGGAAGAGCTTAGCAACAGGATGAACTCTGCAGAAAACAGACGTGTAATTTATGTTGCTGTTACACGTGCGCAGGATTATGCTTTTTTAACCGGTGCAATTAATTTTGAAAAAATACTTCCATCCGGAGATTCTGAAAAACCCGTATGTGACAGCTTTCTTGGAATCCTTATGCCGTCGATTTCTTCGTTTGTTGATCCGGGATTTAAGTTTAAAGATGGAATGGAAAAAAAGTGTCCGTTTAAAATCGAGGAAATCGAATATGTCGTACGCTCTGATGATTTTATAACGCAGGCAGATAAAAAAGAACTTATAGAAAAAATCAGTGAAGGTTTTGAAAAAGCAGAAAATGTTGCTAAAGAAATTCCGCCTGAACAATATGTATCACCGAGTCATCTTTACGAAAAAGATGAAGAGTTCGCATTTAACCGTGAAGATTTTAAAATCGATGAAAGCATTCCGTATTACAACATCGATAAACTGGTTTACGACTCGCTTGATAAAAAAGACGGTTCGCCAGAGTTTAATTATGCAAACTTCGGAACGATTGCACATGCCTATATGGAAGCTGCTGTTAAAAACGAAAAGCCAAAAATGCTTAACAGGGAAGTTGTCGGATTATGCGGCAGTGAAAAGAAAATAAAGGAAGTTCACGATGCGTGCGTTAAAATGTACGAAGGATTTAAAGAAAGCTTAACGGGAAAAAAGGTAAGTGATGCCGTTAATAACAAAAAATTCGTAAGATCAGAATATTCGTTTAAGAGCATGATTTCTGGCAAAATCATCAATGGACAGATTGACCTTGTATTCCAGAATGAAAACGATGGATTTACGATTGTAGATTACAAGACAAACCGCGAAGTGAAGCCCGAAATTTATTATATTCAGCTTGCATGTTACAGACAGGCGGTTGCAAAAATGATGGGCGTGGACGAAGAAAAGATAACATGTGTTCTTTATTATCTTAGATATGATAAAGAAGTTGATGTTACAGCTGAATGCAGTAAAATAAATATTGAGGAATGTGTAAACAAACTTTAATATTTTTAATTTGTAAGTTATAATCTTAATATGGCTGAACCAAAGAAACGTAAGACACTTGCGATTTTTTCTCTCATTGTTTTTTTAATTTCGATAGTCGTATGTTTTATAATTGTTGTTTATAATCTTGCAAGCATTCAGTCGCAGAGTAATGTAAATGCAGTTCAGGGTGCACAGAGAGATTATTCTGTTCTGATAACAGGGAATTCAGAAAATAAGTTTATTTTACGGCACGTTTATGAAGGTGCTACAATCGTAGGAAACTTTTATGACAGTGCAATTCAATATTATATTCCCGAGAGTAAGACAAGAAGTACTTCTATGCAGTCGCTGTTTGATTATGCAAGTTATACAAATGCTGACTGCGTAATTGCATATATTGATCCTGATGTTGAAGATTTTATTCCGCCGGTAAACAGCTCGGGAGAAAAAATTCCAATAATTACTGTTGGAACCTATTCTCCTGAGATTTCACAGATTTCTCATATCGGTGTTAATTATGCAGAGCTTGGTGCTTCGATGGCGCAGGAGGCCGCAGAGTTTCTAAACGGAACCGGCACAATCTACATTTTAAATACTCTTAACATCCAGGACTTTTATAACAGTACATTTATAAATAGTCTTTATAACGCATTAAAGGCCTACGGTGATATAAACGTTTTAAATTCACGTATTTCAAAGAACAGTGGTTTTACAATTGAAGACAGTGTAAGACAGCAGATTGCTTCGACAGGACAGATAGATTTGATTCTTTCTCTTTCTGAACAGGATACTGTACTTGCTGCTCAGACTATTCTTGATTTGAATATGGGCGCAAATACAAAAATCATCGGGTTCGGTAATGGTTATGAGTCCAATCTTTATTTCGAAAAAGGAATTGTTGCAGAGTTGTTTAAAGTCGATGCGGTTGATATCGGTAAAAAAGCAGTTCACGAATTTTTCGAATATAATACAAACGGCTCTGCCAACAGTTATGTTACTGCAGATATTCAGCTTTTAAAAATAAGGATGGATAAATAATGGCAGCAAGACGTGAAGATTCTTTTTTTAAAAAAGTTTTTTATGCTTTCCAGGAACGTTCTGTTCGTTCGCAGATTCTTATAACTTTTTTTGCTGCAAGTTTTATTCTTGCCTGTATCGTAATGTTTACGACAAATATTTTTAGAAAGACGATTACGACTGTAGGTGAATCATATCAGACGAACGCAGACCTTGATAAATATCTTACACTTCTTTCTGAAACGCAGAACGCGATGGAATCTTATATGCAGTACAGAACATTTGAAAGTATTGATAAATATTTTCATTACGAAGCACTGCTTGAAGAAGCTGCACAGAAGCTAAGGACGAACCCCTCTGCTATTACAGTTCAGCAGAAAGAATATATAATCAAACAGCTTTCTTCAAATTACTTTAATCTGTCCGGAAACGCAATCGCTGCCCGTCGGTCTAATAATAATGAGCGCATAAACATGTATTACAACAAGACTGTCGAGTGTTATTCTTTTTTGAGAGAAGAAATTCTTTCGCTTAACATGATGTACTTTCAGTCAAACGCTTATACTTATGAAATGAATAAAGCCGGAATGACTGTAGTAATCAACACTTCAATCGTAATGATGTTTTCGATTTTAGGATGTGCAATTCTTTTGATTTACATCAACATTTCTAGAATCATTCAGCCTATATCAACGATTTCTACGGTTGCTTCAAAAGTTGCTGAACGAGATTTTGACATTGAGCTTTTTAACTCGACAAGAAAAGACGAAATCGGAAACATCTGCCGTGCATTTGATGCGATGATTATAAGCATCAGACAATATGTTGATACAATCTGGGAAAAGGCTAAAAAAGAAAATGAACTTCGCGAAAAAGAAATCGAAATGAGGGCACTCATTACCGATGCACATTTTAAAGCCCTTCAGGAACAGATTAAGCCGCACTTCCTTTTTAATACGCTCAATACAGGAGCAGGACTTGCAATGATGGAAGGCGCAGACAGAACATGTTACTTTCTTGAACAGGTTGCAGATTTCTTGCGATATAATATTCAGCATCCGGGACAGGACGCTACGATTAAAGACGAAATCGGAATGCTTGATAACTACATTTACATTATGGAAGTACGTTTTGGAAACCGTTACGAGTTTATAAAAGAAATTGATGAAGAAGCACTTTCAAAGAAAATGCCTAACATGATTCTCCAGCCGCTTGTAGAAAACTGTATCAAGCACGGACTTAAGGATATTACCGAAAACGGAAAGATAAAGATTGAAGTAAAGATAAATCACGAAAAAAATGAGACAGAAATTGCCATAAGTGATAACGGCTGTGGCTTTGATCCTGCAATAAAAGAAAAGATTCTTGCTGCAAAAGAATCAGGCGGAACGGTTATTGTCAAATCTGACGAAATCAATCAAAATGAACATATATCAACCGGACTTATAAATGTAATTGCCCGGCTTAAATTTTATTTTAAAAGAGATGACGTATTTAATATTCTTGATAACGAAGAAGGCAAAGGTACGACATTCTTTATAAAGATACCAGATGTATAATATTTTACTTACAGACGATGAACAGATTGTAATAGATACTCTTTCTTTTATTTTGAACAAAAACTTTAGTGAAGAAGTTCAATTATATACGGCGTTATCAGGAGCTAATGCGCTCGAAATCGTGCGCCGCGAAAAGATAGACATAATTTTTATGGATATTCATATGCCCGGAATCAACGGTCTGGAAACTATAAGCCTTATAAAGCAGATAAATCCGAACATTGTAATAGTAATCCTGAGTGCTTATGATCAGTTCCAGTATGCTCAGGAAGCTATAAACCTTGGTGCCTATAAATATCTTACAAAGCCTGTAAACCGAAACCTGATCGTCCAGACCGCGCGTAACTGTATGAGTCTTGTTGATACGAAGCGCGGCGCACTTACGAATAATCTTGAACTTCACGAAAAGCTTAATTTTGTTTCTTCAATCGTAGAAAGTGATTTTATTTATTCGTGCATATTCAGTAATACGACTACGGACTTTTCTTCTTATCTTGAGTACTTTGATATAAAAGATGTTCCGTTTTTTATGTGCTGTATAGAATTTTCTATGATGGAACAGAATAGGCGTTACGATGCATACATGAAATTAAAGGATATACTTACATCAAAGAGTAAATGTATCATCGGTTCGTTTATGACCAACCGCGTCGGCGCCTTTTTTCCTATTAAACGGGATTTGCTCGAAGATGACGGCGAGGAAGCGAGTGTAGAGACCGGCGCTGACCACCAGCCAGACGAAGTGCGCGCTGAAGGTTCGCAAAGCAATTTAGAAACAAAGCAGCGCGAGCTTATGAAAAAGATTTACTCTCTTTTAACGACAGAGATTACTTCTAAAATCAGAATCGGCGTAAGCCAGATAGAAAACGACATCCAGCGCTCATCGCAGATTTACAATAATGCGCTTACGGCATTAAACAGTACGAGCGCTGCAGGTGGACTTTCGTTTTATGTTGATACGCTTATTCAGAATCATGAAAGCGCGCAGAATAAAAAAATCCAGGATTTTAAAACCCGTATTTTAAATCGTATAAAAGTCGCCGACGCGGGATCGGTAAGCCAGCTTGTAAGTGATTATGTAAATCTCGTGTATGAAGTTTATGATTTACAGCAGGATGTTTTAAAGAATACGCTCATAGAATTTATTTTCTCTGTTCGTTCCTGTGTAAATTCAATTATAGAAGATTATAAAAATGACGCATTTGATAAAGCATTTTCGATTCTTGCTTCGACAAATGATAAGGCTGTTATCGAACAGTTTATTACGGATCGTTGTCTTGAAGGCGTTACGGCAATTGCAGGCGTTCAGACAGAAAAATCAAATCCGATTATTAAAAAAGCATGTGATTATATTGAACAGAATCTCGAAAAGGATATGAGTCTTGAACAGCTTGCAGGTTATTTAAATGTAAGTACATTCTATTTGAGTAAACTGTTTAAAGAAGAAACCGGCGACAATTATATAAGTTATGTAACAGAACGAAAGCTTGAAAAAGCAAAACAGCTTCTTGGAGATGATTCACTTATCATAAAAGAAGTTACATCAATGGTCGGATACAACGATCAGAATTATTTTAGCAAACTGTTTAAACAGAAATTTGGAATGACACCTTCTGAATATAGAGAGACATTAAAAAAATAGGAATTGCCTTAATGAAAAGTAAATTTACGTTTTTATTTATACTTCTGAGTTTTTTCTCGATTCTGTTTATGGCCTGTGAAAAAAAATCTGCGGGAAATAAAAAATCAGAAATAAAAGAAAACAAAATTACGATAGGTTTTTCGATAGATACTCTTGCAATCGAACGATGGAGACGCGATACAGATGTTTTTATTGCAACTGCAAAAGAACTTGGTGCAAATGTAATCGTTCAGAATGCAGGAAATAATATTGATGAACAGATTAGACAGATTCAGTATCTTATAGATAAAAACGTGAACGCAATCGTAATAATTGCAAAAAAAGCTGACGCGTTAACAGAAGTGATTACGAATGCTACTGCAAAAAACATTCCTGTAATTTCATACGACAGATTAATTTTAAATGCACCTGTTGATCTTTACGTTACGATAGATTCAGAAAAAGTTGGAGAACTTATGGCGCAGGAAATGTTAAAAAAATGTCCGATAGGTTCTCTTTACTGTATTTACGGGCCGCTTGAAGATTATAACATGACGATGATTCGTAACGGAGCAGAAAGAGTTCTTTCTGGAAGTCAGCTTCGTGTCGGACATGTTTATTATACCGACGGCTGGAACTATGACTTGTCATATACACATATGTGTTCACTTATACGCGAAAAGAAAATCCCAAATGCAATCATTTGCGGAAACGATGCAATTGCAAACAGTGTAATACAGGCATTGTCTGAGCTTGCTCCAGATTCTAAAGTTCTTATTTCAGGGCAGGATGCTGACGTAGTAAACTGCCAGCACATCGTAAAGGGAAGACAGTATGTAACGATTTATAAACCGATTACAGAATTGTCAAAGCGCGCTGCCGCATGTGCGGTAAATCTTAGCCGCGGTGTAACGGTAGAAGAACTTGGCCTTGTAAACGGATCAATGGATAACGGCTACGGCAGAATTCCATCGATTTTACTTGCTCCTGTAGCCGTTACAAAAGAAAATATGGACAGCGTGATTATTGAATCTGGATTTCACACGCAGGAAGAAATCTATTCGCGTTAAACTCTGTGCATTGAGCTGAATACACGTTCGTTCATTACGTTGATTTCAACTCCCATTTCGTTGCCGCGTTCTGTAAGCTTTCCCCTTAACTGATCGATAGTAACATCTGCTGCGTCAAGGTTTACCATCATCATCATTACGAAATTACCAGAAAGGATTGTCTGTGTAATGTCTGCAATGTTAATCGAATGTTCTGCAAGGAATGCAGTAATCTTTGCGATAATACCAACTTTATCTGAACCAACAACTGTAATAATAGCATTCATAATAAATTTAGTTTAATGTATTTTAAAAATACTTGCAATCAGTCTCTGACCGTATTAAAATTAGGGCATGGCAAGTTCAAAATTTAAAATTCGTATTTCTTACAATTCTCCGGTCATCTTAACTTTCTGCATAATCTGCGTCCTTGTTTTTGTCCTTGATAAATATGTTTTCGTTAAGCTGAATTTAATCAACTCCTTTTTTATGGTCCCGGGAAGCGCAAAGTGTCCCGTTCCTTTTAATTTTAAATCTGTACTCGATTACGTAAAGCTTTTTACACATGTTCTCGGGCATGTAAGCTGGGGACACGTTATGGGTAATTTGAGTTTTATTCTGCTTCTCGGGCCTCTTCTCGAAGAACGCTACGGTTCTCCGATGCTTGCTCTTATGATGACGGTTACGGCTCTTGTAACAGGTGTTCTTAATGCGTGTATTATTCCGTCGCCTTTATTGGGTTCAAGCGGAATTGCATTCATGCTCATAATCCTTGCTTCATTTACTGCAATTTCTAAAAACGAAATCCCGCTTTCGTTTATATTCGTGTTCATTCTTTTCTTTTGTTCAGAATTATTTATAAAAAAGGAAAGTGCCGGTGTGAGTGTTCTTGCTCATATTGCAGGTGGCCTTTGTGGCAGTATGTTCTGTTTTCTTGTGGCGCCGTCAAAAACCAGAGCGCGTTCTCCTAAAAAAGAAAAGACTGTCGCAGAAGAAGATGAGTATGCGTCAAATTACCGCCCTGCAAAAAACAATCGCAGAACGCAAGGTTCTGATTCGGAAGAGACAATAATCGGTACAATCGAACTTTAGTCGAGGATAAAATGGTTTTTAAAACAGCATGTAAAAAAGATATTCCGCAGCTTACAAAGCTTCGTGTTGAATTTCTAAAAGAAGATTTTAAAAATATAGCAGATGATGAGCTTGAGATTCTTGAAAAGAACATCACAAAGTATTTTAAAAAACATCTTAACAAAGATGCGGTAAGTTTTATTGCCCTGGATGGGAAAAACATCGTAGCAACAGCGATGCTTTTAATAATCGAAAAACCTGCAAATCCTAATTTTGTGTATGGTAAAGTCGGCTCTGTTCATGGCGTTTATACGCTTCCCGAATACAGACGCCAGGGTCTTGCACTGCAGCTTATAAAAAACCTCGTGACTTATTCAAAGGAAAATAAAATTGACCGCGTCGAATTAAAGGCATCTAAAATGGGCGGACCAGTTTACGAAAAAGCAGGCTTCGAGCTTGAGCATGACGTCCACCAGCCGATGGTTTTATCTCTTGAAAACTGAATAATGTTGTTATAAAATTACTTAATATCTTGAATATAATTCAACATAAAAAAGAGGAATAATATGAAAAGCGATAACGCAAAAAAGGGAATTGCGCGAGCACCACACCGCTCGTTATTTTATGCAATGGGCTACACAGATGAAGAGCTTGAAAAACCATTGGTAGGTGTCTGCTGCGCAAAAAACGAAATTATACCGGGTCATATTGAACTTGACCGCATTGCAGAAGCTGTTAAGGCAGGAATCCGCATGGCTGGCGGTACTCCGATTGAATTTCCTGCTATCGGCGTTTGTGACGGTATTGCAATGGGACATGAGGGTATGAAATATTCTCTTGTTACACGCGAGCTTATCGCTGACAGTGTTGAATGTGTTGCAAAAGCACATCAGTTTGACGCACTTGTTATGATTCCAAACTGTGACAAAATTGTTCCGGGTATGCTTATGGCTGCAGCCCGTCTTGATTTACCTACAGTGTTTGTTTCTGGCGGTCCTATGATGCCTGGTCACTTGCCTGGAAATGATTCTTCTAATCCTTATTCAAATAAAAATCTTTCTTTAACAGATATGTTCGAAGCCGTAGGTGGCGTTGCAAGCGGCCGTGTTACAGAACAGCAGCTTCGCGAAATGGAAAGCGTCGCATGTCCTGGATGCGGAGCATGTTCTGGAATGTTTACTGCAAACTCGATGAACTGTCTTACAGAAGTTTTAGGTCTTGGACTTCCCGGTAACGGAACAATTCCTGCAACTACAGGCCGTCGTATTGCGCTTGCAAAACATGCAGGTATGCAGGTTATGGAAATGTATAACAAGGGAATTACAGCACGCTGCATGATGACTGCAGAAAATTTTAAAAATGGTCTTGCAGCAGATATGGCACTTGGCTGTTCTTCTAACACAATGCTTCATCTTCCTGCAATTGCACACGAAGCAGGAATTACAATTGACCTTCACGAAGTAAATGAAATTTCAAACCGCACTCCAAACTTGTGTCACCTTGCTCCTGCAGGTCACACTTTTATGTGCGAGCTTGATGATGCAGGTGGTGTTCAGGCTGTATTAGCTGAACTTGCAAAAAAGAACCTCATCAATACTTCACTCATGACTGTTACAGGAAAAACAATTGCAGAAAACATTAAAGGCGTAAAAAACCGCAATCCAGAAATTCTTCGTCCAATCGAAAATCCGTTCAGCGACAACGGCGGTATTGCAATCCTGTTTGGTAACCTTGCTCCAGACGGAACTGTTGTAAAACGTTCTGCTTGTGCAAAAGAATTGATGAAACACACAGGACCTGCACGTGTATTTAATGATGAATCAGAAGCAATGGAAGCTGTTCAGAAGCAGCAGATTAAACCAGGTGACGTTGTTGTAATCCGTTACGAAGGACCAAAGGGCGGACCTGGAATGAGAGAAATGCTTGCAGTAACTGCAGCCCTTGCAGGACAGGGACTTGATAAACAGGTAGCTCTCATTACTGACGGACGCTTCTCTGGTGCTACACGCGGTGCTTCACTTGGACACTGTTCACCAGAAGCTGCTGTAGGCGGACCTATTGCACTTGTAAAAGAGGGTGACAAAATTACTCTTGATATAAACAATTATAAAATTACGCTTGAAGTAAGTGATGAAGAACTTGCAAAGAGAAAAGCAGAGTGGAAGGCTCCGGAACCAAAAGTAAAAACCGGTTATCTTGCACGCTATGCTAAACTTGTAAGTTCTGCTGACAAAGGCGCTATTCTTGAATAAAGTTTAAAAGAGGATGCAATGCTTAAACAATTAGTAAAGTTATTAAAAGCATTAAACTCCAACAGAAATCCGAGCGAAATTGCCCATGCATGCTGTATGGGTATAATGCTTGGTTTTATGCCGAAGGATAATGCACTGTGGTTCATTCTGTTTGTTTTCTTTTTATTCGTAAGGGTAAACAAACCATGCTATCTTGTGATAACCGCGCTGATGTCGCTTCTTGCATGGCATCTGGATCCTCTTTTTGATGATATCGGTTACAAAATTCTTACTATCCCGCAGCTTGGCGGATTTTTTGGAACAATACTTGAGATCCCGTTTGTAGGTTTTACAAAGTTTAATAATAGCATCGTAATGGGTTCTCTTGCAGTTTCTCTTGTTCTTTATATTCCGATTTTTGTATGTATGAGAATGCTTGTTTTATTATGGCGAAAGAAGATTGCACCTAACTTTGCAGATTCTGCCGTAATGAAAACAATGTCGAAACTTCCTATACTTAAAAAGATCATTGATCTTGCTGCGGAGAATTTATAATGAAAAAAGAAAAAACTGATATCGAAAAAAATAATGTAGAAGTTTCTCAGAATGAAACTTCTGTAACTCCTGCAAAGAAAGAAAAGAAAAAGAAAGAAGAAAAACAGATTCCTGCAAAAAAACTTCCTGGAATTCTTAAAAAAAGCTATACAAGAAAAAAACTCGCAAAGCTTTTAAATCATATTTATATTCCGACACACAAAGAAATGGTAGAAAGCCTCTTTGTGCCGAATCCAAAAAAAGAAGGTAAGTTTTATATTCCGCGTGAACAGTTATTTCCAAAATCACAGTTTGTAAAGCTAAAGAAAATCGGAAAGGATGTAGCGTCACAGAAATTTTCTATTAAGATTGTTCCGCTTGCAGTTACGGTAGGTTTTTGTATTGCAGCTGTATTTGCTGTAATTACCTTTAAAGATCAGATTGCACGAAAGCTTATGATTAACGGAATGCAGAATGTGTTCGGGGCAAAAACAGAAATCGGATATGTTCATGTAGAAATCCTTGGTTCGTCGGTACATATTAAGGATTTAAAACAGGCTTACAAAGATAATCCGATGAGAAATCTTTTTGAGTTTAAAGATATCGTAATCGATTTTAATCTGACAGAACTCCTGCGAGGTAAGTTTGATCTTCAGAACATTGTTGCAGAAGGCCTTGATGTAATGACGGGGCGTGAAACTTCGGGTGCTCTTCCAGAAAAGAAAAAGAAGAAAAAGACTGCTGCAGAAAAATCTCCTCTCGAACTTGATATCGAAAACCGAATGAACAATATGCAGGTAACTGCAAAAGAAGAAGTTAAGAAGATTTTTGAACAGGTAAATCCTGATACTTTGATTCCGCAGCTGCAGGCTCAGCTTAAGAGCCCTGAGATTGCAAAAGAAGCTTACGAAAAGGGAACAGAAATTTACGATAAGTGGAAGGATAAACCGGACGAAATCAATAAGCTCATAGATGAAGTTTCAAAAAAATCAGAAAAATACATCGGCTATGACTGGTCAAAGGTTACTAATCCGGTTGAAATGAAAAATGCAATTACAGAAATGACAGCCCTTGTAAACGATTGTAAAAAAGTAAAAAATCAGACTTCTGATCTTATCAATGACATGAACAAGGATGTAAAGGTTGTTACAGATTATTCAGCTAAATTAAAATCTGCAGTTGATGCCGATTACAAATTTGTTGATGAGACAATCGGAAAAATCAAGTCGCTTACATGGAATGATGGTTTAAAATTAATTTCTGGTCCTATCGATAATATTCTTTATGCCGGAATCGGAAAATATTATCCGCTTTTAAGACAGGGAATTGCTTCTGCAATGGAAATGAAGAATTCGAATAACAAGGACAAGAAAAAAGAAGTTAAACAGGAAAAATATAAACGTGCAAGAGGAAGAATGGTTTATTACCGCAAGGACAGAGTTCCTCAGTTCCTGATTGAAAATATGTCATTCTCCGGCGTAAACTTTGCAGGTAAGGCAAACGAAATCAGCAATGACATGGATAAGCGTGGAGCTCCTGCAACTGCAGAACTTACGATAAAGGACGGTTCAATGAACCACAGGGGTGGACTTCTCGTTGACTGCCGTACTGTAACTGATAACCCTCTTATAAAAGCAGATTACACGGGCGAAAGATATCCGATTAACTTTAGCTTCCCTGATTTTGGAATCAAGGGTCCTTCAGATATCGTAGGAAACATTTCTGTTAAGAATGACGGAACTTTAATCATTGACGGAACACTGTTTATGAAAGAAGTAAGCTTTTCTACTACAGAATTTGAACCTGCTTATGCTTATAATCTTTATGCAAGAACACTTGGCTTTATAAAAGAATTAAAGCTTGGTGCAAAAATTGAAATTGACTGGAATGAAAATTTAAAACTCGACATCATATGTGATGCAGATAAGCAGCTCGGAAGTGCATTGTATCAGCTCGGTATGGAAGAGCTTAACAATGTAAAGAAGCAGGCTTCTGATTATGTAAGAAACTGGCTTAAAAACGAAACCGGTGGTGCTTATGATGCAATCAATAATGTTGTCGACTTAAACAACATTGCTTCTAAAGATGCACTTAAAGCAGATAATCTTACTAAATCGGTGAATAAAGAAATCGATAAAGTTACTGCTCAGCTAAAAGACCAGGCTGCCGGTGAAGCAAAATCTGGCTTAGAAAAAATGCTTGGAAACAAACTCTTTTAATTATTAACTTATAACGGAGAAAAAAATGTCTGTATTAAAAGCTATGTTACTCGGATTACTGCAGGGACTTACAGAGTTTTTGCCTGTTTCATCATCGGGACATTTAAATATTTGTGAAAAACTTTTTGGCGTAGAAGAAATTCCGCTTTTGTTTGATGTATTTTTACATCTTGCAACGCTGCTGGTTGTAATTATTTATTTTAGAAAAGAGATTGCAAAATTCTTTCTTGTTTTGTTCCGCTGGATAACTAGAAAACCTGCGCCACAGAATGATTCCTGCGAATGTCTTTGTATGACAGATGAGTCTGGAAGAAAAGCAATCATTGCAGTTATCATTACTACATTGATTACAGGTGTAATCGGAATCGTAAGTTCAAAAATCATTCCTGATTTAGAAATCAAATATGTGTTCATCGGTTTTTTTGTAACTTCTGCATTTCTTATTCTTTCAGGAATTCTTTCTAGAAGACAGGGAGAAAAAGAGTATAAAGGAATTACGTTGATTCAGGCTATAGTAGTCGGAATAATGCAGGGAATAGGAACTCTTCCCGGAGTTTCAAGATCGGGTTCTACAATTGCAGGTGCTCTGGCAACCGGAGTAAAACGCGAACTTGCAGGCGAATATTCTTTTATAGTTTCTATTCCTGCAATTCTTGGAGCGTTTCTTCTTGAAGTAAAAGATATCGGAGAAGTTACTTCTTCTATCGGCATCCTTCCTTTGATAGCAGGATGTGCTGCGGCATTTGTTTCTGGTTATTTTGCAGTTTCTGTTTTGATGAAGATTGTAAGAAAAGGAAAGCTTGAATGGTTTGCAGTATATCTCATTCCTGCGGGAATCCTTGGATTGATTTTTCTTTCGTAGCATAAACTGTTAAACCGGATTTTTATATGGAACAGATTTTTGAAAGTGTAAAAGAAATCGAAAAAGAACTTGCTCCTTATCTTTCTTCTGACGAAAAAACTGCAGAGTTTTTAATGATAGAAAATGCTGCAGCTTCTCTTGAAAAGCAGATTGATAAAATCTGTTCTAAAAAAAATCATCGTGTTCTGATAATGTGTGGTTCCGGAAATAACGGAGCCGATGGTTATACGCTTGCACGCCGTATCGAAAAAAAATATCGTGTTTCGATAATCAAGGCATTAGAACCTTCTTCTTACTGCTGCAAGACTGTATTTAAAAACATAAAACCTTTTTTTGATGATTCAATTAAAATATTTGAACTTACAGATGATGCAGACGGAATCGAAAAAGAAATCAGCGAGGCAGATGTAATCGTTGACTGCATTTTTGGAACGGGATTTCATGGTCTTGTTGAAGAAAAAATCCAGAAACTTTTTAAAATCGTAAATCACAGTGATGCAGAAAGAATTGCGTGCGATGTTCCATCTGGAATAGAAAAGACTTGCGCGAGCATAAGCGGATTTTCGATGCAGGAAAAAAAGAGGTGTGTATTTTGTGCAGACAAAACCGTTTCTATGGGCGCTCACAAAATCGGACTTTTCTGCGATGACGCAAAAGACTTTGTTGGAAAAATCATAAAAGCAGATATCGGTGTTTCTGAAGAACGCTTTGCAGAATGTGCAGAAAAAGTAAAGGACAAGATATTCCTTCTTGAAAAAAGTGATGCAGAATTTCCTGAACGCAACGAGCTTAATACACACAAAGGAAATTTTGGTCATGTATGTGTCGTAACGGGTTCAAAAAAAGGAGCAGGAATTTTATGTGCTTCTTCTGCCTTTAGATGTGGTGCAGGACTTTCAAGTATTCTTGTTAAGTCGGACAATTCAAACGCAGGTGACATCGAAATAAAAATGCCTGCGTGCCTTATGATATGTGATTCAATTCCGGAAAAAACTTCATGCCTTGTTGCTGGCCCTGGTTTTGGCCGCGATAACGATATTAAACCTTATCTTGATTATGCAGAAAAAAACAACGTTGCGCTTGTTTTAGATGCAGACAGCTTTTATTACAAGGAAACTGCCGATTTTATCGCGGCTGCGGACTCAAAGGAAGCAAAGCTTGTGCTTACTCCACATCCGAAAGAATTTTCTGAGCTTTTAAAAATCTGCGGCTTTGGAGAATATTCAGTAAACGACGTTGTACAAAAACGAATTGAACTTGTAAGAACGTTCTGCCAGAAATATAAAAATATAGTTCTGATTTTAAAAGGGGCAAATACAGTAATCGGCTTCGGCAAAAAAATATTCATATGCGACATGGCGCGGCCTTGTCTTTCTAAAGGCGGCTCAGGCGATGTTTTAGCAGGTGCTGTTGCAGGGCTTCTTGCCCAGGGTTATAAAGCAATTGATGCTTCAATAACAGGTGTAATCATGCATGCGCTTGCCTCTCAGAAATTTAAAAAAACATACGCAATGACACCTGAATCCCTTATCGAAGAACTCTAATTTTTATCGACTCCAAGTCCAAAAAGCGCAAAGTCAAGCCGCGCCGGATCTTCGGGAAAATATTTTTTTGCCTCTTTAGAAAGAAGTTCGGCAGTTTTTCTTGTCGCACCGGCATTTTCCGGAATGAGTTTAAGTTTTTTTGCTTCTTCAAGCACATGAACATCAAGCGGAATTATTAAATCTTTTTTCGGATACCATGTCCATAAACCTTTGTCGACCGGAGAATTGTCGCGGACCATCCAGCGAAGGAACATACAGAGTCGTTTTTTTGCAGAAGTTTTTGTAGACGGGACGATGGAGCAGTCATTAAAGATATCTGCTATGATATCGACAAGGTAAGTGGAAGGGGCGCGCGTTGTAGTTTTAAGATTTGGCGAGATGGTCCCGTGCGCTGTGGGTTTTGCAACTGCTGCAGATTTTGTGCCGCGTACATTGCTGCGCGTCATATATTCTTTTTTTATAAACTCACCGAGTGTTTTTTCTTTTTTAAGGATATTTTCAAGCTTTAAAAAAAGTTTATAAAAATCATCGTATGAATAAAATCTGTAAAATTTTTTTTCATCGTTTGCACAAAATGTTTTTTTATAGATTCTATCTAAAATCCATTTGTAAATTCCACCGGATTTGTCTGCTTCGTTCATTATAAAATTTATTTTCGGAATAAACTGTTTTCTGCTTCCAAAAGATAAAAGGGCTGCAATAAATGCGCAAAGCTCTGTGTCGCGCACAGTTTTATAATAATATAAAAACTGGCTTGGATCATTTTTAAGAAAATCTTTTGTTTCGTATTTGTCTGCAAGTTCTACAAGTTTATTTTTCATTTTGATTTTTCCAGAATAAAAAGAAATTCTTTTGTGTGGATGTTTCTTGAGGCAAGATTTCTGCTTGCGCGGAATGTATTGTATTTTATTTCTTTTGTCGAAAGAGCACCATATCGTGAAAGCATCGAAACCATTTCTTCAAATGAAATAAATCCTTCTGAGTTATATGAAATAATAAAGAATTTAGAATCAAGATTTTTTATAATTTCTTCGAGTGAAGAAAGTGCAAGCTGTTTTTTGTTAAATTCAGAGTGGTTCCAGTCAGAAACGATTCCAGAAACCTTGCTTACCGGAGCAGTGATTTCGTTTTTTAAAATTAAATTCAGCATAAAATAATTTGAACCGTAAGGATGCTGGTTGTAAGGAGGATCAAGGTATGCAATGTCGATGCCTGAGAGCTCTTTTGAAAGCTCAACAGTGTTTGCGCGGTAAATTTTTATATCAGAGTTAAAGTTAGAAAAAACCGGAACTTTAAGCTCGACATCTTTTAAAATACGCGAAAGTGCATTTTTACCTGCGCCACCGAAAGAACCTATTCCTGTGTTTCTGTCTTTGTAAAAACCTTTGAATACACCGCCGGTGTTTGTATGGATCGAAGCTTCTGTGATAAGCGGGGCTAAAAAATATTTTTTAAAATCTTCGTCTGCGTATTTATCGATTAATGCGCGGTATGTGTCAATTAAAAGTGCATTCTGCTTTGTATAAAAAACTCTGTCAGATTTTTTTATGTTGTTT
>CAJORB010000026.1:0-41039 GCA_905236565.1 uncultured Treponema sp. | reverse complement strand
GATGACCAGGATGAACAGGAAGACGGAGAAGATTAATGCTTAAAGGTCATAAGACCGTAAGTCTATATAAATACATTTTTATTTTACTCACTGCGGTTGTTACGGGGCTTTCTGTTTCTGGATGTCAGAGTTCAAAACAGGAAACCGTTGCAGGTGCTGATAAAAAAATGACGGCATCATATACGGGTGAAGAAAAAGAAGAAACTCCTGTTGATTTAGAAAATTCTACTCCGATAAAAGTTGAACCAAAGAAAAACGTTTCTTTTTTTTCTTCTGCCGATGACGAAGTAATAAAGGAAATTAAAATCGGTTCACCGCAGGCATTGCGCCGTGCAGTTTTAAAATTTAAAAAAGCTCAGATTGATTTTTCAGAAAGTGAAATTACTCTTTATAATATTGCTCAAGCTTTTATGACGATGGCATATCCGTCGGAAAAACCTCTGGAAAATGTTCCGCAGGTTAAAAAGACAAATAATTATATCGGAATGCTTAATTCTGCAAAATCAGGAATTTACGAATATAATCCTGAAGCAAAAGAATTTTTTGATTATGTAATTCCGTGTCTTGTTTTATGTACTTCAACTGTAAAGACAGATTATTACGATTCTGCAGAACGCGCTCTTAATGCGGCGCTTTCCAAAAATTCTGATTCGGTTTTGTGTAATTATCTTCTTGGTAAACTTTACGTTAAAAAAGGTGAGTATGCAAAAGCGATTTCATGTTTTGACAAAGCTACAGAAACAAATGCAATTGTATTTGAAATCCTTTTCGAAAAAGCAAACTGCCTTATAAAATTAAAGAAGTATGATCAGGTTTCTGCTATCCTGGATAAACTTGTAATACAGTTTCCATCTGATGTAAAGATTTTAAAACTCTACGCGACGACAGCATTTTTAATGAATGATTATCAGAAGGCAGAACAGTATGCTTCTCTTGTACTGCAGCAGAATCCTTCTGACCTTGAGTTTATTCTGTTTCGTGCAAAGATTTTCGTAGAGACTGCAGAATATTTAAAAGCTTCTGCTCTTCTTGATGTGTATTCAAAAACTTATCCGGATAAAAATGAATACCTTCTTCTTCGCGCAAGGATTCAGAAAGAGTGGAATAAAAATCTTAATGCTGCCGTTGCGACGATTGAACATGCTCTGACACTTTATCCGTCTGATATCGATGTAATTCTTTATGCGGCCGAGCTTGCTTCTGAAACCGGTGCAAAGATAAACGGTAAAAACGGTGGTGAACTTGCTGCAGTAATTTTAGCAGAAGATTCGTCAAATCAGAAAGCACTAAGAGTTAGTGCACAGTCTTACTTTAAAGAAGAAAATTATTCTCAAGCTTATGCGATGAGTAAAAGAATGATGGGACTTCCTTATGTTCCGCAGGAAGGAATCTTACTTCATATAAAAATCTGTCTTGCTGCAAAATATAATGAAGAGGCGTGGAAATACGCCGTGTCTGTATACGAAAAAAACAATACTGACCCGCTTGCAATCCAGACTTATATAGATGTAATGCGAAAGACGGGAAGAACGGCGGCTGCTTCAAGGATGATAAACAACCTGCTTTCTTCGAACCCGTCGGCATCCATGAAAAGCTATCTTCTTTATGAACGCAGCTTTCTGCAGGGAACAGAAAACGCCCAGCTTGCGGACCTTCGCTCAAGCCTTATCGCAAACCCGCGTAATTCTGAGGCTTTGTTCAGAATGTACCAGATTTACTACAACAGAAAGGACTATAAAAAGGCCCAGTATTACTTAAAACAGGTAGTATCGCTCAATCCGAACAGCGAAAAATACATAAAACTCAACGCAGAAATTGAAGCTCTTGTCAAATAGTCAAAATCTGTGTTATTCTATTCAAACTAATATTTTTATCAAAAAACAGGAAGGATTATATGTTGTTTTATAGTTTTCTGGACACTGCAGCAACCGAAGCTAATGGTGCCGCTTCTATGGGTAACCTTGCTCTTACAGTTGTAGCAATGATCGCAATTTTCTATTTTTTACTGTTCAGACCACAGAAAAAACAGGAAAATGAAGCAAAAAAAATGCTCGAAGCCCTCAAGAAGGGAGACAAAATCTTAACATATGGTGGAATATACGGAATTGTTTCTTCAATTAAAGATAATTCTGTAGTTGTAAAAGTAGATGAAAATGCAAAAATTGAATTTTCAAAATCTGCCATTGCAAAAGTAGTAAACGAAGAAGAAGAAAAAGCTAAGGCCGAAGCAGAAAAAGCTAAAAAAGAAAAAGCCGAAGCTAAAAAAAATAAAGAATAAAAATAAATTTTGGAGCAATAAAAAATGAGTAAACGAAATCGTTTTCTTATCGTTCTTGCAGTTTTAGGCATCTGTTTATATTGTCTGTGGCCATCTATTAACTGGTACTTCCGTACACCAAAAGATGCACAGCAGATTGCTTTAAGTTCGCTGGAAAGAATCAGAGATTATTCTATTGAAAAAGCTGTTGAATCAGTAAAAAAACTGGAAGCAGATGTAAAGACAAATCCGTCTGCATCTGTTCCTGCAGAATATGAATGGCTTGTTAAAGAATCAAAAAAGAACTATAAAAAGTTCGGTAAAGAAATTCCTTCACAGATGACTTTATCAGCTATGCTTAATGGTTTTAGTTTCGGATATAACACAGATACTCCGGAACAGAAAAAAGAAGCTGCAAATGCAATTCATTCTGGTCTTATCACAATGTTCCAGGATAAATACAAGAAAGAAATCTTAAAGAATAAAGATACTTATACTAACTCTGTAAAGCTTGGTCTTGACCTTGCCGGTGGTGTAAACGTAATCATTCATGCAGATCTTGATGCAGCAGTTGCAGCAAAGGGAGCAGATCTTAAGCCAGAAAACGTTCCGTATTTTAAGGAACAGGCAATCAATACTGCAATCGAAACAATTACAAGCCGTATTGACCGCTTTGGTTTAACAGAACCTGTAATCCGCAGACAGGGAGAAGACAGAATCTATATCGAAATCCCTGGAGAAGGCCAGACAACTTCTATGGATGCAATCATTCAGGGAAATGGTCTTTTGAACTTTAGACTTGTTGATGATGATGCAACAACTGCATTCTACAATTACTACGGAACACATCTTGATACTACATTTGATTCAAACAAAAAACTCATTGATCCTTCAATTATTCCTGATGACTGTGAAGTTCTTGGAATGTATATAAAAGATGATTATGGTCTTGATCAGTTCTATAGATATGTTGTTGTAAAAAAAGAAATCGCACTTGACGGTAAACATATTACAAACGTAATGATTTCTACAGACAAGATGGGACAGACTGGTGTTGACCTTACACTCGACTTTAAGGGTGGAGAAATCTTTGGTGAGTTTACAGGAAAGAACGTAGGTAAAAAACTTGCAATTGTAAGTGATAATAAAGTAAAATCTGCTCCTGTAATCAGACAGGCAATCACAGGCGGTAACGTTCGTGTTGATGGTTTTGGAACAGAAGAAGCTCAGAATCTTCAGAAAGTACTCGAAACTGCTTCACTTGATGTACCACTTGAAATTGAAAGCCAGCAGGTAATCGGTGCTTCTCTTGGTGCTATTTCTATCAAGCAGGGAACAAATGCACTTATTATCGGTCTTGCTTTAATTATGATCTTCATGCTCATTTATTATAAGGGAGCCGGAATTAATGCTGTAGTTGCACAGGTATTAAACCTTTACTTCCTTTTCTCAATTCTTTCTGCATTCAACTTAACATTAACATTGCCAAGTATTGCCGGTATGGTTTTAACAATCGGTATGGCCGTTGATGCTAACGTAATTATTTTTGAACGCATTAAAGAAGAACTTAGAAACGGAAAAAGCCGCAGAGCTGCTATCGAAGCAGGATTTGACGGTGCTCTCTGGGCAATCATGGACTCTAACATTACTACATTCATCGCAGCATTGTTCCTTTCTATCCTCGGAACAGGTTCAATCCAGGGATTCGCAGTAAGCCTTGCAATCGGTGTTGCATCTTCTGTATTTACAGCACTCTTTGTATCACGCCTTATGTTTGACTTTAATACCGATACATTTAACCGCGAAAGTGTAAGTATCAGCTGGAGGATAAAATAATGAAAAAGAGAATTCAATTTAGTAAAGCTTTTGTTCCTGCTGCTATTTTAAGTTTCGTTGTAATCGTAGTCGGAATCATTAATATCTGCACACGCGGAATTAATTTCTCAATTGACTTTAAGCCTGGTTATATCGAAGAAGTAAAGATTTCTTCTAATCCTTCTGTTGAAGATGTACGCGCAGCTCTTTCTGGAGTTTCTGGCGTTGCAGTAAAAATGGTAGGAACAGGTGAAGCTCTTGCATATCAGATCAGAGTTGGTGAAGACAAATCAAATGAAGCTATCATCGATACAATCAATGCTGCTCTTGAAAAAGCTTATCCAGATGGTTCTGTTACAGTTCTTAAGACAGACTTTATCGGAAACCAGCTTTCTCATTCGCTTGCATTCCAGTCTGTTCTTCTTCTTGTAGGAACAATGCTTTGTATCTGGATTTATTCTTCGATAAGATTCCGCTGGGACTTCGCTCTCGGTGCAATCATTGCATTGATTCACGACTCACTTATAATGTTTTCTTTCCTTGCTATTTTCCAGGTTGAATTCAGTACAACTTCGATTGCGGCAGTTCTTACAATTATCGGTTATTCTATAAACGATACTGTTGTAATTCTTGACCGTGTAAGGGAGAACATTCAGACACTTGAAGTTAAGAATTTTAAGGAAGTTATTGACCAGTCATTGAGCGATACATTAAGCCGTTCTATCATCACGACTGTAACGACATTGTTTGCTGTAGTTTCTCTTTATGTATTTACAAGTGGAACTATTCATGACTTTGCATGGGCTTTAATCATCGGTTTGTTGAGTGGATGTTATTCATCTGTATTTATTTCAAGCGGATTCATTTCGTTTGTAAGAAAAAACTGGAAACCAGAATTTGGCCTTCATGCATTTACAAAACCAGAACCAAAAACAGATTTCTAAGATATCTGTAAAGTTCTAGGAAAAAAGCCTGCGGAAAAGTAAAAAATCCGCAGGTTTTTTTTGTATATGCGAGAGAAAAATATCAGCGGAGAAAAAGCAAATACCTAAAGTGCATTCTGGCGCAGCGTGCGGGCCCTATATTTTTTCTGCGGGAGCACTTTTTATATTTTTACATCTAAAAAAGACTGTATATTTTTTTTACTTTTATGTAGAATATTTACTATGAATGTTATTAAGGCAGATACATTAGGCTACTGCATGGGTGTTCGTCGCGCCGTAGAAAGCGCAGAAGTTGCCCTTAAAGAATATAAGGACAAAAAAGTATATTCTCTTGGACCGCTTATTCATAATCAGAATGCGCTTGATGATCTTGCATCAAAAGGCCTTAATATCATTGATGAAAACTCAATCGATGAACTTAAAGAAAACAGTGTAGTTATAATCAGGGCTCATGGTGTAAAACCTTCGGTAAAAAAGATTCTTGAAGATAAGAATACTGTCATAATCGATGCGACATGTCCACGCGTAACTGTAAGCCAGAACCGTGTAAAAGAATTTTCAAGACAGGGTTATACTGTTTTTCTTACAGGCGATAAAGGACATGCAGAAGTAGAAGGAATAAAAGGCTTTTGCGAAAGTGATTTTTACTGCATAGAAAATCTGTCCGAAGCTCAGGATGTTTTAAAGACAAACACTTTTGAAAAAGTCATGCTTTTAAGTCAGACAACGTTCAGCGAAGTAGAATTTGCAAAAATTTCTGAATATTTTAAGACGTTTTTTGATGCGAAAAAGGGCGATGATAAAATTCAGCTTGTAATAATAAATACAATATGTCCTGCAACAAAACAAAGGCAGGAAGCACTGGAAAAACTTTCTGGAAAAGTTAAGGGAATAATCGTTGTCGGCGGAAAAAAATCTGCAAACACGGTAAGACTCTACCAGAAGGCTTCATCTTATGTAAAAAAAGCAGTTCACATCGAAAACGCCTCAGAAATACCGGACGAGTTTTATTTACTTGATACAGTCGGCATAACGGCAGGTGCAAGTACTCCGGACAGTGTTATTGACGAAGTGGTAGAAAGACTTACAAAATAGGTTATGCCGGTTGCAGATACTACGGGTAGTTGAAATACTGATATTATTTCTATATAATTAAACAATTATGGAAACAAGATGTTTTAGTATGTTAAAGCCTGGCGTTTTGAATCGCAGGCTGGTGGGAGAGGTAATAAGCCGCCTCGAAAAGAAAGGATTAAAGTTAGTAGGCTTAAAAATGATGAATATTTCAAGGGAACTTGCAAGCAAGCACTATATTGAGCATAAGGGCAAGCCTTTTTATGATTCTCTTGTTGATTACATTACTTCTGGACCTGTCGTTGCAATGGTATGGCAGGGCGATGACTGTATTACACTCGTAAGAAAGCTCTGTGGTGCTACAAGCCCGGCAGAAAGTCATCCGGGAACTATCCGCGGAGACTTCTGTTCTCACACACAGCATAATATCATCCACGCATCTGACAGTGATGAAAGTGCAAAGCGCGAGATAGATCTTTTCTTTAAAGAAGAAGAAATCATTGACTGGGAAGATACACTTGCCTGCTGGCTGTAAAGCCTTTTTAATCAGGAGCTGGAGGATTTGCAATGAATTCTAAGACTGTCGGAGTAATCGGAGCAGGGGCATGGGGAACAGGTTTTGCTCAGGCACTTGCACGCGGTGGACATAAAGTTGAACTTTGGGCGCTCGAAAGCGAAGTTGTTGATTCAATCAATAATGAACATGAGAACAAAAAATTTCTTCCGGGTTTTAAACTTTCAGAAAACATCACTGCTTCTTCTGATATCGAAAAAGTTGCGACAAAAAAAGATTTTCTTATTTTAGCAAGCCCTTCACTTTATCTTGCTTCGACTGTAAAAAAACTCGTTACGATTCCTAATATCGCTGACGGTGATACTTTTATAGGCGTTTTGACAAAAGGTTTTGTTCCGACTAAAAAAGGTGCAAAGCTTTGTCTTGAAACAATTGAAAATGTGCTACCCGGAATTTACAAAGGAAACACAGTTTATATTTCGGGACCGAGTCATGCAGAAGAAGTTGCAATGGGAAAACTTACAGGTCTTATTGCCGCTTCTGAAAATCCAAAGAACACAATTATATTCCGCGAGCTGATGAGGGTTCCTGGAATCGTTGCATATTCAAGTCTTGATGTTGTCGGTGTACAGGTTTGTGCAGCCGTTAAGAATGTTATTGCAATTGTATACGGAATCTGTGATGCAATTTCGCAGAACTCGGATACGTTCGGTGATAACTCAGAAAGCCTTCTTCTTGCTGCAGGATTAAACGAGATTCAGCAGCTTGGTTTTGCAATGGGTGCAACTCATGCAGAAACATTTACTTCGATTGCAGGCGTTGGTGACCTTGATGTTACATGTAAAAGTAAATACGGAAGAAACCGTCGCTTTGGTCAGGACATCATAAATAAAAATATTCTTTCTAAATTTAAAAACCTTGATGATCTTATTGCACGCGTAAACGAAGTCGGATATTTACCGGAAGGCGCAATCGCATGCAAATACGTGTATGAAATTTCTGAACGTCTCGGATTAAAACTTGTAATCTGCGACGGACTTTATAAAATTTTAAATTGCGAAATTGAACCAGAAGATTTCCTTCGCGATCTTTTGAGATTAAAAAAACGTGTAAAAAAATAACTGACGGAGATAATCCATGTTAGAAAAACTGACTAATACTTTTAGCGGAATAATCAAAACCCTCAGCGGTAAATCTACGATTACAGAAAAAAATATCGAAGATACAGTTGAACAGATTAAAATGGCCCTTCTTGAAGCAGATGTAAACGTAAGGGTTGTAAGGCGTTTTGTAAATTCAACTATAGAAGAAGCTAAGGGCGAAAAAGTATTAAAGGCAGTTGATCCGGGACAGCAGTTTGTAAAGATAATCAACGACAAAATCGTTGCAATGCTCGGAGATACAAAGACAGACCTTAAGCTTAAAGGTCCTGACACTCAGTCAGTAATTCTTATGCTTGGTCTCCAGGGTTCGGGTAAGACAACGGCCAGCCACAAGCTTGCAGCGCGCTTAAAGAAAGAGGGTAGACGTCCTCTTTTGGCTGCGTGTGACCTTGTACGTCCTGCCGCTATTGAACAGTTATGTGTTCTCGGAGCAAAGATTGATGTTCCGGTTTATAAAGAAGATACAAAAGATGCAGTACGCGTTGCAAAAAACGCACTCGATTATGCAAAGAAAAATGGTCATGATGTAATTATCCTTGATACGGCAGGACGCCTCCAGATTGACGAACAGATGATGGCAGAACTTGTCGCAGTAAAGAAAGCCGTTAATCCTGACGAAGTCCTGCTTGTTGCAGATTCGATGACAGGTCAGAATGCAGTTGATATTGCAAAGACTTTTGATGAGCAGCTTGGTCTTACAGGTGTTATCCTTACAAAGTTTGACTCTGATGCGCGCGGTGGTGCGGCTCTTTCTTTAAAGACAATTACTCAAAAACCAATTCTTTTTATCGGTACCGGTGAAAAGACAGAAGATTTTGAAGTATTCCATCCTGAACGAATTGCAAGCCGCATTCTCGGAATGGGCGATATCGTTTCTCTCGTAGAAAAAGCTCAGGAACAGGTTACTATAGAAGATGCAAAAAAACTCGAAGCAAAAATGTCTCGCAACGAGTTTACCCTCGATGATATGCTTGAACAGTTTAAGCAGGTCAAGAAGATGGGGTCAATGCAGTCACTTATGGAAATGATACCAGGACTTTCCGGTGCAATGCAGGGCCGCGATATTGATACAAGCGGAATGAAAAGGCAGGAAGCAATAATTCAGTCGATGACCAAAAAGGAAAGGGCAAACCATCTTATTATTGGTCCCAGCCGTAGAAAAAGAATTGCAAAAGGTTCCGGAACTTCTGTTGCAGAAGTAAATAAATTAATCAAGCAGTTTGAAAAAACAAAGCTCACTATGAAAAAACTTGCACGCAATAAAGGCATGCAGTCAAATCTTATGAATCAGCTTATGGGACAACGATAATAGAAGCTTCGCGTCCTTCGTTAGACCAGGCTCTGTCCGGGTTTGTACTGTCGGCAAAAGCTTTTGTTCCGTTATAGAATGAGTAGTAGTATGTTCCACGCGGCAACGGAATGTAGATTTCGTAATAGCCGGGTTTTGTTTCTGTAAGTTCGTAAATCCATGAATCCCAGTTTGTAAATGTTCCGCCGATACGGATTCTCTGACCCGAAGGTCCTTCGTAGATAAAGTGAACACCTGCGTCTGTTCTTGATGTTTCGTTTTTGTGGTAGTTTTTCACATCGAGTGTTGATACTTCGATTCCGGTGTAAGGATTGTAGTATTTATTTTCGTTTGTCGGATCTGTTGTCCAGATTCCGTCAACTATGATGCGGTATGAAATTGATTCAATATCTTTTGGAAGCTCAAGTATGTAAAAATAAAAACTGTCGATTTCATTGTCATCGATGTCGGTTCTCGATTTTTTCATGAAAGAGTGAATCTGCTTGTAATCCTCAAAATCAAAGGCAATACCTATGTGGCGCGGACCTTTTTCGGCTGTAAAAACGACATAATCGTCCGACTGATACGGAGTATCTACGCCCGGAATGTCGTTTGCGACAACGCGGTATTCGTAAGGGTATTTAAAATCTACGGCAGGAGCGTTTTTCTTGCCCTGCGGTTTTGCCTTGGCAAAAACAGGAGTTGAACCTGCCAAAACCAGTATAATCATGAGAAATTTTACAAAGCGTTTCATACATTGATTATCGGTTTTATTTTCGTTCAGTTTAGCAAAATAAAAAATTTTCCATATAGTATAAAAAAATTGTGACAAATGCCGTAAATATATGATATAATGTTTCAATGGAATATAGTTCTTAAGGCTTACTGTATTCCGTTGATTTGGGGAAAGAATATTAATTTATGCCGGGTTTAAGTCAATTAAGAAAATTAAGCGAAGATGTGCTCAGATTAGGTAATGAAGCAAAACTGCGTTCAGAACGCGGTGAAAAGCCTGTCGTTGCTACAATTCCGTCTTCGGTTCCAGATATAGATGACTCAGAAGATTTCGTTTTAGGTCTCCCAGAAAAAGAAACAGATGCTCCAACAGAAGAAGAACTTGCAGAAAAAGAGCAGGAACAGGCCGCAATGGCTTCTGCCGCAAGTGACCTTGAGGCATTGCTTGCAGGAAATGCTCCGGCTGCAGAACCTGACCTTTCTGGAATTTTAAATCCGCTTGATGCGGGAGACGGAATCCCGGACCTTAGTGCTTTTGAAGCTCCTCCTGAACCTCCAAAGAAAGAAGAACCATCGATCGCAGACATGAGTCTTGACGATCTTCTTAATATGCCTTCTGCAGATTTTGCAGAACCAGAGCCTGCTCCTGAACCAACACCAGCTCCAGATATATCTGATATCCAGATGCCGGATGTTTCGTTTCCTGATGTTGAAATGCCTCAATCTGCACCGGCTCCTGCTGCTTCTGCCGGCGAACCTGATGATTTTTCTATTCCGGATATTTCTGACATTTCTGATGCAGAAGAAGTTCCTCTTGAGTCAGTTGAATCAACTCCAGTAAGTTTTGAACCTGTTCCGGAAGAAACAGATGAGTTTAGTTTTTCCGGCGACGCGATAGATTTAAATGCTGATATCCCTGAAGAATTTTCTGAAGGTGTACCTTCGTCTGCGAAAAAAACTGCAGAACAGGATGAATCGACTTTAACGCCTTTAGATGATGAAGGCGGAAATGTTTCTGAAGAATTTACTGCCGCTCCTGAAGCTGCTGCAGAAGTTACTGCAGAACCTGTAATGCCGGAGGATGCAATCCCTGATGCTGGAGACTTGCCTTCGATGGATAGTGCAGAGTCTTCTGGTTCTGCAGATGAAATTCCGACATCGGGTGATTTTGGTTTTGATGCGATAGATACTTCGGGGCTTGATGATTTTGGTGCTGCAATGACAGATGCAGGTGCTGCTCCTTCGATGGATGCAGGAATGGACTCTGCAGGTGCGGGACCTGGTTTTGGAGATGAGTTTGATCCATCTGCTGTAGATCTTTCTGGATTAAATCTCGGAGATGATTCTGCTTCTGATGGGGCAGCAGCTCCAGAAGGGGAAGCAGTATCCCCTGAAATTTTTGATACATCCGAAATGGATGGTGTCGGAATGTCTGACTTTAACATTCCTGATACAGATTCTAAACTCAGTGGAGGCGGAAGTTCTGACTTCGAACTTGATGCTGACGGTGCAAGTGATCTTGATTTTGAAATTGCAGGATATACCGGAGCAGATGCAAATCCATTTGATAAAAGCGGCCGTGTAAAGTCACAGATTGCAGAACCTAAAGAAGAACGCAGAAAGAATACTCTTACAGATTCTGAATATAAGAAATTTAAATCGAACTTAAAATATTATCCTCTTAACGTGCGCATTGCAGTTGAGGATATGATTGTCAAAAATGAATTTACTGATGATGTAATTTTTGAAGTAATCGAAAAGATATTAAAGAAAGTTCCTGCAAGACAGCTTGCTTCTCATCTTGAAAAGATGCTTGATATCCAGCTTTCTGTTCCGCGAGATTTTGAACGACGTACGGCAGAAGAATATGAAGCATACAAGCAGTCGATTCAGTATCAGTTAAAGAACAGGATCCTTCCGGCAATTGTAATCGGTATCGTTGCCTTTATGATGCTTTTCTGCGTAGTATATCTTTCTAAGGAATTTATCGTAAAGCCTATTATTGCAGAAAAATATTACAGAGAAGGTTACAAGCTTCTTGAAATCGAAGAGTTCCCTCAAAGTGAGATTAAATTTAATAAAGCAGTAGAAACGCGAATCAAGAAAAAATGGTTCTTCAGATATGCGCAGGGCTACAGAAAACACAAGCAGTATGACCGTGCAGAAAAGATGTATGTAAATATTTTGAGACTCTTTAATCACGACAAGCAGGGTGGCCTTGAATATGTAGACATGGTGCTTTATGACCTTGCAAATTATGAAAAAGCAGAAGAAATCTGTAAAAGGGAAATCCTTGATTATCATATAAATGACATCGATGGCATTCTTCTTCTTGGAGATGTATATCTTGAGTGGGGAACAGAAAAAGACCCTGAAAGATTTGAAGATGCCTTTGAACAGTATTCTCTTGTTCTTAGCCTTGTAAAAGAGCCTAAAAACGAGTATTACGCAAGGTTGATGCGTTACAGTGTAAGGACAGATAAGTTAAAGGATGTCCTCCAGTACAAGGAAATGTTCTATCCTGACGAAAAATCACTGAGCGGTGATGACTGGACAGAGATGTCCGGCTATCTTATGGACAAACTTTTCGGAAACCTTACTCCGCAGGAAGAATATCTTAGAAATTCAATCGAAGACGTTCTTGCAATGCTCAGATATTCGATAAAGAGAAGCCCTAAAAATCCTATTTCAAGATATAATCTTGCACGCTACTTTATTGAATCTGGTAATCATACGAGCGCTCAGAAAGAACTTGATGCAACGATTAATCTCTTTAAGGAAGCTCCGTCATTAAAGAGAAGGGATGTTTACAAGTATCTTGATACTTACAGACTCCTCGGTGAACAGTATGTTTACGAACGTGAATATCTTAAGGCAAGAGAAACATTTACAGAAGGAATAGCTTTGTTTGAAGAAAAGAATTCTGTAAGTGGATTTGAAAGTGATAAAAAGGTCGGAATAATGTATCAGGATATGGGTGATATTGATTACTTTATTTCCGGAGATCTTGAAGAAGCAAAGCGTAATTATGTAAATTCAATTAATAACAAGAATGATAACTCTGCAGTAAGATATAAAATCGGTTACGTTGATTACGGTAACAAGAATTACGAAGATGCATTTAAAAACTTTGTAATCGCATGTGAAGAAAAAGAAAATGATTCTAATCTCCTGCTTGCGCTTGGAAACACGCTTTCACTTCGTA
This sequence comes from uncultured Treponema sp., assembly GCA_905236565.1. Classification (GTDB taxonomy): domain Bacteria; phylum Spirochaetota; class Spirochaetia; order Treponematales; family Treponemataceae; genus Treponema_D. Next base: position 28,044 of record CAJORB010000026.1, on the reverse strand, counting down.
ACGATGATTATGAATGTTCAGGATATTATGACAGACTGCTTGATGTAATTAATGCAGGAATTTCAAGAAAAGATGTTATTCTTCCTCAGGTAAAGGATGAAGATACTATTCTCGTAGATTTGTATATGAAGGCTTCGAATAACCTTGGTGTAAGCCAGTTCAGACTTGCACGTGAAACCGGTGACAGTAGCCTTAATGGGGCATGTATAAATAATTTCCAGAACTCACTTCGTGCTTATGATGCACTTACAAGAAATCCGGATACTATGGTTCGTATCGGTGGAACAAATCTTGCTGAACTTAACATCAAGTATGTAACGAATCCTACAACATCATTCGAACCTGCAATTTATACAGAAATTCCGCGTACACTGGAAAACGAAAAGAAGCTTGAATAGTTTCGGTTTTGATTGAGGTTTTAATTTGAAACTTTCGTGTCCGTATAACGGAATACTGATAAGAAGATATCTTAACTCTGTATATAAAGAGATTTTCAGAAAATCAATTCATCTGTGTACGGCATTTATTCCTCTGCTTTTAAATCATTTTTACTGGACTATAGAAATTCTACTTATGCTTGCAGTTGCAGGTTTTTCTTTAAGCGAAATTTTACGGCTTAAGGGAATCGAAGTTCCTGTTGTTTCTGATATAACAAAGGTTGCAGCAAGAAAACGTGATGAAGGAAGATTTGTTCTTGGTCCGGTTACTCTTGTTCTAGGAATAATTGTTTCAAGTCTTATTTTCCCTCGCCAGGCGTACACTATAGGAATTGCTTCTCTTGCATTTGGTGACGGGCTTGCAAGTCTTTGCGGAAAACTTTTTGGCCGTATACACATTCCTTTTACAGAAGGAAAAACGGTTGCAGGTTCTTTAAGCTGTTTTTTTGCGATATTTGTCTGTTCGTATGTGATATGCCGCAATGTCTATGCGAGCCTTTTGATTGCACTTCTTGGAATGATTATCGAGGTGTTCCCGCTTCACGATCTGGATAATTTTTTGATTCCGCTTGGAATAGGCTACGCTGCAAAAATTCTTTTGTGTTAATTCGTGCGGGGGGGGTCATTTATTCCCAGAGGTACATTTTATGCAGTGCCTTCATGTAGAGTCTTGTTCCGGTTATAAGAAGGACTGCGCCTGTCGTTGTAATGCACAGGATGTCTGAACATTCCATAAGATGGATTCCTGTCGCAGTAAAAAGATAGCTTATCAATATTTTGATTATGCTTTTATTTTCTGTATCGCGGTATGTAATTATAAAAGTCAGAATCGTAAGAAGAGAAACGACTGCAAACAATGCAACAAGTACGTTTAGAAAGCCACACTCAATCCCGAAAGTCTTTGTAGAAACGCTTGTGTTAAGCGGAATGCATAGAGTTACGAAAATGCTTACAGTAAAGATTGCGGTAAGGTCCATTTCTATATTGAGTTTCTGCGAATCTTTTGACTCGATTGCAATGTAAAAGAAAGAAAAAAGACACAGAAGCCGTCCCAGAAGGGAATATTTCCCGAGAAGAAGGTAGAACTGCGAAAAAGTGCGTTTAAGGTCAAAAACACCGATTATAAAGCGCGAAAGTTCAAACTGGAACCCGAAAAGGACAACGCAGAAAAGGATTATGAGGGTAGACTGTGTTTTTTCAAAGCTGAACAGCAAAAAAAAGGCAGCTACCGGGATAAAAAACTGCAGAAAAATAAGTGTATAAATGACAGATTTTTCGTTCGGTTTGAAAAATGAGAAATTTTTAAACGAAAAAAGAGACGAACCCAGAGTATTTGCAAGCGTTCCGTCCAGGGATTTTACTATTATTGTAGCAATTACACCTAAAAAACAGAGGGTAGAAAACAGGGCAAAGATTTTTATTATTCTGTTGCGGGTTCTTAATGTCATAACGCAATTTTACATTCAAAAGAAATAATAGTAAAGCCTAAAGTGTTATTTTAAATATCCGATAATCTATAAGAAGATATTTCTAAGTAAATAACTAAATCTTTTATTAGAGGGTAAGGGAAAGATTTATGAAAAAGATAATTATTTTTGCTTTCGGCTGTATTCTTGCAGGTTTTGCTGCATTTGCAGGTGATGTTGCAGTTTTTGAAGATATCGGTTTTTCAAAAGATGGAAAGACTTATTTCTTTGGTGAATACGGAAAAACAGACAAGAAGTTCATTCCGTATGGCGAAATCTATGGCGTAGATGTTGCTAAAAATGAATATATTCCTGGAAAGGTTTTTAAGTCTCAGGATAAAAAATGCACAAAGGCAAGTAAGGATGTTTACGAAGAACTTTATGCAAAGCATTATTCTGAAATCCAGAAGTATGAATGCTATAAAGCACAGCCTGTTGACCTTCTTTACGTAATGGAAGAAGAATCAAAGGGTTCTACAGAAGAAATAGTTTTCAAGAGTTTTGAAGAAAGTGAATATACATATCACATTAAACTTATTCCGACTTTCTACGGCAATAAATCTTCTTTCTATATTGATGTAAGTGTTTATGACAAAGACAACAAGCCTGTATTAAAGTACAAAGCAGGAACACCATCCGTTAAACGAGCTAACGTAACAGATTATAAGATTGTAAAGATTTTTACTAACAAGACGAAAGATGGAGTAGTTTTTGTAGTAGAAAAAAGAATTGAAGATGAAAACGGCGTTTCAATCAGATACATGGTTGAAACTACAAAATTAGAGCATCCTGTTGACGCAGGAAGCAGATAGTTAAAAATCAGAAAAATCCTCCTGTAAAGAAGTCCGTCGGAAAAGCTGAAAAACTGTTCCGGCGGATTTTTTTTGTCCGGTTGCCTTATCTGTATATTCACCTTCGTGTAAAAGAAGTCTTACGAAAATCCTGTCATCATTCTGTGGAAGCTCGCGCCATAAAAAATCAAGAAAGAGGGCATTTGCAGCATCATACATTTCCTTTGCAGGGATTCCGCCTTCGTCAAAAGGCTTTGTGTCTGGTCCTAAAAATCCCTGTACAAAAAGATAATCTCCTTCGGGAATCTTAAATTCTATATTTTCCTGTGTTGCAGAAGACAAAAGATCGTCTTTTGAAGGTTCAAGCATTTTTTCTGTGCAGCGTGTAGTACACATGTAAAGAATGCCGTTCCCGAGATCTTCTGATTTTTCGCAGTTTATGTCTTCAAAGAGTTTTAGTGTATGTACCTGATAATTTATGCTCGTTTCGTCCATGAAAAAAATATATCAGTTTTTTTTTAAAAAGGGAATAAAAAGTTTAAAAAAAAATAATGATATATGTATGAAAAACATTTTAAATATGATTGTGCATACGATTGTGTGCACGCTGGCAGGTGTGTTTTTTATTCTTTTGTGTATGTATCATTCTTCGTGTCATATTACTCCAGAGGGAATAAAACTCGTAAGCGACGGAATTACATCTGTAAAGATTAAGGAGTACTCAATTGACGAGGGCTTAATCCAGGTGTGGTTTTCTAAAAAGGTTGACCCAGAAAGCGTTTTTGCAGTTGAATCTGACGAAACCTGTACTTCCATCGAAAATTTCCTTAATCATGAAAAAAAGATGGATGTAGATTGTTCAGCTTCGAATGACAACTCATTGAGGTTTACAGTCAGAGACAAAACCCAGATTGGTAAAACCTATGATCTTTTTGCATGCGTGAAGGACACGTCGGGAAATACTCTTTCTTTTACGATTCCGTTTTATGGCGAGAACAGGAATTTCCCCGTAATGGTAATTTCTGAAGTAAGCGATTTTTACAGCAGAAAAGATGGAATCTGTGAATACATTGAACTTTATGCTGTAACTTCGGGGAACCTTTTTGGACTTGAACTTATAAGTGCAAGTGATGACAGGCATTTTGCCCTTCCGTGTGCAGAAGTAAGGAAAGGAGATTATGTAATCGTTCATTTAAGGAGTGAAAGTGAATCGTGTATTTCTGAAACAGGAGATAATCTTTCGCTTTCAAGGGCAAAAGGTTCTGTAAACGGCGTGAGGGACATCTGGATTGATAATGATCAGAGTGTGTTAAATTCAACCGCAGAAATACTTATGCTAAAGAATAAGGCACGGAGTGTCGTTACAGACTGCGTAATGTACTGCAGGCAGGATTACGCGCTTGAAAATGAAAAATGGAAAAGCGAAAAACTCTGTGAGGCTTCGGAAATTTGTCTGGATTACGGGCTCTGGCATGGAGAAGGAAAGCCATCCGATGCAGTTTACAGCATGAAGCGAAAAACTACTTCGTACATATCACGTACGAATATAAAGTATTTAAACGGAAATTCTGGCGTTAAAAACTCCAGGGATAACTGGATTGGAACTGCAAAATCAAAAACGACACCGGGTGGACCTAATATGTGGTAGCGTTCGTATCTAGAAAATAACGCGTATTTGTGGTATATTGCCAGCTATGGCAGAATTACTAGCCCCTGCAGGCAATATCGAATCACTGGAAGCGGCAATCGGCGAAGGTGCCGACGCAGTATATCTTGGTCTCAAAAGCTTTAACGCGCGTTTAAGAACGACTAATTTCGCATGGAATCAGTTTGAGGCAACAGTAAATTCGCTTCATAAAAAAAATAAAAAGATTTATGTAACGGTAAATACTGTAAGCGAAGAGCGCGACCTTGAACGCCTTTACAGATTTTTATCTTATCTCAATAAAATAGGTCCTGATGGTCTTATCGTTCAGGATTTTGGTGTTGTACGAATGTGTCAGGAATTTTTCCCTGATCTTGTTCTGCACGCGAGTACACAGATGAATGTTGCAAGCAGTGCAGGTGTAAATCTTTTGAGCCGCGAAGGTTTTAAAAGAGTTGTTGTTGCACGCGAGCTTGGACTTGAAGAAATAAAGGCCATCAAGGCAAAGACAAATACAGAACTTGAAGTTTTTGTTCACGGTGCATTGTGTGTAAGTGAGTCAGGTCTCTGCCTTTTTTCAAGTTTTCTTGGCGGTAAATCTGCAAACCGCGGAATGTGTACTCAGGCGTGCAGACGTTTTTATACTGCAGAAGTTCCCGGTGGAATTGATCAGGGATATTATTTTTCTCCATGCGATCTGCAGCTTATAGATAAAATTCCTGACCTGATAGACGCCGGCGTTGAAAGTTTTAAAATCGAAGGCAGAATGAAATCTGCAGAATATGTCGGAAGTGTTGTCTCTGCATACAGATATGTAATGGACCACTACCAGGAAAATAAAAAAGAAGCAGTTGCGGCTGCAAAGAGAATGCTTTCTACTGATTTTGCACGCAATAAGACTTCTTACTGGTATAATTTTAAAACGCCGGGTGAAGGTGTAGAAAACGCCGGCGCCCTTATTTTAAATCCTAAACAGGCAGGCGGCACCGGAATCTATCTTGGAAAAATCGACAAGACAAAACCTGGTCCGCAGGATTTTAAAATGGTAACTCTTTCAGGCGGTGCTTATGATCCTGATCCGGGAGATTCTATAAGGCTTCATAAAAAAGATGATACAGGAAGAGAAAGTCACAAGATAAGATTTCTTGATACGGATGAAAAAGGCCAGCGCTGGATTGATGTTCCTGCAAACTTTACAAGCGGCGACAGCGTTTATCTTCTCCAGACAAAGGCTATGTCAAAGCGCTATCCTCATATTCTTCCAAATGATCTTTCTAAATATTACAGACAGCCTGGAGATGAAAAACTTCCTATCCTCGATCTTACTCCTGTAGAAAAAAATGAACTTACATATTTCCCTGAAGGACTTTATATCCAGGTTTCTTCAATCGAGGATGTGTTTGTGGTTCAGTCTGGACATCCTGTTCGTGTTATAATTGAACTTAACTCAACGACCATTCCTGATCTTTTAAAAAGCAGAACTGTTCTTCCTTTGAGCAAAAAGCAGATAATACTTTCGATTGATCCTTTCTGCACAAGCGGTGCAGAAGATGAACTTGCAGAAACACTTAGTCAGCTTATCGAACTTGGATTTAAAACATTTATTGCAAACAATATTGCACATATTTCGATGTTAAAAGGAAAGGGCGCAAATGTAATTGCCGGTCCTTATCTCTATACATTTAACCGCTGGGCAGTTTCATGGCTCGAAAATCAGGACATAGGTGCATTTGTTTCACCTTATGAAAACTCACGTCATAATCTCGAAGATACTTATGACATGCCGTTCAGGGCAAGAGTTTTAGTTCCTGTGTTTGCATATCCTGCTCTTTTTAGAATGCGGTTTAAACTTCCTAAAGATTACGACTTTACTTTCTTTTCTGACAAAGAGGGAATGAACTTTAAAGTAAATTCAACACCGGACGGCTCTTTCGTAATGCCTGAAGCTCCGTTCTCCATAATTGACAGGGCAGACTATCTTGCAGGTCAGGGATTTAAAAGAATTCTTATTGACTTTTCAAAGACAAAGGTTCAGAAGACTCATTTTAAGCAGGTTTACTCGGCACTCATTAAAAAACAGTCACTTCCAGAAACTTCAAGGTTTAACTGGAAAGACGGTTTTTATTCTCCAGAAAAACTTGAAAGCTATAAGGCAATTGATGAAATGCGACGCGAGAAAAAAGCAGCCGGTCGTGGCGGTAATGGAACGCGCGGTGGAGCTGGATTTGGCGGTTCACCAAATCGCGGCGACTTTGGGCGTAAAGCAGATTCCCGTGGTGCAAGTATGCGCGGCAGTGCGGGATTTAATGGTTCGTCAAATCGCAGTGGTGCAGGACGCAGTACAAAAGGGCGCTCTTCTGACAATAAAAATACAGCTCGTCAGAAAAAGCGCCCGCAGAAGGGTTTTTAATCCCTCTCATAAAATCATGAGCGGGATTATTCTGCAGGCGTCTTTTGTTCTTATTGCTAAGATTTAGAAGACTGTGTTTTCTGCATCCTCCTTTACTTTTTCAAGAGCTTCCATTGCAAGATTCTTCTGTTTTTCGAGCTCTTCGCCGCTGATGTTTTCATCAACTGCGACCTGAGAATCAGCACCGTCTTTGTCGCTGCTGCCGTTTAAGCGTGGTTTAAATTCTACTTTCTCTGCGATAATAGTAACCCGGCTGGCATTCTTTCCATCGTCTGTCTTCCATCTGTTCTGCTTAATTCTACCGATTACACTTACTCCGCGTCCTTTCTGGCTGAATTTGGCACAGATTTCTGCAAGTTTTCCGAAAGTTTCAACATCAAAATACGAAACTTCATCAACAAATTCATCAGAATTACTTTTCTTGTAATAGTGATTTACGGCAATAGGCATCTTACATACAGGATATCCGTGTGGTGTTGTTTTAAATTCCGGACTTCTGGTGATGTTACCTTCAACGATTAAACAATTAATATTGTTCATAAAAACCTCTCATATAATAGATTTAAATGCCGGCCGGGCAAAAAAAATATGTGTCTGACACAATGTCCAGACACATATATCATACGAAAGATTTAAATTTTTATACCTAAAAATAAAAAAAATTAATTTTTTTTACATATTCTTTACAAGGTATACCATGTAAAGTTCAATATATTTAAGCAGGGCCTGAGGTTCGCTTATTTTTTTCATGTTAGGTGTATCTGCAAGAGTTGCAGCAAGATCCCTTATACGGTCTGCCGTAAAACTTTTGCTTGAGAGGGTTCTCAGAACTTTTCTCATGTAATCACGGATGAGCGCGTTAACATCTTCTGTAAGATCACTGTTTGCCTGCTTTGAAATCATCTTGTTCCACTGTTTTCTATAAGCAACCAGTTCGCTTTCAAGAGTTGCACCTGACGGAACAAATTCTCTTTCTACTTCTTTTGCAGCTTTTATAAGTGCATCTTTTTTAGAAACAGTTTTCTGTGTTGAGTGAGGTTCAAGATTATCAAGTTCTGCCTGAACTTCTTCTGACTGAACGATGCTCTTTGGTTTTGATTTCTTATTAACCGGCTTCTTTGTTTTCTTTTTTGTAAACAGAGCGATTATCCATGAAAGGATAGGAATCGTATACCAGATCGGGAGAAGGATTCTTGCGTTTTCAAGAATTTCATTTCTGTTAAGCTGTAAGATTCCGGCATAACTCATCATCTCATCGCCTTCAAAAATGCTTCCCTGTGCACCCATAGTAGAATTATCCTGCATTTCCATATTTAAAACCGGAAGGAAGTTTGCAGTTAAAAGTGAATAGAGTACAGGTTCTTTTTCGCGAAGTTCCATCTCAAGTTTTTCGTTAAAAGCTTTTTCTTCTGTCATTTCTGGCAGCTTGTCAAAATTCTGCAAGTGCTTAAACCATTCTTTTGTAAGGCTGTCATTTATTTCTGTATGCGCATCGCTTGCAAGTCTTATGATAAGCGGAATAACATTATTCTTGTAGATGAAATATCGTGTACCGTTTTCGATTTTAAATACGAGCAGTTTTGGAAGATCGTTTCCTGCAGCCTCTGTAGTTTCTTTCTGCAAAAACTGTTTTAAATCCTGATCATTAAACTGTCCGTAAAGCGGAATTCCTTTTGTATCTGTAAATTTTAAAATCGTGTCCATCGTAAAATAATACGGTGGTTTTGTAAGACATAACTGAAGTGTTTTAATTGCAGATTCACGCTGAAGATTCTGCTGAGCTGCGTTCTTGTAGAATAGAATCACAATCTCTGCAATATAAACTGACTGCAGTACATTTATATCTTCTGATGTAAAATCCTTTACTTTTTCATAATCCTGTTTGATAAAGTAACAGAGCTGGTTCCAGAAATAAAAACTGTCGCCCGTGCTTTCGAGTGAACGCAGCGCAACATCCGGCTTTGTTAAAAAAGAATTAAAGAAGTTCTTTGCAGAAATTTCTTTTCCAGGATTAGAAATCCTTAATTTTTTAAGATAGTAATCATGATATTCTTCTTTTTTTAACATGCGCCGGATTTTTTCCATAACGGCATCGATGAGAATCGAAACCGGAACGTTTCCTGGAAATAGCACCGGCGGAACATTGTTAGGAAGAAGAATAGAGTAGAGCTGTTTATCGTTTTTCTCCTGTTTATCCATTAACTGGAGAATTATCTCCTGGGAGTTCTGTTTATTTAAAACTTCAAGCGGAGCCTGTTTTGGCAAATCAGATACCGTAGGAAAAGGAATCGAAGCGTTCGACTGGATTTCCTTGTAGCGCTCTGCAAATTTTGTAATAAAAAAGCCTGTAACAAAAATAATCTTTTTGCTTGGATTTGTATCGATTATAGCTGCCAGCTTTGATTCAACAAGAGGAACAAGCTCCTTTTCGATGGCAGGTTCTGGATTACCGAGATAGGTTACAAGATCAGGCTGTTCTTCTACATTGTGCTGTGCATAGCGTTTGATATATTCGCAGAAATCCCTGTAAATTACAAAAGGAGAGTTCTGCTTTGAAGCATAATATTTTAATAAAGTGGAGATATTTGATGTTATTGCCATATTAGATTTATTTTAACAGTGTTTTTGCTATAAAACAAGTAACAATTGATTAAATTTTTCTAAGTGAATAGAATAAAGCATGGTTTAGCAGGGGGTAAAACAATGCTTGCTTCGAGAATGAATAATTTAAATCCCTATGTTCCGGGTGAACAGCCTGAAGACAGGGAATACATCAAGATTAATGCAAATGAAAATCCTTTTCCGCCTTCTCCTAAAGTAAAGGAGGCTTTAAAGAACTTTCTGGACAAGGATTTTAAAAAACTGGGACTTTATCCTGACCCGGATTCCAGAAAACTCCACGAAGCCATTGCGGATATGCTTAACTGTACGGGCGGGGTTCTCTCACGCTGCCAGATAGAAGGTGATGCCCTCGACGGAACGGGCAGTGCAAAAGTAAAGCCTGCTTCTGAGGACAAAATTCCTTTTACAGTAACTCCTGACATGATTTATACCGGCAACGGAAGCGATGAAGTCCTTTCATTCGTTTTCTATGCTTTCTTTGATTCAGATAAAAAACTTATCTGTCCTGAGCATTCATACAGTTTTTATCCTGTGTACTGCGGGTTTTATGATATTCCGCGTTTACCAGTTGAACTTAATGAAGACTGGACACTTAAGACAGAAAAAATGACATCGCTTGCGCGCGAAAATGATTCGCCGATTATTTTTGCAAATCCCAATGCACCGACAAGTATTTGTCTTTCGCGTGAACAGGTAAAAAAGATGCTTGATGACGCTCCGAAAAACAGAATCTTTGTAGTTGATGAAGCTTATGTGGATTTTGGGGGCGAGAGTGTTATTCCGCTTTTAAAAGATTATAAAAATCTTGTTGTTGTAAGAACATTCAGTAAAAGTATCTGCGGAGCAGGATTGAGAAGCGGTTATATTGTTGCAGATCCTGAACTTGTAAATGCAGTTACAACAGTAAAGAACAGTTTAAATCACTTTCCGATGGATGCTATGACACAGGTTGCATGTACGGCCGCATGCGGTGATATTGCTTATTATGCTGAACGTGCTAAAGAAATCTGCGAAGTTCGTGATGATTTTATTTCTTATTTGAGAAATAAAGGTTATACTGTATGTGATTCAAAAACAAATTTTGTTTTTGTAAAAAAAGACGGACTTAATGGAAAGAAAGCATATGAGTTCATCAAGCAGAACGGCATACTTGTTCGACGTTTTGATACTCCGGGAATCGAAGAATATCTTAGAATCACAATCGGAACTAAAGAACAGATGAACGAGCTTAAAAAAGTTATGGATAAGCTTGATTAAGGAGGAATTATGAAATTTTTAATTATATCAGACATGCACGGAAACTTAGAAAACCTTGATAAACTTGATCATGTTTTTAAAGAAGTTGACGGAGTTTTGTGTGCAGGAGATTTTACAGAGTTTAAAAAAACAGGACCTGAAGAAACTGTTTTAATAAAAAAAACTGCAAAAACTGTTTTAGAAAAGCTTGTTTCAAAACATGAATCAGTGTTTTCTGTAATCGGAAACTGCGATGAGCCTGACTTTATCGAAGAAATTGAAAACCAGGATATAAGCGTTCATAAAGGACTTTTATTTCATGAAGGGTTTGCAATTGCAGGAAGCAGCGGCGGATTAGTTTTTACTAAAGTAACTCCATATGAAAGAACAGAAGAAGAACTTATGTCGGATTTTGAAATCGTAGAAAATTCGAGCGCATCATGTACAGATGAAAACGGACACTGGCATAATCTTATTATAATTTCGCATAATCCGCCGCGTTGTGAAAAACTCGACAGCCCTGCACCCGGAGTGCATGCCGGAAGTCCAATGTTTACAGACTTTATAAAAAAATATGCTCCTGTCCTTGTAGTTACGGGGCACATACACGAGGGTGCCGGAGTAGAAAAAATCGGTGATACGACTGTTGTAAACCCTGGAGCACTTTTAGAAGGCAAGTACGCTCTTGCAGAATTTGAAAAAAAAGATGATGACTGGATTTTAAAATCCTGCGAACTTAAGACTTTATAAAAAATGCAAAAAAAAGCTGCACATCGCGTGCAGCTTTTTTTATTGTGTCTGCTTCGGATTATTTTTTAGAAGCAAGTTCTGCAAAACTTGTAACAAGTCCTGCCATGTTCTGTAAATCAGACGGAATGATAATCTTTGTTGACTGACCTTCAGAAACAACTTCGAGAGCTTCAAGGCTTCTGAGTTTTAATACGCCGTCATCAAGTTTAACTTCCTTAAGCTTTCTTAAACCTTCTGCCTTAGCATTCTGAACTTCGAGGATTGCCTGAGCTTCACCTTTTGCTTTCTGGATGGCAGCTTCTTTTTCTGCTTCTGCTTCGAGAATGAGGGCCTGTTTTTTACCTTCTGCCTCAAGGATTGCAGACTGCTTGTGTCCTTCAGAAATAAGGATCTGTTCGCGGCGTTCGCGTTCAGCTTTCATCTGTTTTTCCATTGCAACGCGGATTGCCTGTGGCGGTTCGATGTTCTTAACTTCTACGCGGTTTACTTTGATTCCCCATGGATCTGTAGCTTCGTCAAGAATCGAGCGCATCTTTGTATTGATTACATCACGGCTTGTAAGTGTTTCATCAAGTTCAAGGTCACCGATGATGTTACGGAGCGTTGTTGCAGAAAGGTTTTCAAGAGCATTGATAGGGCGTTCAACACCGTATGTATAAAGTTTAGGATCTGTAATCTGAAAGTAAACTACAGTGTCAATCATCATTGTTACGTTATCTTTTGTAATTACAGGCTGCGGATCAAAGTCTAAAACTTTTTCCTTGAGCGAGATTCTGTTTACGATTCTGTCGATAAACGGAATTTTTACATGAAGACCAACCTGCCAGGTTGTACTGTAAGCTCCGAGTCTCTCAATTACTGATGCAGAAGACTGTGGAATGATACGGATATTTGTTGCGATAAGAATTACAACTACAAATATCAGTGCAGAAATTAAATAAGGCATTTTTTCCTCCTGGTAATAAGCATCCTGATTAAGTTCTGATGCTGTATGTTTGGGTTATTTTTTTAGTTCAACTGTTAAAGTATTTCCTTCTACTTTTGTTACGATGCAGACCGAGTCAGCAGGAATTTCGCTTTCGTCAGAAGACTTTGCGTTCCATGTAACACCGTTCTGCGCTTTTACTTCGCCTTTTGAAGAAGGGGAAATGTTTTTTGTTACGGTAACTTCCTGTCCTTCAAGTGAGTTGAGCCTGGTCTCTCCATCTTTTTTCTTTTTTAAATACTTCAATGCAAGCGGACGTGTACTTATAAGAAGCACGAGCGTAAGGCTTGCAAAAATCAGAAGCTGCCACTTTAGTGAAAGCACCGATCTTGAAAGGAAAACAAGCGGAACAGCTGCGATTGCTGCCCAGATTGTTGTAAGCGAAAGAGTAGAAGCTTCTATTATCGCGCAGACAATTATAACTGCTACCCAGATCCACGGCATTGCTGCCGGTAAAATAAAATCAAGTTCTAACTGCATATGAACAGTATAATAAAAAAAAATGAATTAAGTAAAGAAAAAAATATAAAAAAACGCACCCCGTGCGGAGTGCGCTTTGAGATTTTTCAAATCTCTCTATCAATTCTAATTAGTCATCGAGGTGACCTGCAGATCCGAGAACTTCGATGTTCTTGCGTGAGTACATCTTAACAAGTTCATCACGAGCTGGTTTGAGGTACTGACGTGGGTCAAAGTCACCAGGATTTTCTGCAAGGTGTTTTCTTACTGCAGCAGTCATTGCAAGACGTCCGTCTGAGTCAATGTTGATTTTGCATACAGCAGATTTTGCAGCCTTTCTGAGCTGATCTTCAGGAATTCCTACTGAATCAGGAATTTTTCCGCCGTACTGTTCGATAATCTTTACATATTCCTGTGGAACAGAAGAAGATCCGTGGAGAACGATAGGGAATCCAGGGATTTTCTTTTCGATTTCTGCAAGTACATCGAATGCCAATGGTGGTGGATTTAATACACCGTCTGGTCCGCGTGTGCACTGTTCCGGAGTAAACTTGCAGCGTCCGTGTGATGTTCCGATTGAGATAGCAAGTGAGTCACATCCAGTCTTTGTTACGAAGTCTACAACTTCTTCTGGTTTTGTGTATTTTGATTCTTCTGCAGAAACTTCATCTTCTACACCGCCGAGAACACCAAGTTCGGCTTCTACTGTAACGTCACGAGCGTGAGCGTATTCAACTACTTTCTTAGTCAAAGCAACGTTTTCGTCGTAAGGGAGGGCAGAACCGTCGATCATTACTGATGAGAATCCGTTGTCGATACAGTCTTTTGCTACTTCGAAAGAAGGACCGTGGTCAAGGTGAAGTGCAATCTGTGGCTTAGCACAGCCGAGTTCCTTAGCATATTCAACTGCACCCTGAGCCATATAGCGCAGAAGTGTACCGTTTGCATAGGCACGGGCACCCTTTGAAACCTGTAAAATAACAGGCGATTTTGTCTCTACTGCAGCCTGGATGATAGCCTGCATCTGTTCCATGTTATTGAAGTTGTATGCCGGAATAGCATAACCACCCTTAATGGCCTTAGCAAACATCTCTCTTGTGTTTACAAGACCCAGTTCTTTGTAACTAACGTTAGCCATGAAAAAGCTCCTTAAAATATCTGTAAAGAAAGAAAAATCAATCTTTTATAGAGGTAATAGTACGATAAATACAAGTTTTTTTCAAGTAATGTGAAAATAGAGTTTGACAAACAATTTACTGCGAATTATAATGTACTAAATACTATTGAGAATCAATAAATTTTCCGATATTAAAAGTATGTAACTATCTTTATATGGGAAAAGGTAGTTTATAAGGAGTTTTTAATGAAAAAGGGCTTAGTTGTCTTTGCTAGTTTTGCTCTCCTTCTTGCTGTTGGAATTCCTGCATTTGGCCAGGCTCCTTCTAGAAGTGTAGAGACAGTGATGATCGATAATTTTGACGGCAATGATTCTGATGTTACCTGGACATGGAATGTACAGGCAAGTCGCTTCGTTACAGAAGGTTATCCTATTATCAATACTTTTGAAGCTATTCCAAACAGTCTTAAACTTGTTACAAAAGCAGATGAGACTCATAAGGTAATCGGTGCAAAAGTAAAGTTTGACCGCAGGGGTGATAACTGGATGGAAATTTACCCTGAAAAAGACGGTAAACCTTACGAAATTCCTTTCAGAGGAAATGTAAAGACACTCGATTTCTGGGTATGGGGTGCTAATTACCTTTACTTCCTCGATGTCCTTGTTCGTGATGCAGATGGACGTGTTCACATTATCCACTGCGGAAACCTTGCATTTGACGGATGGAGAAACTTTGTTGTAGACGTTCCTACGTATATCCGCCAGCACTCAAGACTCCGCTCAGGTCCAGAACAGATGACATTTGTCGGATTTAGAATTACTACAGATCCTGATGAATTTGTTGATGATTATGTTGTTTACTTTGATCACTTCAAATACTCTACAGGAGCACTTGCTTATATTTTCGACGGATATGAACTCCAGAAAGCAGATTTCGGTGATGATGATTCGAAGAAAAAGGACGGTCAGTAATGAAAAAGTATATTTTAACTGTAGCAGCTGTTCTTTGTACAGCAACATTTGCCTTTGCTCAGAGCAAGAGCCTTGCAGAACCTAATCCAAGCGATACAGGTTCTGGTTCTGCCGCAGAAGCTTTAAGAGAAGTTTCAATCGAAAAATTTGAACGCGACGGTGCATGGAACGTTCACATTTCACCAGACGCAGGTGTTATTTCTGCTCGTCTTTTCGAAGGAAGCCCTGCAGCAAAAGAAGTTCTTGAAGAAGATAAAGACAAGGAAGACCTTGATACACATGTACTTGGTGTTAAAGTTCAGTTCTTTAGACGTGGTGTAAACTCTATTTATATCACTGCAGTTCGCCCTCTCGCAGTAGAAGGAACAACAAAAACTATCTCTGTATGGGTAGCAGGACGCAACCAGGATCATGATATTTTCGTACTCGTTCAGGATTATTTCGGACACAGTTACGAACTTTACCTTGGTAATCTTGGATTCAGCGGCTGGAAACAGATGACATTAGCTGTTCCACCTAGCCCGGATGGAGAACACGGAATTGTTCAGTCAAGCGCATACTATGGCGACAGACCTGGACTTCGTATCCTCGGATTCAGAATTGACTGTAACCCAATGCTCGCAAAGGGAACTTACTATATTTACTTCGACGATCTTCGCGTTGTAACAGACTTGTTCGAATTACAGAACCGCGATGAAGACGATATGCCGGATAACTGGTAATAATTAATTTGACTGACACTCCGTGCAGTCAAATTAGTTTAATCTCCCGACACTTCGTGCGGGAGAAATCAATTTCGAGCTGACACTTCGTGCAACTCAAATCATAAACCTCGCTCATGCGAGGTTTTTTTTGTTTTTAGTCTGATGAACATTGGCATAGAATATTTAGTGATTCTGCGATGATGCTGACAGAAACGCTGTTTGTGTAGTTCTCTGGTTTTAAACAGTAGTGACTTTCAATGCAAGCTCTTTTACTTTTTCGAGAGGAAGGCCTATGCAGCGTGCAATTTTTTCAGGAGAGTCACCTTCTTTTAATAATTCTGTAGCAGCCTCGAGGGCTTTCTGCTGAGCGCCTTCTTCGTGACCTATCTCGCGTCCTTCTGCAATGCCCATTTCACGGCCTTCTTCGATAAAGTCGCGGCGAACTTCTTCTTCGTCATATTCTGTAAGACTCATTGCAAGCACCTCCTCTTTCTGAACCTTAAAAAAGCCGTTTAAAAGATTTGCATGGACCGCCCAGTCCATCGCTTCGTCTACGGCATTCACCGCGCTCATTCCTTTCTTCTTGTTTTCAGATATGCGCGATATATACTGAATGTAATTATATAACGGTTCGCACTTTTTTTGAAGTGATATGTTGTGATTCTGACTGATGTTTATAAGTTCTGCAGTCCATTCAAAGTTGCCGCTTGTGTCGGGTATTTCAAAAGCGTCAGAAAGCTTTAAATCAAGCCTGTCGGGAGTTTCCTTCTCACCGTTGTAGAATACTACAAATTTGGGATTCGGAATCTTTACAAGCGTGCTTCTGTGAAGTGTCTTACCAAGACGGCTTAGGTGCATCTGGTAAAGCTGCGAAAAATACATGAGGCCTCTAAGCGGCAGGTTAGGGTTGTAGGTTGACTGCTGCTCGTAGAGTGTCATCTGCGAGTCAACGAGAAAGGACACATCGTTTCTCATCGTAAGATAGATTACGTTTTCGATTGTATTTACTTCCAGGTCATCGGGGTCGGTATAGTTACTCCCGTTAAGGGCGTTATAAAGTTCAAGCCGCCACTTTTTACTTTCTTCTGTGTTACGGCCGAAAATGGCCTTAAAAAGCCTGTCCCTGTATTCTCTGTGTGGAATTGTTGAAATATCCATGTGTTTCTCCTGGTTAATGATATATATCCGCGTGCTTAAAGCTGCGGACTTGAAGGTTTTCATTATTCCCTGCATATAGATACAGATTTTTTTGAATTTTCTACACCAAAAATGTGAAAAAAAGAAATTTATTTTCCCAAGTGGACGGGACAAAACTACTTCGCGGCTTTCTGCGGCTTGCGAAGTTCTACGAGCGCGGTATGTTTTGGAACGTACACATGGGAAAATAGAGTGTTTTTTTTACCGGCTTTCTGCATCTTGCAGAGTTTGGCGAGTGTCATCATATTTGTGGACTGGCTGCTGACGAAGGAAATAATAGCTTTATGTTAATTTTTTTTTTGATAAAAATCTGATGAAAAAAACGTAGTTCTGGTTTATAATTCAAGCAGTGGAGGATAAAGAAAGGATAAATACGGATTTTTAAGTTGAATTTGTGCGAATTATAGACCAGGCTTAATCACATCAATAACAATTTGTATGCCTACGCTGCTAATAATCCTGTACGCTATATAGACCCGGATGGAAACGATTTTGTTTACTTTTTATATGTCTACAAAAGTTCTAGCCAAAAACAGCAGTCATGGAGAAGAGAGGAAGAAGTATCAATTCAAGATGATATAAAATACTTAGCAAAGAAAGGTGTTCATTTAGTTCCAAAAACTGGTACAAAGGCAGAAATCCTTAAAGCGTTACAAGATAAAGAAGCGGTGTTAATAGTCTTTAGTGGGCATGGTAGAGACGATGGAGGAATATGCACTGCTGATGGTGACTATTTGTTCCCTGAAGAAGTTTCAGCTATTAACATACATAAAAATTTAAAATACATAATTTTTGAAAACTGTCATCAAGGTACGCCAGATATAAAAAAAAGATGGCAACAAGCCTTCGGAAGTAAAGTGATAATTGTTGGATGGAAAGGAGAAACCACCGTACCAGAGACTATAAACTTTAATTCTCATGGTCTATTTGATCGCAAGTGGTATAGATTACGTAGCTATATGAGAAAAGCCGCTAGGAAAGCTAATAAAATTCAGAAAGAACAGATTAAACAAATTAATAGATATATCTCAGCAAGTGGAGGTGATTTAACATGACGAAAAAGATTATTATGTTGCTTTTATTGAATACATTGTTTTGTTTATCATTTGCGGAGAAAAAAATTAATGAAAATTATAGCGTAGTTATTTACTATTATCCTTCTCCGAGTGCTAACTATAAGGATGGTATAATAATATACAATAATGATGACATTATTTTTTCACAAAAGTTATCACAGAATATTGTGACAGCAAAAAAAGTAAAATTTGAAAACTACGAAAAAGAACATCTAATTGAGGGTTTTTTCAAGATAATATTGGTAAAAGGAAATACTAAATTAGAATTTGAAGTAGATGATACAATTTCGATTTACGACGTACAAAAAGGATATAGCTTAAATTATTGTGCCGCATTTGATATTTATAGATATTTCGGTTTAAAGTATTTAACGAATATTTTGAAAAATTCTTCCTCCCATCAATAGTAATTGACTTGATTACTGATTATGGTTGTAAAAAATACGCATGCGGTATTTTGTAATTCAACTTAAAACTTAATTACAGCGCGCGGGTTTGCGTTTCGGATTTTTTCTGTAAGATCTGCTTTTATAAGCTCTGAGTTATCTTGATTGAGCGGGATGTCCGGCTGATATTTTTTTTGAGCCGTTTTAACAAGGTAGTAGGAAATGCGTCCTCCGTTACCACCGGATGCGACTCCTGCGCTTTGGCCGGTTCCCATAATCGGATTACTTTTCCCCGTTCCGAAAAAAATTATATCTTTAAAATAAACCGTTTCAGCTTTAAATAACGAACGAAAAATCATTTTTTCATCATCATACGAAAAATAGCTTTGGTTAATATTTAATACATTCACGAAGCCTATGATTAATGCAAGACTGCCGATGATAAGAGGCCACATACTGTGATCTTCTTTAGACAGAATACAGCAGAGACTGAACACTGCCAGAGCTGTAAGCACTGTAAAAAGCGAAAGAGCAGCTTTCTTTTTTCCTGAGTGTTTTAATGTAATCATGATTTAAAAAATACCTCAGCTCCTGCGGTTTTTCAAGATAAATTTTACGCGGTCGAACGGGATTTATCGGGCACGCATGTTGTTAAAAAAAATATGGGCATTGATTATTTTTTTATTGAATAAATTTTAAACCGTCCTTCGGTTCTGATAAAGCTGATTAAGCCGCCGTGGAATAGAAGCCACAAAAGAACATTTGCATATGAGCTGCTGGCTTTATCGAGCTTTTCGCGCACGTCTTTTGATGAAAACTCGCCTTTTAATAGTTCATGCGGAATTAAAGAAAGCCAGGATTTTTTTCCGTTAAAGACGTTTTCGCCTTTTATTTCTAAAAGTTTTTTTCCTGTTTTGTACCATGCTTTTTTAAAGTGCCTGCTTTTATTTTTAAGCTGAACAGGTTCCGCTGTCTTTATTCTCTGTTCACAAATTATTACTTCAAGAAAAATCACTGTAAACTTTCTGTCAGACAGAAAAGGGGCAAGCCCTGTAAGGCCGTCAAGCGCACTGTAAACACTGCAGTGTTTAGGACTTTTTCTTTTAGAAACAAGCTTTTTGTTTTCGTCATAGGTTTCGATTATTTTTTCAAGTGCTACAGGGTGAACTATTGTAATTTCGGTTTTGTTTTCAAGTGCAACCCTGACTTTTTCTTTTAATCGTGAAGGGGCTCCTGTCTGGATTTCTATTATGTTTCCTTTTTCGTCAATGATGTCGGCTATGAAGTTTTTAAACGGAATTTCTGTAGTTCCGTTATGCTTTTGAGCATATAAAATTTTTAACGTTTTATGCAGGTTTGACTCGTTATACGTGTTGATCATAGAAAAATTCAGCCTTAAAAATATATGTTTTCTCTACTTTTGAATAGTCTACAAAAATATATATCTATTCTGAAAAAAATATAGATTCTGCATATTTTCGGTAAAAAAAGTGGTTGACTTTATGAATTTCTCGTGTAAAATAATTGATAAGTGGGGAAAAGTGGGGAAAAGTGGTAAATAGTGGAATGGAGTTATTAACAGGAGAATACAACAACACTCTTGACGAAAAGGGCAGAATTTCTTTTCCTTCTAAACTTCGTCAGGAATTGAACGAATCTACTCTTATTGTTACTCAGGCTCTGGACCACTGTTTATGGCTTTTTACACCGGAAGAATGGAAAAGTTTATCGACAAGACTTATGGAATCTGCATCGCCATTTGATGCAAAGAACCGTCTTGTACTGAGGCGCCTTGTAGCCCCTGCACAGGAAGTTGAGTTTGATAAATCGGGCCGTCTTTCAATTCCGCAGAGTTTAAGGGAATATGCCGGATTAACTAAGGACTGTGTACTTTTAGGAATCGACAAGTACATCGAACTTTGGGATGCAGAAAATTACCAGAAGTATCTTGAAGAAACAGAGAGTTCTTTCCTTGATGCAGCAGAAGGCCTTAACGCTATTAAATTTTAAGGCGGATTATTTTGGAAATAGTTCATACGCCGGTTCTGCTTGATGAGTGCTTAAATTATTTAAGTCCTGTCGGAGAACCGTATGAAAATGATGCTTTGATGATTGACTCGACACTGGGAGAAGGCGGGCACACAAATGCATTTCTTGCAAAATATCCGGGATTAAAGGTATGCGGTCTTGACGCTGACGCCGTGATTCAGGCGAGGGCAAAAGAAAGATTGAGCGTGTATGGGGATCGCGTAAGATTTTATAACGGCTGGTTTAATGATTTTTATTCTTCGTATCCGACAGATTTAGCTAAACCAGATTTGATTTTATTTGACTTGGGAATTTCGGTTTTTCATTACGAAAGGTCTAAGAGGGGATTTTCTTTTCGATATGAAGAACCATTGGATATGCGTTTAAATGAGAACGGAACTGTGTCTGCATATGATATTGTAAACACATATCCCGAAAAACGCCTTGCAGATTTGATTTACCTTTATGGTGAAGAAAAATTGAGCAGACGTATCTCATCGGCAATTGTTTCTGCAAGAGAGGGTGGGAAGATTGATTCTTCGAAAACTCTTGCAGATATTATTTATGAATGTGTGCCAGAAAAGTATCGTCACGGTCCGATTCATCCGGCGACGAGAACTTTTCAGGCGATACGAATTGCGGTAAACGACGAACTGGGGCATTTGCCTAAAGCGTTGTTTGATGCATTTAACTGTTTAAAGGTGAATGGAAAAATGGGAGTTATTACATTCCACTCACTCGAAGACAGAATTGTGAAAAAATTTTTTCGAAATCTTGGAAAGGAATGTGTTTGTCCTCCTGAGTTTTCGAAATGTGAATGCGGCGGTTCTGCAAAAGCAGAAATAATTACAAGAAAGCCTGTAGGACCGACAGAAGAAGAGGTGAAAAAAAATTCACCATCGCGAAGTGCTAAGCTTCGTGTTGTAAGAAAAATAAGTGATGCGACACAACTGCATTTGAGGGGAGTTGCTTTATGAAAAGATTTCCAAAGGTTTTAAAAAAGATTTTTTATGTTGCAGTTGCTGTTTTAATACCGGGTCTTTTGATTTTAAATGCCATTCAGGCAGAACGATATATGAAAATTGAACGGGAGATAAAGGAACTTGAAAAGAAACAGGTTCAGCTGGTAGAGGAGAATGAAAAACTCATTACCGATATCAGTTTGCTTTCGAGCAGCCAGAGAATCGGAGCGATTGCAGAAAATGATCTGGGCATGCACAAGGCAGAGAGTGAAGAAATCGTTCGTGTCGAAATGGAAAAGAAAAAATAAAAGAAGTGGTTTTTGAAAGATGGAAAAGGGGAAACAAAGCGAATCATTAATGACTGCTGAGGAGCTTACGGGTGCTGTTCATGGAACTTTTGTAGCTCTTGCCGAAAACATTAAAAACTTCTCATTTACTTCTGTAGTTACCGACAGCCGCAATGTTACAAGCGGTTCTCTGTTTGTTCCGTTAATCGGAGAGTTTCAGGACGGTCACAAATATATTCCGCAGGCAATCGAAAAAGGTGCTACTGTAATTTTTGTTACTGAAAATATCTACGAAGAAAACAGTAAATATTATATGAGACTCTTAAGTGAAAACCACAGGGTTTCATTTATCGTTGTTAAAAATAATCTTTATGCACTCCAGGATGCAGCGCGTGCTTATGTAAAGAAGTTTCCTGATCTTGTTAAAGTTGCGGTTACAGGCTCGAGTGGAAAGACGACTACAAAAGAAATCATGACATCTATTCTTCGCCAGAAATATAATCTTGTCGCAACAGAAGGAAACTTTAACTCAGAAACCGGACTTCCTTTAAGTGTATTCAGAATAAGAAAAGAACACGAATGCGGCCTTTTTGAAATGGGTATGAACCGTGAAAACGAAATCGGCGAAATCGCGCGCGTTCTTAAACCAAACTATGCAATCATTACCAACATAGGAACGGCTCATATCGGAATCCTCGGAAGCCGCGAAAACATTGCTTCTGAAAAGAAAAAGATTTTTACATACATAAAAGAAAACGGTGTTGCTGTAATTCCGCAGGAAGATGATTTTGCAGATTATCTTGCACGCGGAGTTAAAGGAAAAATCGTATTCTTTGGTAAGAATGTTCCTCAGAAAAAAAGCGGCGTAAAATTTATTGAAGATCTTGGCCTTGAAGGAACTAAGTTCTCGGTTGACGGAATCGAAACTGTTCTTAAGATTCCAGGTTCTTATAACTATCTTGATGCTCTTGCATGTATTGCCCTTGCAAAAAGCCTTGGAATGGATGCAAAGCAGATTACTGACGGAATTAAAGAACTAAAGGCACCTGAGGGAAGAAGTAAGATAGAGACTGTAAATGTCGTTAACGGAAGAATGATTACTCTTCTTGAAGACTGCTATAACGCAAACCCGGACTCTATGTCGAGCGCAATAGAGATGTGTGCAAACCTTAAAGTGAATGGAAGAAAGATTTTTATCCTTGGTGATATGTTTGAGCTTGGTAAGGATTCTGTTACCATGCACTCAAAAATTGGTGCTGATGTTGTTGTTGCAAAACCGGAGTTTACGATTTTTGTTGGACGCGATATGGAAAACGCGGCACAGGCAGCACGCATTGGAGGTCTTTCGAACCAGAAGTATTTTGAAAATCTCGAAGAAAATAATTTTAATGAACTTGTTAACTTCCTCCTTGATTATATAAAGACCGGAGATTTCCTGTTTGTAAAGGGTTCTCACGGAATGCATCTTGAAAAAATCATTAAAAAAATCTGTGTGGAGGAAGAATAGAAAACCAAAATGAGCGAATATAAATTTATTCCTGAACATTCTGTAGATTCTTATAGAAAGAGTGATATGAGTTTTATCATCTCTGTAATCCTCATGTGGGGAATCGGAATATTTACGCTCCTGGTTTGTTCAAGTTCTTATGCTGCTGCAACACTTAATGATTCTCTTTATTTTGTAAAACGACAGCTTATCGCAAGTTCTGTCGGATTTATCGGACTTCTGTTTTTTGCAGTTTGTCCTCTTGATAAGCAGAGAAAGCTTCTTCCTGTAATTGTTTTTGCAGCATTTGGCCTTTGTCTTCTTACTTTTATTCCTGGAATTCAGTATGAACGAAACGGTGCACACCGCTGGATAAAAATGCCGTTCTTTACTTTCCAGCCATCAGAACTTGTAAAATTTGTAATCGTAATTTATCTTGCAAATTATTTTGATAAGTACTGCAGAAAGAGTGATGATGACGAAGATAAAACTGTAAGTCCTGCAGTAGTTTCTCTTGTAATTTTTGTAACAGTAATTTTTATGCAGAAAGACTTTTCTACAGGTCTTTTCGTACTTTTTATCGGACTTATCATGTTCTATATTGCAAAAGCAAAAATGTTATGGTTTGTTCCGTTCTGCATTTTAGGAATTCCTGCTGTGATTCTCATGATTTTAACAGAGGAATATCGTGTTAACCGAATTGCAGCTTTTTTAAATCCTGATGAATTTGTTCAGTCGTATAACTTTCAGAGTCTTGCTGCAAAGCGTGCAGTAAGCACAGGGGGAATATGGGGCCAGGGAATCGGAGAAGGTCTTGAACGACTTAACAATATTCCTGAAGTTCAGTCGGATTATATTTTTGCCGGCTGGGCAGAAGCTATGGGATTTATAGGTGTAATTCTTTATTTTGCACTTTTAATTTATTTTGTGATTAAAGCCGTTAAGATTGCCTTAAGGTGTCCGGACAGATTTTCTGCTTTTGGTACTATGGGTTGTGTGGCTGTTATATTTTTTCAGTCGCTGATGAATGTCGGAGTTGTATGCGGAATTCTTCCTACAACCGGTATCCCGCTTCCGTTCTTTTCGAGCGGTGGTTCATCAATAATCGTAACATTGTGCATGTGCGGTTTTATCATAAATGCTTCAAGGTGTGACTATGACACACTGACAGTTGAGAATAATGTAAATCAGGGCCTTGGGGGAAAATTTGAAAGCCTTGATATAAGTATATTTAAATAGGGTGGAAAGAGTAAAATGAGTGATTTAAGCTTGCTTGCAGAATTTGATCAGTATGAGGTATCAGAAAAGTATAAGGAAGAACGTGATGCCAAATTTATCAAATGGATTAAAATCCTTGTAGCCGCGCTTGCAATTGTTTTTGCAGCAGAATTTGCGGTTTATAAGATTGTAAATCCAAGCCTTAATGCTGCAAAAATTACCGTAACGGGTAACAAAAACTATTCAGCAGAGGATATTGCTTCGACCCTTACGGATCTGTACGGCCAGAACTATTTTACATTTGACTGTGTAAAGGCTGCTTCAAAGCTTTCTTCACTTGCCGGAATTGACAGCGTAAACATTGAGAAGGTTTTCCCTGATAAAATAAGGATTTCTGTTACAGAACGCGAAAGTGTGGCCATGATTTTTGCCGAGGAAGAAGGTCGTACTGTACCTATTCAAATTGATAAAAATGGTGTATTATTTAATAATATAAACAGCGAAATCGTAGAAGACGGTTCTGTACCTATAGTTTCTGGAATCCCTGTGGAACACCTTGTAAGCGGAATGAGAATTCCTGCAAAGTACCGCGGACTTATTGACCAGATTTCTAAGATTCAGTCGCTGCCGCAGAAGTATTTTGCAGCAGTTTCTGAAATCTGTGTTGTTCCTAAAACTTACGGTAATTATGAGCTCATGCTTATTCCCGTTAATTCGCACATCAGGGTTTTTACGGGTCGAGTTCTCAATGAAGAATCGCTGCAGTATATGATGGTTGTTCTTGACGTCGTTAATTCGATGGAACAGAATGTGTCACAGATTGACTTGAGATACGATTCGATTTCTTACAGATAGCTGTTAGGATATTCGGGAGGAAAAGATCTTGACTGATGCTATAGTCGGACTTGATATTGGCAC
The DNA here is from genome assembly GCA_905236565.1 of uncultured Treponema sp. Lineage (GTDB taxonomy): Bacteria > Spirochaetota > Spirochaetia > Treponematales > Treponemataceae > Treponema_D. Next base: position 2,892 of record CAJORB010000026.1, on the reverse strand, counting down.
AAGCAGTATACGCGTTGCTATTGGTGAAATAATTGATGAAAACACCATAGAAATCATGGGACTTGCAAAACGTCCTTCAAGCGGTGTGCGCAATGGTTCAATCGTAAATATAGAAGCTGCAATTGCTGCAATCAAAGAAACAATAGAAGCTGCAGAACAGAATGCAGGTTACGAAGTTTTCTCATGCGTAACTGCAATCGGTGGTTCTCAGATAGAAAGTTACAACTCACACGGACTTGCAGCCGTTTCAAATAAAAATCAGCCTAACAGAGAAATAAACCAGGCAGACAAAGATCGTGCTCTTGAATCTGCAACTGCTACTTTAATTCCACTCGACAGAGAATTCTTACATGTTATTCCGTGTGATTATACAGTAGATGGTACAAGCGGAATAAAAGATCCGATTCATATGATTGGTGTTCGTCTTGAGACAGATGTTCATATCGTAACTGCAAGTAAGACAGCAATACAGAATGTATTTTCATGTGTAAGTAGGGCAGGTTACGAACTTGATAAAGTATGGTTAAAGACACTTGCACAGGTGCAGGCTGTTGCACACGAAGATGAAATTGATATGGGTTCAATCATCGTTGACTTAGGAGCCGGGACTACTGATGTTCTTGTTCTTGTTGATGGTGCTCCGGTATGTTCGCTTTCGATTCCTGTTGGTGGAAATCTTGTTACAAATGATATTTCAATTGTTCTTGGTATTCCGATTTCTGCTGCAGAAAAAATTAAGATTGAATCGGGATGCTGTTATCTTCCTTCGCTTGAGACAATCCGCGAAGTTGTGATTCCTGGAGTTGGTGGAAGACCACCAGAAATGTCATCACAGGATGAATTGTGTCAGATAATTCAGCCTCGTATGGAAGAAATTTTTTCTCTCGTACGAAGTGAAATAGTACATAAAACAGATTTACAGCGCCTTTCGGGTAACATCATTCTTACCGGTGGTGGAGCTCAGATGCAGGGTGTTGTAGAACTTGCACAGAATGTTTTTGGAACGACAGCTGTAAGGCTTGGAATTCCGGAAAGCCTCGGAGGTATCGAAGAGGAATACAGGAGACCAGAATTTGCTACGGTTATAGGGTTGATTCAGTCTCAGAAAAAACAGGTTAAAACTCTGGAGAAGGGCTTTAGAAAAAGTTCTTCTTCGAGTGGAAATAAAACAAATTTCATAAAGAATCTGCTGAAAAAATTGTTCTAATGTTTTTGCAATTGGGGAATTGCGAAACGATTTGGGGATTGGGAGGATAAAATGTTAGAACACGAAGTTGTAGAACAGACTGCAAACAGTCTTGCTCAGCCGACACCTGCAGTATTAAAGGTTGTTGGTTGTGGTGGTGGTGGATCAAGTGCCATCAATCGAATGATTGAAGCCGGCATTGATCACGTAGAATTTATGATCTTGAATACAGACCTTCAGGCATTAAACAGATCTAACTCGCCTGTAAGGATTCCAATCGGTCAGAAATTAACAGGTGGTCTCGGTGCAGGAGGAAATCCTGAAATCGGTCAGAAGGCTGCCGAAGAAGACAGAGAAACAATCATGAATGCGCTCAAAGGTGCAGACATGGTATTTATAACTGCAGGAATGGGTGGCGGAACAGGAACAGGTTCTGCGCCGGTTGTTGCAAGTATCGCAAAGGAACTTGGTGCACTTACAGTCGGCGTTGTAACAACACCGTTTGCATTTGAAGGTCCTGTACGAATGAAGCTTGCCGAAGAAGGAATTAAAAATCTTCGTGCAAATGTAGACTCTCTTATCGTTATTCCGAATGAACAGCTTTTAAAGACTCAGAATGATATTACGATGAGAGAAGCATATCTTCTTGCAGATGAAGTTCTGCACCAGGGTGTAAAAGGAATTTCAAACATCATCATCGGTGCAGGAGATATCAATACAGACTTTGCAGATGTTAAGGCAACAATGTTCGGTCAGGGGGATGCTCTCCTTGGAATCGGAACAGGTAAGGGTGAAAACCGTGCTGTTGATGCTGCTACAAATGCTATTAATAACCCTCTGCTTGAATACATGAATATAGACGGAGCAAAAACACTCCTTATCAATATCGCAGCAAACGAAAGCCTGCGCCTGAGCGAAGTTCAGGAAATTTCAAATATCATCTGTGCGTCTGCAGATCCAATGCACAAAGTTTATCTTGGTCATGTCGTAGATTCTTCTATGCCTGATGACGAAGTTTCTGTTACTGTTATTGCAACAGGATTTAACAACTACAATGGAAAAACTACTGACCGTGAAATCGCACAGAAGAATAAAAACGAAAACATTGTCGGCGTAGAAGAATTTGACAACCTCATCAATGCAGGTGCTATGTCATTTGATTCTCCTAAAAAGACTTCGCTTTTTGATGACGAAGAAGACGACAGACTTTCGTTTTCGACTAAACTCGAAGATGAATTAACCGGAAAAAGTGAAAATGTAAAGGATTCAAAAGAGAGTTCTCTTGGAGAAGCCATTGCATCTTCATTCCACAGAACTGTTGCAAGCAGTCTTACACCTCCGGGAGATTTCGACGGAAAAGATGATATAAACCAGCCTGCATGCTGGAGACATCTTAGCAGGGAAATTAACCTCAGAGATTAGTTTAAGCCGCAGATGGAAATTGAAGAGTTTCTTGATCAGTTTTATTCTGACCTGCTTATGGCAGAGAGGGACAGACCTCTTACTGCCTTGACATATCGTACTTCGTGCGAGCAGTTTTTACTCTGGTGCCAGAATCAGAAAAAAAAACTCGCACAGATTACTGTCAGAGATCTGATTTATTACAGTGTCTGGCGAAAGACACAGGGAATTTCTGAAATTACTCTTGCAAAAGATCTTTCTGCGATTCGTGCCCTCGGTGAGTTTTTAGTGCGCGAAAAAATATG
>CAJORB010000025.1:0-20676 GCA_905236565.1 uncultured Treponema sp. | reverse complement strand
GTTGCGGCATCTGCTTCTTCTACGAGAACCCCGCGGTACATTACACCGATTCTGTCACAGAAGTAGCATGCAACACGTAGGTCATGCGTAATAAAAAGCATGCTCAAATTTCTTTTTTCCTTTAATTCCGACAAAAGCTTTAACACCTGAGCCTGAATCGAAACATCAAGTGCCGAAACTACTTCGTCGCATATCAAAAGCGAAGGATTTAAAAGAAGACCACGCGCAATCGAAATTCTCTGCCTCTGGCCACCAGAAAACTCTGCAGGTCTTTTCTGTAAATCATCTTTAGAAAGCCCTACATCAACGATTGCTTTTTCTGCAAGTTCCTGTATTTCCTGTTTAGAATATTTATGCGATGAGTATTTTAATCCGTCAGTCATTACGCTAAAAACATTCATTCTCGGATTTAGTGACTTTGCTGGATCCTGGAAAACATATTTTACTTTTTCCTGATAAGACTTTATCTCTTGTTTCTTAAATGAAGAAATGTCACAAACTGTTCCGTCCTCATTATAAAAATAAATCTTTCCAGAATTTAAATCATACATTCTTATAAGAAGCCTTGCAGTCGTCGTTTTACCGCAGCCGGATTCTCCGACTATTCCGTATGTCTCGCCTTTTTTAATATCAAACGAAACATTATTTACTGCATAAACAAGCTTGTCTTTTTTTGCAAAAAAGCCGGACTGAAGATCAAAACTCTTGTAGAGTCCTTCTGCTTTAATCAGAATATCATCAGAAGTTTTTTTCATACATTCCCTCCGGCTTTATCGTCTGTATAATGCTGACCGAACTTTACTCTTGAATCAAGAAGATGCTTTGTATATTCTGCCTTAGGATTTTCAAAAACAGTTTTTGCTTCTCCTGTTTCTTCGATTATCCCGTTATGCATTACAACAATTCTGTCACAGATATTTGCAACAAGATCAATGTCATGACTTATGAAAATTACAGAAAGATTATGTTTTTTCTTTAATTCAGACAAGAGAGCGATAATCTGCATCGAAATCGTAACATCAAGCGCCGTAGTCGGCTCATCTGCAATTAAAAGCTCGCAGCCCTGTGCAAGAGCAAGCGCAATCCCGATTCTCTGAAGCTGTCCGCCAGAAAACTGATGCGGGAAATTTAAAAGGCGCGATTTAGGATCCGGGAGTCCTACTTCTTTTAAAAGCTCTTCTGCTTTTTTCATCGCGTCTTCTTTTGTAATATTTTCATCGATGTTTCTGTATAATTCAAGAAAAACACTTCCTATATTCTGGAGAGGATCAAACGACCTTCCAGGCTCCTGGAAAATCAATCCGATTTTTTTACCGCGGTATTTTCTGAGCTCTTTTTGCGAAAGTTCAGTAAGGTCTGTCCCGTCAAAGACAATGTGTCCGTCCATCACTGCATTTCCTGCAAGCAGTCCCGGAATTGCCGTAGTACTTACAGATTTTCCCGAGCCGGACTCTCCAACGATTCCGAGTATTTCACCACGTTTTACTTCGTATGAAATTCCTTTTACCGCGTGAGTAATTACAGTTCCTTTTAAAGTCTGAACAAAAAAATCAACTTTCAAATCCTGAACAGATAAAATAACAGATTTATCAACCGGTTTTGCCTTTTCTTTTTTCTTAAAAATATCTTTTAATGAATGAAATACTGCGTGATAAGGATCGTAAAAATCACGAAGGGCATCGCCGACAAAATTAAATGCAAGAGTTACGATAAGCAAAAGCCATACAGGATTTAATAACCACGGGAACCGCGCAAGATTACTTAATGTCGAAACTTCCCTGTTAATCATAGAACCCCAGCTTACTGCAGGATCAGAAATACCAAGCCCGATATAAGACAAAGTTGTTTCGCTCATGATAAATCCCGGAATGCTTAAAGTCATACTTACGATTAAAAGACTTGTCATCTGCGGAATTATATATTTAAAAATTATTACAAGCGAAGGAATTCCTTCAAGCTTTGCATTCATTACAAACTCTTCTCTTTTAATCGCATGAATCATTCCTCTGAACGTTCTTGCGCTTCCTGGCCAGCCAACTAGTGCTAAGATAAGCGTGATGACCATATAGGATGTTCCGCTATCCATCTTTGTATTTAAAAGCGATCGGAGGAATAAAATAAGATACAGCGACGGAATAAGCATAAAGAACTCTGCTCCACGCATTACAAGCCAGTCTGTCTTTCCTCCAAAAAATCCTGCAAGTCCTCCAAGAATTACTGCAAGCAAAAAAGAAACTGCAGTTGCAACAAAACCAATCGTAAGAGAAATTCTTGAACCGTAAACCATTCTCGAAAACATATCACGCCCAAGATTATCTGCACCAAAAAGATAGACCGGATAAACGTTTCCGTCTTTATCAGGTTTTGTTCCGAAAAGATGTATGTCACACGGAATCAATCCAAGAAATCTATATTTTTCTCCATGAACAAAGAATTTTAAATCATGATTCAAATCCTTTACGTATGAATAATCCCAGTTAATTCTGTTTAAAACCCTGGCTTCCCTTACTTTTATTCCGCGTAAAGTAATTTTAACATTTGCAGGATGAAACGTATTTGTTTCAAAGGTTTTTGTCGGTGTATACGGCGAAATAAATTCTGCAAAAATCATAAAGAAGTAGAGAACAGCAAGAATGATGAGAGAAGTAAATGCAACAGGCTTTCGCTTTATGTATAAAAATTCATTTTTCATTTTTCTGCTCCGTATCTGATTCTAGGATCTACGACTGCAAGAAGGATATCAGAAATTACCATTCCAAGCAGAACTAAAAAAGAAATGAACATGCTGTTTGCAAGAACAAGATTTATATCGTGCTGTAAAACAGCTTCATAAGTAAGCCGTCCGACTCCAGGATATGCAAAAATAATTTCCATAATAAGCGAACCGCTGAAAAGCGATGCAAGTAAATTTGCACTTCCCGTAATATAAGGATTTAACGTATTACGGAACGCATGATTTAAATACACACGGCGTTCAGAAATACCGCGTGCGCGAAGGGCAAAAACATAAGGCATTCCAAGCTGGTCAAGCATCGTCGCCCTTATCGTACGCATGGTCCCGCCGACTCCTCCAAGAAATGAACAGAAAAGCGGAAGAAAAATATGATGCATATAACTGAACGTAAACTTTACAGGAGCTTCAGAAAAAGGAAAGTCAGGATATGCAGTAACAGGGAAAAGTCCCGTTACAGACGCTATAAGCTGGAATAAAATCAAAAGAAGAATTCCCGGGAACGCATGAAAGAAAAGCGCAAAAAAAGTAACTCCGACATCAAGTCGTGTTCCTGCTTTACTCGAAAAATAAACGCCCAGAAGAAAAGAGAAAATCGTTATTAAAACAAGAGAAATAAAATTAAGTAAAAGCGAGTTTCCGATTCTGGACGACAAAAGAAAACTGACGGGCGCGCGCGATATTAAGCTTACGCCAAGGTCATGATCAACCACAACCCTTTTAAGCCACTTAAAATACTGAATATAAAAAGGTTTGTCTATTCCAAACTCTGCACGTGTTTTTGCAAGCTGCTCTTCACTAAAAGCATTGTCTGCGCCCACCCTGTTTGCAGAAGTCTCTCCCTGCCCTGCAACCATAATCTGCTGCGCCATCATCTGATCTACTATATCTCCCGGCGCAAGTTCCATAAGACCAAACAGTGCAAACCCCAGAAGAAAAAGCAGAACAAACATCGTAATGATTCTTGAGACTATAAAATAAGCAAGCGGTGCTTTTCTTTTAATTTTATTTAACATAAATATGCTCCGTCATTGCGCCGTTAATATTATCAAAATAAAAATTTGTAAAATCCCAGCGGTTATTTATTGCAATAAAACTTCTTGCACAAACAAGATAAATCATCGGGCACTGTTCAAGAAGAATAGTCTGGTATTCATCCCAGATTTGTTTTGCCTTTACTTCATCAATCGTATACTGACCTTCGTTATAAAGATAATCAATTCTTTTTTCCCATTCAGTTGCAGGTGATTTCTGAAGAGGATACCAGAGATGAAGATTTCCGTTAGAAGGCCATACATTCGAACCCTGTGTCGGGAAAAGGTTTGACCCGAGTCCAATGATTATTGATTCCCAGTCATAAGTTGCAGTAAGCATCTCAACCATTTTCTGAAAATCCGTCTGTCTTACATTTACAGTTATTCCGACACTCTTACATTCATCAGAAATAATCTGTGCAATATCATTAGAAATATTTGCAGTTGATGCAATTGCAAGATCAAATTCTACGGCAAGACCTTTGTCATCTAACATTATTCCGTCTTTATTCTGAACAAAACCAATCGACTTTAATAATTCCAGTGCCTTAGCTTTGTCGTATGTATATTTGAGTTTTATATTTTCATCATAAAACTGATTTCCTTTTGGAAAGAAATCATATTTAGCAGATGCAAGACCGCGGTATGACTGACTTATGATTCTATCACGATTTAAAAGACAACTCATCGCCTGACGGAACTCTTTTTTAGTAAACCATCTGTAAAAAGGTTTGTCATTATTTTTTGGATTCTGATTAAAACTCCACATCTGAGCGCCAAGAGAACCCTCTGAATTATAAACTGTATAACTGTCGCCCTGCGCATTGATTATGTCAGAAAGATTTTCCGGCTGCGGAGAATAAGTTTCGAGTTTTCCCTGGAGAAATAAAAGCTTTTCTGTATTCTGATGGTCATTTATAATCTGACATATTTTTTTCGTGCAGTACTGAAACGCTTCTCCCTTAGAATTTTTCTCCCAGTAATCAGGATTTCTTGTAAATACAAGTCGCTGTCCCGGAGAATATTCAGTTATAAAAAATTTTCCACACGAAGGAATATTTTTTGGATCTGTATTTACGCTGAATAAATTCTTAACGCCGTCAATTCCGTCTTTATCAAAAGCTTCTTTATAAATCCAGCACGGTTTTGCATCTACATTCGAAGCAAGCATAGGATTTGCAATAATTCTCGGATAGATTAAATCAAAGTGTTTATCGTCGATTTTCTTAGCCTCAATTCTTTTGTAAGAACCGTCTTTCATCATCACAAACTGTCCTGAGTACGCAGAGCTCTGAAAGTCAGGATTTCCAGAAACATTGTCATACCACCATACGATATCATCTGATGTAACAGGAACTTTTTCTTTCTTTCCAAAATAGCTCCAGTATGCATCATCACGCACCGTAAAGTGAACGGTAAGTTCATCTTTTTTTTCATCAACGCTTATTTCAAAAAAACACAGGCGCGGAATCCATTCTTTTTTTATAAAATCATAATCAACGATATAATCAGTAACCTGGCTCATTATCGAAGCGCTCGAGCCGTCGCGTTCTGCAATCAATGCATTAAAAGTTTTCGGGTCAGAATCGATTGACGAATACCATATTCCGTCAATTTTACCGTCTTTAAAATCCTGTCCCTCATATGGTTTTGAAACAGTTTTTTCTATTATTTTAGTTGAATTTAAATTAATGACTTCATCAATTTCTTCTAAGGTCATCTCAGGAACTTTTTTACAGGCAGCAAGAGATAAGACCAGAAATACGGGCAAAAACTTTAAGATTTTCATTCTTCTATTTTACCACAGATTTTAGAAAAAGGCATATCTGCAAGAAATTAATGTTAATGCGCGCGAATAGCATCGACACAAAAACTGCTTCTGAGCGTTCGCGAGCCGCAAGGCGAGTCGGAGTCCACTTACGCTCAGCCAGCAGATTTTTTGTGGTGATGCTATGGGAGCGCATAAAAGTAATGTCTTATATGCCTTTTTCTACAATTATTTACGTTACAAGGGTCTATCTATTCTCAAAAACTTTTTTAAGATATACGTACTCATAAAGGATGTCGTCAAACTGGTCGTAACCGAAAACCTTATGCACTTTCGTAATATGCCACTGCTTGATGTTATCTGTATGCGGATAAGGAAGCCAGAAAAGACGCTTAGAAAAATGGCGTATTACAGTGTGCTTCCATAAGAATTTCTGATCATTAAATCTCTGCGGAAGAACCTTTTTAACCGTAGTACTGTGCCACAAGGCATCCTGGTCTGCGAAAATCCATTTTTTTGTCTTTATCTGATTGCGGGCCTTTTCAAAAATTCCTGTTTCACGGCATTTTTTCATATTAAAAAGAATTACACCGGCATTAATATAGTCAGGCCTTATAAGGTATTTTCCGTAATGATCCGGAGCTGCAGCATATTCAACATTCTCGATATCCGTATCATATAAAAGAGTAATGTCGCGGTTAAACATGATGTCAACATCAAGATAAAGAATTTTTTCGGGCATTTTTGGAACAAGGTCAGCAAAAAGCCTTATCAATGTATATGGTGAACAGTATGCACTTTCGTTAGGACATCCTGCAAAATGTTCTTTATATAATTTAGTAACGTCAACTTTTTTTACACTGTTCTTTTTACCATAAGTTTTTGCAACTTCATCGAGATATTTAATGAGATTATCCGAAATCGGAGTAAAATCAGGCTTAAGATGAGAAACATCCATCGTAAAAATATAAAAAGTAAAAGGTTCTTTTGTCTGAGTTCTCTTAAAAATAGAAAGCATGCATGTAAGCACGCCGTCAAAAACTTTTGAATTTCCGGCAAATAAAACATTAATCATTTTTTTCTTCCACCTTTACATATTTTATAAGTTCAACATTGCTGTTTTTGCTTCGTTCAACCATAGCATTATAAACTTTATTTCTCAAATCCATACGTCTTTCTTTAGGCGCAAGATTTTTATCTGCAAAAAAAGGACCGTCAACATAAGTTATCATATCAGGAACATCGCTGTTTTTTCTTTTTTGATAAGTATTCGTAAAAGCAAAAACAGGTACATCATACTGAACAGGATAACGAAACGAAGTATCTTTAAAGGGCCTTATCTTCGTATAAAAAGGCCATATATGTGCTTCTGGATAAATCGTAACTACATGCTTATGTTCCATCTTATACTTTATCGCATCCATAAAATTTTTTGTTGCTGCCATATTATCAGGAAGCGGAAGCGCTCCCAGATAAGGATTTATTCTTCCAAGATACGGCATCGAAACATTATTTGCGTGAACAATTACAAAACAATCTTTCGGATGACTTACAAACGACGGAATCAAAGCATCTGCAACCGGATTCGTATGATTTGCATATAAATAAAATGAATTTTTCAAATAAGGTTTTATTACTTTTTTATTTATGATTTTATGATGGTAATGACATTTAAGCCATATAAATGCGATGGGGAAAGCAACGATTCTGTACCAGAAAAGATGAGCGATGTTCCAGAGCAACCCTTTGCCGCCGTATTTATAATTTTCATCAATGGCTCGCGGAGTAATTACAGCCGTAGAAAACTCATCGTTCAATTCATCTTTATAATAAGTTACAGGAATTTCTTTCATAGACATTCGCATTTTTAAAGATTATTTTAAATATTCAAGCGGAATTCCGTAAGTTTTTTCGTAAACGTCTTTCCACATCTGATAATTTTTTTCTCTCATCATTTCGATGTTTTCTTTTTCGGAAAGTTTCGGATCAGGATAAATCGGTTCGAGGATATGAACTGTATATTCCTGAACAGGGAATCCATCACCACCTATGATATCAGAATCACTCATCGTAATAAAAAACGGAAGAACAGGAACATTACTTGTAACTGCAAACTTAAAAGCGCCTGGAGTTAAAGGACGCGGCTTTCTGTAATTCCACCACATTCCCTGTTCTGCATATACAAGAACTTTTTCTCCACGACGAAGAAGAATATCCATGCTCTTGATAAAAAGCTTCATTGTACTGAACTTAGAACTTAAAGGCAGTGTATCGCAGTGTCTGAAAAACAAACCGTACATACCGGGAAAAGATGTGTAATTTCCTTCGCGGATTACTTTATACATTTTTCTGTGCGGTAAAACTTTTTCGATTACATGATAAACTGCAAAATTATCAAAAGCATTAAAATGATTGCATGTCATGATAAGACCGGACTTTCTTAGCTTAACAAAGTTTTCAAGACCAACCACATCTTTTATAATCATCTGTTTGTTTCTGATTATCTTATGAATAAAATGACGCGCAATTGCATAAACAACTATTCTTAAAATTTTGTTTGAAAATTTCTTACATAGATAATCTGTTTTTTCCGGTTCAAGCGGAATCGTCGGAGGATCATCTTCTACGTCTTTAGAAAACCATCCTTTTCTTTCGTATTCATCAATTCGTGCAAGAACTGCCAGTCTCTGAGGATCTTTTGCAATTTCGTTATTATTTGTTTTTTCCGTCATAATCTTTTTTAATCTTATATGCTCTTATTCCGATAAGCTTTCTGATTCGTGTAAATCGTTTTATCTTGTCGTAAAGCCACCAGACGCTTCCGGTTTTACCCTTTGTATTATTGTAGTTATTAGGATCGTTTGCATCTTCTTCTGCCATCTTCTGCAGATTTTCCATAAGAACCTTATCCTTATCAAAATCTGCCTGAGTTCGTGAGTCACGCATTTTTATAAGATCATCATAAAAATCCGTCATCTTCGCATATTTCCAGAAGTATTCTTCGTAAAGAATATCCTTGTATTTCCATGGACGCCAGTTAATCTTCCAGTGAATGAGCTTTAAGTCCTTGTTGTTGAATTTATCATTTTTGTACGAAGTTTTATTCCAGCCCAGGTGAACCTGGCGTACGTGTCCCTTACAAAGAACGTTAAGGTAATCTTCGTCCTGCACTACACGGAACTTATAGCGGCTCAAAAGGTCTACAAATCTTTCTGCAATATGGAGGTTTCTCCAGCGACGGCAGTTGATAAGTAAAATTCCTGCGTTAAAATAATCCTTGCGGTTAATTCCGTTTGCTTTTTCTACATAGTTTCCGAATACTTCATAAGTCTGCATTACTTCTTCGACAGCAGCACCGACATAGAAGCCGTGAACGTGCGTATTATATAATTCACTTATATCACCGACTACAGTAATATCGCAGTCAAGATAAAGAACTTTTTTATACTGCGGGAAAAGATTAGGAATGAAAATTCTGTAATAAGTTTCTTTTGAATAATAGTCGCGAAGATGAAACATTCCCTGAATTTTATCAAGCTCGTCAGCCAGCGAAATAAACTCTATGGAAGAGTTTGGAGTCTGGAGCTTTTTAATGCGGTCTATGTTTTCCTGCTTGAGTTGTGTTATAAGGACAAAAATACGGTAAAAATTGTCTTTATTTGCGTTGTCAAGAAGCGATGTAACTGCAATTGCTAAAAAGGGAACATAATTGTCATCTGTAGCAAAGCATATTGGAATTTCCTTTTGTTTACGCATACCTACCCTCATTGATAAATTATTTAATTTTACCATTTTTAGGGCCTAAAGACAAGGCTAAGGCCCTTCGTCATGAGAATATCCCGGATAAGGGCTACATTTTTTCGAGGAACGGAACCAGAACAAGTCCCATTGCCTTTTTTAATACGGTAAGAGTGCATTCTGCAAGGAAAAGTCTTGCTCCCTTTGTTTTTTCGTCTTCACAGTTCATGATAGAACACTGCTGGTAGAACTTGCTGAAAAGCCTTGAAACATCATAAAGATATGCAGTAATTACGCTCGGATCGAGGTTTTCTGCAGCTTTTGCAACCATTTCAGGAAAGCTTCCGAGAGCTCTGATAAGTTCCCATTCTTCCGGCTCTTTTAAAAGAGAAACAGCTTCTTTTGAATTATTCAGCTTAACGCCAGCTTCTTCTGCTTTTCTTAAAATAGAAGTAATTCGTGCTCCCATGTACTGGAGGTAAGGCCCTGTGTTTCCGTTAAAACTAAGACTTTCAGCCGGATTAAAAAGCATGTCCTTAATCGGAGTTGCCTGCAAAAGATAATAATGAAGGGCTGCGAGAGCAACTTTTTCTGCAACATCGTCAGCATCCCCTACTTCTTCGTCACGACCGCGTTCTTTGATTGCTTCAAGAGCATCTGCGTGTAAAGAATCGATAAGATCATCTGCGTCAACGATTGTTCCTTCGCGGCTTTTCATTCTTCCAGACGGAAGATTAACAAGACCATAACTTAAATGATAAAGTTTATCTGCCCATTCAAATCCAAGTTTTTTAAGTATGTGGAATAAAATCTTAAAGTGATAATTCTGTTCAGAAGCAACGACATAAACAAGCTGATTAAAAGCCCAGTCATCGTGACGGCTGATTGCAGTTCCGATATCCTGTGTAATATAAACAGAAGTTCCGTCTTTTCTTAAAAGAACCTTTTCATGATTATCCTCGTCTTTTCCTTTTCCAACAACATCTGTTACATCGATTCTAACAGATCCGTCATCGGCTTTAAAGAAAACTCCTTTTTCAAGTCCCTTTAATATTTCGTCTTTACCCTTAAGGTATGTATCGCTTTCAAGATAGAATTTATCAAAAGAAACTCCTGTTCTTTCGTAAGTTGCCTTAACTCCGTTTAAAGTCCAGTCGTTCATTTTTTCCCAGAGGGCACGCACTTCTTTATCGCCTGCTTCCCATTTAACGAGCATTTCTTCTGCTTCCTGTGCAGCTTCCGGGTGTTCTTTTGAATATTTATCAAACTCAACGTAACACTGACCTACAAAGTGATCACCTTTCATTCCAAGACTTTCAGGTGTGTCGCCGTTTTTTTCGTGGAATAATTTATAAGCCAGCATCGATTTACATATATGGACGCCGCGGTTGTTGATAAGATCAACTTTATAAACTTCAGCCCCTGCAGCTTTTAAAATGCGGCTCACCGATTCTCCAAGAGCATCGTTTCTTAAATGTCCTAAGTGGAGCGGCTTATTAGTGTTTGGAGAAGAAAACTCTACCATGACGCGGCGTCCTTCCAGGGGCTTTTTACCGTCTGCGTTCATGCTTCCATAGTTTTCTTTCTGAGAATCAATTTTTGATAAAATGGAATAAGTTTCGTTTGCCTTATCAAGCTTGATGTTTACATAAGGTCCGACTGCAAGAATTTCGCCGATATCAGTTTTTGCAGCTTTGAGCGCAACAGCCTCTGCAATCTGAGGTGGTGCCATCCTGAGTGATTTTGCAAAAACAAACATCGGGATTCCAAGGTCTCCCATGTTTGGATCAGGCGGTGTCTGGACTGCAAGAGTTTCTGCATCTATCTGCTGACTTTCCGGAGCTTTTTCCTTTATGAATGAGTTTAATGCTTCACAAACTGTTTTTCTAAATTCTGCTTTAATATCTGCCATAATTATTCCTTTTGTGGAATATTAACAGAAAACGGGATTTTATGCTATAACGATGTGAATTTTGGGTAATGCATGGTATAATTGGGATTAAATAACCCACTGCACAAAAAAAATAATTTTATGCTATAATCCTTCCGGAGATGAAAATTTTTACATCATAGAGGTATAAAAAATGGACGAATCCACTTTTGCAGGTATCGGATGCATCGTATGCCCGATTTTCATAATCATGGCGATTGTTAAGATATTCAGGATTTTTAAAATCAACGATCAGAATTCTGAAACAACAAAATGCACTTTTACACATGTCCTTAGAATTAAATATTTTATAATTACATATTGGGTTAACTATAGATTTCAGTATACTGCCAACGATATCGGCTACGAAGAAAAAGTTTCGCTTCCGCCTTTCTGCGGTTTTTCTGATGATGAACTCGAAAACGGCGTAGAAGTCCGCTATTTAAAGTCTGATCCGCGTTATGTTGAACTGACTCATCTGAGCCACACTACCCGCTTTATCGGCTGGCTTATCTTTATCGCATTCTGGGTTACCGCAGAAATTTTCTGCTGGGCAATCGCTTTTGATTTATAGAGTAAATTCAACTTAAAAAATCTGATTTAAAATAGCACAAACTACTTTTCAGGCTTGATTCCAGGAAGGTCAATCGGCTCAAGTTCTTTGAGAGTATCAAGCGCTGCAACAAAGATATCGCGGCTGTCCATAAGGCTTGTCTGGAACCTTTCGTTTCCTGCGCCTTTAATAGTCGTAATATTAGAAACTCCGTCATATCTTGTATCCTGCTTGTTTCCGAGAGCACCGTCAACAATGCGCTTTATAGAACGGCAGTCATCACAGAAACTGTTTTTCATAGCCTGAGCAGTGCTTTCTACATTGAGCATCGTTGACTCAATCTTCGACTGAGCCTGCAAAGTCCTCAAGTGATTAGCCGCGATTTTATCAAAAACAAGACCTATCTGACCCTGTGCAGAAAGGTCATCACAAAGCCTTAACGCTTCCTGATAAATTTCTCCGAGGTCATTTAAGGTATTTGCAAATTCCTGACGGTTATCCTTATTGATGAATGCACCTTCAAGAAGCAGAAGTTTTAAAGGCTGGATAACCTCGTTGTATTTTTTATCCATGAACCAGTAAATAAATCCAGTCGTATATTCAAAGTGGAACGGAATTCCTTCCCACATAAGACTCCACGGTCTGTTAGGCAAAAGAGGAAAATCATCAATTCCAAACATGTTTTCAAGCTGAGCATGAATCGCTTCTTTCTTTTTATCGCGAAGCCAGAGATTCCATTTTTCTTCAAAAAGTTTTTTCCACTGTTCCTTATACTTTACAAACCAGTCTTCTGCACCCGAAAAATTCAAAGGCTGCCACTGAACATTATTAAACGCGATGCGTGCAATCTGTTTAAGCGGAACTGTCTTAATGAACATATGAATCATCGAAATATTTGCAGTCGCCTTGTCCATAAATTCTTTCATTCTTCCATCATCGTCTTTTGCTTCAGAATCAGACGGAACAATTTTATTAGAAGAATAAAGATAAAGCGAAGTCAAAACTTCTTCCGGAACAAGACCACCATTACACAAAATTCTTGCAAACGTAGTAATCTCGTTTGATACAATTTCAAATTTACAACTGTAAGAATCGATTCCGCCCTGCGAAAAAGAATTTAAAAATCTGTCAAACGGAAGTTTTAAAAGCTGGTAAAACCATTCGATTGTCGTAACGCACGAATACATGTAAGATCTTCTGTGCGACGGAATATTCTTTAAAATTTCTTCTATCTTTCTTAAGAACGAACTTCTAAGTTCTCCGGTAACTTCCCTCGTAAGCGGTAACTGATACGGATCTACCTGAGTATCCATTTCGCTGGTAACTTCAGGACAGATTAATGAACCAAGGAAAACATAGAAAGTTCCTAAGTTTTCATAAGCAAGATCAAGATATGGTCTGAAAAACTCGATTGCTTTTTTTAATTCAGAAAGTTTCTGATAGAAAACCGAAAGAAGATATCCGTCTTTGTAATCGACAAGGCCAGGAAAAGAATGATCTACCTGTTTATAAAGTGATGCTACCTGATCCTGATTGTAAAGTTCTTCTTTTGTAGAATTTGAAAAAACAGAACGAAGCCAGAGAAAAAATCTGTAGAAAAAAGATTCTGCTTTTAGTTTATCTTCCAGCGAGACAACGTT
This sequence comes from uncultured Treponema sp., assembly GCA_905236565.1. Lineage (GTDB taxonomy): Bacteria > Spirochaetota > Spirochaetia > Treponematales > Treponemataceae > Treponema_D. The sequence continues at coordinate 7,282 of CAJORB010000025.1, read as the reverse complement.
ATCCGGATCTTCTGCGTCATCAGAATCAAGTGTCTGAGTTTCAGGATCTCCAGAGAGACTGTGCATTTTTTCGAGAAGAGTTTTTCGCTCTGCATCAGAAATAGAAGAGACTAACCTGTCAAACGTACCTGTTTTCTTTTCTTCGGACATAAATACACCATTTTAGCTTTTATAAATTCTGCAAATACTCAAGTGCATTGTAATTGTTATTCCAATGTTCGATTACCGCATTGACATCGTACTTAAGTTTTTTAAACAGATCCAGGACATCTCCGAAATTTATTCCATTGTAAACAGAACCAGCTGCCCAATGAGAATCGTTTTTACCGTCATTATCGTGAAGATGAAGAGTTATGATATCGATTCCAAGATCAAAAATTTTCTTTGCATATTCAACTGCATCAAACCCGTTGATTTTTGCATGCCCGGTATCAAAAGTTGAATAGATTTTAAAACCCTTTTCGTCTGCAAGTTCCTTTGCTTTTTTCATAAATTCAACATAATTGATATTGTATGTCTTATGAACGTCAGGAGTTGTATTTTCGATGCAGACTTTTGTATCAGGAACCTGCGTGCATATATACTCGAGAGTTTCGTACGTAAGTTCACAGAAATGAATCGTTATATTTACAGGTTTTTTTTCGTTTATGTAATCAAAATATTCTTTCTGACTTTCGCTCGTTAATTCTGCAAAACCAATCGGAAGATGAAAAGTATATTCATCCGGAAGCTCAACAGTTTTAATGTCATTTGGCGTAAAACCATCAAAAAAGATATCAAAGAAATCAATTTTATTATTACTTGCAAAATCAAGTTCCTGTTCGAGAGTCATACTGTTGTATTTTGATGATTGAAAACCAAATTTAATCATATTTGTTGAATTCTATTCTATAAATATAAATTGGTCAAATAAAATCTCGTGACATTTTATCAACTTTTGTCACGATAAATCAATGCATCATAGAAAAAGAATAAGTCCTGTTCCACTTCTCTGTCTTACCGCTTTCGAGTGATATTTTCTTAAATAGCTCAGGACTTAAGCATCTGTTATGTCCCCACACGTCCATGTGGCATGTGATAAAGTCGCAGCTTTCTGACATAACTATACCAGAAGCAGAATCTTCGAGAATCCATGCAGAGTTTGCAGTCGGCTCTGCCTTTCTTGATTCCCAGATTCCGCCTGCAAAAAACTCAAGCTCAGGAGTTTTCTTAAATTTAATTCCATTAGAAGTAAAATCCATTATGTCATCGATGTTAACGCGTTCAGTAAGTTTTTTATCATCAAACGCCCAGTTAAACTTAAGCTCAAGATGAGGGCCTGTGCTCTTTGCACCAGGGAGAAGAAAGTTGTGAACGTATTCTGTCGTTTCGATTTTCTTTTCGCCTGTATTTTCAAGCTCATAGGAAACTTTAAACGTATCATTTAATAATTCAAGGGTTTTTATGTAACGATAGCCGTAACCGTTTCTGATTCCCGAATCGCACATGAAAACAGCCTTTGTATCACTGATTTTTTTAAAGCTGAACTCAAGCGGATCAATAATATACTGTGTATAGAAATAATAAGGTTTATCGTCCCTTACAAGCCATCCTGTTCCGATTTTTGGGAAAAAACCACCTGGAGCAGCTTCGTCATAACCGACAGCGTCTTTAATTCCAAATTCATTATGAAGTCCACGACCATAAATCCTGATATTTCGTGAAAAAAGCTTTTTTTCCTGAGAAAGAATTTTCTTTCCTTTATACCATATTCCGGTTACTGTACCGTTCCAGTCAAAGCGGCTTCCGCGGTATTTTTCTCCCGGAGTTTCGATTTTAAGTTTTAATGTTGAATTGTGTAAAATAATAGCCATGCTTGAATTATAATTTAAAAATAATCTTTTGACAAATTTGATTTTAGGGGCGAAAATATACTATAACGTTTTATGACTACATAAAACGCAAAACATTGGAGGAACAAATGGGTAAAGCAAAAAATCCACTTAAATCAATCGGCTGGGTCGGAAAGATTATTCTCGTAATTCTTTACGATATCTATGGAATCGTTGCACGTATTACAAGCGGAAAACCAATTCCTATCATTATCGGAATTCTTCAGATTTTCACTATAAACTTTGCAGGAATCTTCTGGCTTATAGATTTAATCACAGTTATCGCAAATAAAGAAGTAACTGTACTTGCATAAAAATAAAGGCTGTCCGTAAAGCATTAAATCTAAAGCGGGCAGCCTTTTTTATTTTCTTTTAACTTTCAATCTCTATTCTTTATACAAAACAGAATCTACAAGTTCTTTAAAGTTCATATCAAGCGGTTCTTTTTCGTGTCCCTCAGACTGAATAAAATAAACGCCCTCTTCGTCTTCATGTATTACGTTATATTCTTCTTCAAGCTCTGCCGGTTTTTGTGCATTGTCGCAGAACATCGTAAGCGAGAACGGAACCTGCATATCCTTGTCGGTAAGTTCTGTAATATCATCTTCTACAACAAGCGCCTGGTTTTTAACTTCTTCCTGAATATTCTGAATGCTGTAAGTACTGTCACCGATTAAATCCTGTCCAGGAATTCTCTTTGACTTTATCCTTACATCCTTCTGTTTTTCATCAAGGCTTTCAAAATCAGGAGCAGCAGGTTCAACTTCAAAATCAACTGCAGGAACTTTTTCATCCGAAACAACTTCTGGAGAACCAAATCCTACTTCTTCTTTAAACTCTGTTTCATCCTCTGAGAAATCAACGCCAAATTCGTCAAGCGCAACGTTTTCATCTGCACTTTCCTGTGTATCAGAACCGTCAGGGCTCTGTACCAGGGCAGTTTCCTCCTCTTCGTCAAGACCTGTAAAGTCAGGATTTGCGACAGAGAAATTATCAATAATCTGATCGTCATCAGTGTTATAAACCTTTTTCTTCGAAGAAACTGCCCTGTTGATGGTTTCGACATCATCAGAAGATTCGATTTCTGCTTCAGGACTGTGAAGTTCTACAGGAGCAGACTGGTCAAATGAATCAATTGAGATGTCTTCAAGTTCTACAGGTTCTGCTTCCTCTACAGGTTCTACACTTTCAAGTTCTTCTGCATCACCGACTTCTTCTACAACTTCAGGCACTGCTTCTTCGGCTGCCTCAACTTCTTCGACTGCTTCTGCCTCTTCGACAGGTTCAGCATCTTCTATAGATTCTGCATCACCGATTTCTTCGAGCTCTTCTACTGCATCAGCATCTTCTACTTCTTCAAGCTCTTCAACTTCGCCGAGTTCTTCGACTTCTTCAACTGCCTCTGCTTCTTCGACTTCTTCAACTTCTTCTATTGGTTCAGCATCGCCGATTTCTTCAAGTTCTTCTACTGCATCCGGTTCTGCAGCCTTTGCAGCAACCGCTGCCGGACGTACAGGAGTTCCATCTTCTGGAACTGCAACAACATTTGCAGCCTGAACTTTTATTGTGCCCGATGAAAGAATCTGTTCGAGCATCTGTTTAATCTGTTCAGAATTAGACAATGAACTTTCTTCTTCTTTCTTAACCTGAACGTTCATTGCAGCAAGAAGTTCATCATAGCTCTTGTTGATTAATTCTTTTATCTCTTTATCATATTTTTTAGAACGCTTTCCAAGACTTCTGATTATTTCTAATGTTACATCCTGTCTGCGTTCTGCAATTTTTCCAGAAACAACTTTCCAGTCAACGTTTTCTTTTTTCTTCAAATATTCACTTACAAGACCAAGCTCAAGTTTTCTGATTCTTTCGCGGATAACAACCATGTCATCCTGCTTTAAGTTTACAATAAGGAATACTGCAAGGAATACAGTTACAAAAATACAGATAAGAAGGAGAATCTTTACTCCATCTGCCATTACAAAGATTTCATCAGGATAAACACCGCCGATATAACCGAACGGAGTTTTTGAACTTGATACTAAAACCCAGTAATTATTCTTCTGCTTTTCTTTTTTTGCAGATACATCATATTCTGCAGAATCAAATGTATTTTCAGAATTTGACCATATTATTTTTTCTGGTCCGGTTAATCCCTTTTCCCATCTTAAAAGAATTTCTTTTTCAAAAAGTTCTTTTCCGACAGCCGGAAGTCCGAAAACAAAACCGCTTTTATAATCTGTATTTTTCTTTTCACTTTCTACATCAAGACCAGAAACAAGATTTCCTGTATCACCGAATGTAATAAGTTTTTTTGCAAGAAGAACGCGATTAAAGTCATTTGCGTTTATATAAAATACAAAGCTTCCGCGGTAAGCATCATAAGAATCATAGAACGGGAACGAAACGATTATACGGTTATCTCTGCCGTCAAAAATGGTTCTGCAGTTTGTTCCGCCTGTAGAATAAGAATCACCGGCATTAATCTGCTCAAAAGGAATTTCTTTTTCGCCCGAAAGTGTTATAGAGTCTGTATAGTTTTTGTAAGAAACAATTTCTGCCGTACGATTTAAAACATCAGTGCTGAACGTACTGTAGTGAATGCTTGTTCCGTTTTTATCGATGAGACGCATTCCAAGAAGTCCAGGTGTCTGACTAAAAAGATCGCCAGAATGTTTTGAGCGGCTTCTCACATCATCATCTGAAGGATTATTCTGTATATAGCTTAAAACACTTTTCTGTTTTAAAAATGAATTTTCATTTTTGCCGAATCTGGATTCGAGTGTCGAAACATACTCATTATAATTTTCGCTTACAAGATCAAGATGTTTCTGAATCTGCGCAATTTTACCAGGTTCGTAAAAACGCGCATCAATTACAGAAAATAATCCCGTAAATGCAAAAACCGTAAAGGCAGCGAAAACTAATACTGATGTCAAAAGGCTAACCGCCGTTTTCTGACCCGATGTCACAACTTTTTCCCGTAAAAATCAAGATTTCGGATTTAAAGATAATTACACATTATCATATTATTTTATCGGCAGAAAGTTGTCACAAATTCACTCTTTTTATGCATTTTATAGAGAATTCTGTTAAATTTTGGAAGATTTTACAGTATAAAGCCTTATGCGGCAGTCTTTTTTGTCGTCATCATCTTAACAAAGTAGTCCATGTTGGTTCCGACAAAAATTGCACAGTAAGCAGAAACAGCAAGGGCAAAAACGATATAGAAAGATATCATAACGCCCTTATTTGATTCCTGGAACTTGCTCAAACCGAATGCGAGCATAAATACGATCATTGCAAGACCGTAAATAATCCATTTTGTGATTGAGATAGGATTCTTTAACTCTGAATACTGAGGATTTATTTTGTGCATTACTGCGAGAATAGTTGAATCGTCTATAGGAACAGGAATTTCAAGAGGAGCCCTGGCAAGTTTTTCTGCCTTCTTTAATCCCTTTACCTGCTTTCTGCATTTTGCACAGGTAAGAAGGTGAAGAGTAACATTAAGCGGAACACGTTCTCCCTTATCAAGTCCGAGATAAATATCCATAACTCTGTTACATTCTTCGATTTTTTTCATATAAATCCCCTTTCTTCGAGTTTTTCCTTTAATATCTTCTTCGCACGAAAAATATGTGATTTAATCGTGTTTACAGGAAGCCCCGTAATGCTGCTTATTTCTGCATGCGGAACATCATAAAAAAAGTACATATCAAGGCAGATAGCATACTGCTCTGGAAGTTCTTTAATTGCTTCCCTTATAGCCTGCCCCGTAACCTTTCTTATCTGCACTTCTTCTGGCGTATCCGACGGATCCTGGAGAATAGATTCATCCGACAGCTGCACATATTCATCACGCCTGTTTACAGAATTTACTGCCGTATTGTACGCGATGCGTGTAAGCCACGTCGAAAAAAGCGAATCTCCCCTGAATGTATCAAGTTTCGTATACGCTTTTAAAAACACGTCCTGAACAAAATCCTCTGTATCAGCAGCGTTTTTAAAAAATCCCATGCCGATGGCAACGATTCTTTTTTTATACAGCGTCATAAGGCGTGCAAAAGATTTCTGGTCGCCGTCAAGCGTTGATTTTACAAGTTCAGAGTCTCTTATTGAAATTGTTACATGTTCAATATCATTTCTCTGTCTTTGCATCGTTCACTTTAAAAGATGGATTTACCTTAAAGAAAATCAAAAAACTTACACCGATTGCAAGAGGAATAAGCCCGCCAAGGAGAACATACGAAAATCCCTCAATGCATACAAACAGGACAGAAAGTATAAAGCCTACAGCTGTAAGCAGAAGTCCCGTTAAAAGCGAGAAAGTCTTAAAATCAAAGGAACTTACAGAATAAGTTCCAGTTTTGATGCGAAGCTTTACCTCATGGTGATGCCACAAAATGTAGAAAAATACTACGATTCCGCCGATAGCAATTCCTACAATCGGAATTATAGAAATAATGATCTGTGCAGTTGAATTGTCCATGAATAAAACCTCCATCTTTAAGTGTCGATATAAATTAGACACTTTTTTTTACAACAGGTTGCAGATTAATCTAAAAATATATAGTCATCAAAATAAACGGCTTCTATCTTGCCTAAAACAAGCTGCTCGTTTATAAGATTCTTTATATCTTCCTTTACTTTCTTTTCACCGTAAGAAAACAGCTCTTTCTGTGTTCTCGAAGCAAAATAACCTAATATGATTGTGGAAATGCTTTTTTTCTTCTGTACGAGTTCTTCATAGAACGCAGAGTCTGCATTTGAATATACAAACCATGGAGTTACAACAAGATTTGCACCGTTAGAAAATTCTTCTTTTTCCGGTTTTGTAAGCGCACGCAGAGTTCCAAATTCTTTAAACTCATTCTGCGTATTATCTTTTGAATTATTTTTTACCGTCTCCGGGTCTCCCCTGCGGTATGTGTTAAAGCTTGCTTTACCGGCGAGAAATGCTGTAAGAGTACAGAATAAAATAAGCACGCCTAGTCCGCAGAGAACATACACAAGAATTTCATTTATACTCTTTTTCATCTCCCACCCCTTTTGTTTTTATCCCCAGAGATTATACGGGTTTACCATTCTTCCGTTTTTAAATACAGTAAAATGACAGTGAGGTCCGGTACTCTGCCCCGTACTTCCTACATAACCGATTACATTATTCGTGTAGACATAACTTCCGACAGAATACTTTGTATTAAATGCCGACATGTGTCCGTAAAGAGTTTTATATCCTGAGTGATGTCTGATGATTATGTAGTTTCCGTAAACGTTGCTGTAACCCTGCTGCACGATTGTTCCTTCCATTGCAGCATAGATGTTTGTTCCTCTTGGACATGCCATGTCGATTCCACCGTGGAACTGTCTTCTGCTTGAGAAAGGACTCTTACGCCATCCAAAGTAAGAAG
>CAJORB010000024.1:0-6617 GCA_905236565.1 uncultured Treponema sp. | reverse complement strand
TGGGGCATGGTACGCTGCGGGGGAATCTCTAAATGGCAGTGCCCGTTATTGTTATGATTATTCGGAAAATGAATTATCTCAGTTTGTTCCTATAATAAAGGCTGCAGTAAGGGAAGGTAAGAAAGTCCAGGTATATTTTAACAATCATCCTAATGGGAGTGGGGCGAAGAACGCTATCAGCTTCAAAAAGATGATTGGAATGGAAGAAAAATCAATATAAAATAAGAAAGATTTGTAAAAAATACAACACAGTTTATAAGATAAAAATCAAAATGCCGTTCATTGGCACTCTAGATATGGTATAATGTATACTGATATACTATATCTGGAGTTTTTTTAAGTGAAAGAGATTATTCAGGCAGAAATCAAAAGGTTCATGAAAAAAGAGAACGGCTTATCTATTATAGAAATACCAACTGGTCGCGGGAAAACACATAATATACTTGAATGTATAGCTGATTTTCGGGAGAAATTTCCTGAAAGAAATATCTTTTTTATTACAACACAGTTAAAAAATCTTCCGTATGACGATTTATCCAAACATTATAAAGATAAATTGAGATTTAAACAGGAAGTGATGAAAATTGAACGGAATATTGCTTCCTTTCTTGCAGTCGATTTTAACAAAATAGAAAAATCCCTGAAGGATTGTAAAGACTGGTCTGAATATAAAGAACTTAAGGCAAATGTAAAACAGTATAAAAAAATAATTGAGGATGAAAAACAGGTACATATTTCAATAAACTCATATTCAAAGACTGAGATTGAAAACGAACTTACGGAATCTGAGCGGGATTTTCGTAAACGCATTGAATTGATGCTCAAATCTGAAGCTTCTGCATTAAAAATACCAGTTCCTGAGGATGTAGATGATGAACTTAAGTATAAAAAACGGTATCTCATTAATTCCAGATATGAGTGGATAAAAACACTGTACCCAACTATTGAAACTGACAGTCATAAAGTCTTTATGCTTAGCATGGCAAAATTTCTTTATGGAAACTCCACAATAATTGAGCCAACATACAAATTTATTAATAACCGGATAACAGATAATGCAATTATCTTTATTGATGAATTTGATTCGACAAAACAGGTCATCGACAACATTATTATTGAGAATACGGCCAGAAAGTTTGAAAATAAAATTGAAATTTTTAAGATAATATATCAGAAATTCCAGATAAAATTACCAAAGGCTTATATGGATACCTGTGATGGTAAAGGTGTCAGGGTAACTTATGAAGTAATGAGAAATAAAGCTTCTGAACTGTATGAAAAGTTCTTTGCTTATGATTCAATGCAGCTCTGCAAAGAATACAGAGATGAACGATGTAATTTTATGCTTCATGATGGTTCGTTACATACTTTGGGAGATCCTTCCAGGACATATATAGTTGCTGTTGAAAATAAAGAAACTGATAAACTGGATATTAAATTCTTAACTCAGGCAGAACATAATCAGCTTGAAAAAGGTTCTTTTATATACATTAACTCATTATTGGAGAATCTGGAACAGTATTTTGGGGAATTCCGAGGATTTATCAGACGTTGGGCAGCCAGATATTCTCAATATGCAAAAATATCTGAAGAAGATGCAATTATGTCACTTCTTGGAAAATTTGGACTTAAGGATTCAGAGGCTGAGTTAATTATGGAAAATAGGCTCTATTATATTCCTTATAACAAATTAGAGAAGGATTATAAAACACTTGCTGATATGATTCCTGATACAACGTACTACAATTACGGATTTGATATACATAGTTATTATGATTCACAGGTTCATAATGAAGATACAGAAATAAGGTCTTTCCAGAAGCATGATACTCCTGAAAAGTTCATGCGTTATTTATGTGCGAAAGCAAATGTAATAGGTGTAAGTGCAACTGCTATGGTACCGACCTTTGATAATTATAATATTTCATATCTTGCAGATATAATCGGGGAGAAATTTACTCTTGTATCTGAAGATAACTTACAGGTGATCAAGCAAAAGGAAGAATCCCTGGCTGCAGAATATAAAGAAAAGGGAATTGAAATTATTACTTCAATAATGAGAAGTTCAGATTTGTATTCTCAAAAGCCTGATAAAACAAAAGCTGTATATGAAATGCTTAATTATTTTCCTGAAGAAGAAGCTGAGGTTCTTGCAAGAAAACTTTTAGCAGCTGCAGGAAAAAATGAGTATAACCTTACCCGCTATCTTGATGTCATAAAGGCTATGTATGATTTCTGGATCGATAAAGGCAGCCACGCCTGGCTTTTCCTTAACTGGCCTCTTTTAAAACAGTCAGATGATTTTGATGAAGAAATTATAAGATATGCTTTTGAAAGAATAGTTTCTGCTACAAACACTGATATTGAAGATGCTAAAAATACAATTGTTATCTTAAAATCATCAGAAAGTTTTGAAGAAGAAAAACAAAGACTGTCTGAGGATATTTCTTCGGGTAAAAAAAGAATGGTCTTTTCTTCTTACCAGACTTTAATGGCAGGTCAAAACCTTAATTTTAAGTATTCACCTGACGCAATAAAAGATTATGTTCTGGTAGGGAAAGCTTCTGCAGATGATAGACGTTATTTGTCAGCTGATTATGATGGAATTGTTCTGGGGGACATCACTCATCAGAATTATAATAAGACTTTTGGGGATAAAAAGCCTTTTGAAAGGAATCTGGAACGAGTTACTCTGGCGACAAAGATACAAGATACATATGAGAACGATTATCTTGAAAAGTGGGAACAGGATGCTCTCTTAAAATATGCCTTGCGCGATACAAATGATAAAGATTTTGAACCAGTGCTGAATAAAGCAAATAACTGTCCGCTGGCAAGGAATAAAACTTTGCAGATAATAATGCAGTCGCTTGGACGCATTACAAGAACTTTTGTAAAAAACAAAAAGATAAAGATTTACATTAATAATAAAGTTCTCTGCAATCTCGATAAAGAAGAATTGTCGAAGCATATTCTTACTCCTGAACTTTCAGCAATTTATTCTATCTGTCCTGGTGTAGCCCCTGTAGAAACAGATACGCTAACATTACGTGCTATTAAGAATTGTTCCCGGGCAAACAGATGGATTAATAGTCTCATGAAAAAAGAAAATGGAAGCTGGGAACAGGAGAATATGCAGATGTGGAAACAGACTAGAATAGATGTTCTTTCAAAACCTCTTTCAGACTGTGAACACAGGTTCTCAGGCCTTTATTTTGAGACGGATAATAATGCAACAAAATACTATTTTGCTCAGAAGAATGATTTTGGAACTGTTAGAATAGATTTCCGTAATACGAAAACAGATTTCATACGGCTTCACAATCTTAAAGACTTCATTTCGGAAAGCGGATATGGAATCCAGGAAATGAGTGAAGATAACTGTCGTTTACAGAAAATCTTACAATATCCGGGAATGATGGATTATTTTAAGAAAAAAGGTTTTGCAACATCTTTTGAGCCTAAGAAGTTTATAATAGCTCCTGTTGTCTATCAGAATATTTACAAGGGTGCTCTCGGTGAGGAAGCTGGAAAATTCATACTTGAAGACCGTCTGGATATTAAATTAAAAGAAATAGATGATGCTTCAAAATTTGAATTGTTTGATTTTGTAATGTCCGATGGTGTTTATGTAGATTTTAAGCACTGGCGGCCATATTATTATTCTGACAGAAAAAAGATGTTTGAAAAGATTTCCCGCAAGCTGGATGAATGTGGTGGAAAAAGAGCATATGTCATCAATATTCTGGCAGATGGTTTCTTAAAGCCGGATGATACCGAGGATGAGAGAATTATTGTTATCCCGAATCTGTTGAATGAGGAAGATTCTTCTATAAATATAAGTGCAATAAAAGCAATCAATCCTGAAGATTATGAAAATATCGGAGGAATACAATGAGAACAAGTAAAGTTCTGGTAACATGGAAAAACTTTGAAAAAATATTTGATGATTACGATGTTATTCAATTCAGTTATGATTATGAAAAATTTCAGCAATTAGGACATAAGAAGTCTGAATTTGATGATGCAAAAGGTCGTGCAGGAAAAGAGATAAAGGCTTTATCAGTTTTCTACAAGATGGGCGGTAAATGTTTATATCTTTTTCGAAAGAATTCTACAGACGAAGGTGGAATCGACAAATATATTAAAGAACATCCCTATATCAGTGATTACGAAAAGATTAAGTGCTTTGATTTGAGAGACTCTCAGAAACGTGAAAAGTTCTTTTTAAAAAACGACAGGGCATTATTGCAGCTGCTTTTTAATTCAATTCTCATGCCTAAAGGGGAGAAATATTCATATAATAATATAAATGGAAAGCTCCTTTATAGAATTGAATCAAGCAACTCAGATTTTTCAGAAGAAAAAGGTTTTTTATCATTTATAAATTTTCATCTTTCTTCAGAAATGAACCTTGAATTTCCGGTAACAACATTTAAGGCGGCGCCTTATGGCCCTTTTGTAATGGATAATGACTTAAATTTCAGGTATGCCTTAAATGAAGAAGACAAAAAGCTCCAGCATTATATAAAGGAATCAAAAGACGGTGCTCATAATACGGTCACATTTCTTGATTTTGCAGATGTAGATGCTGCTCAGCAAACAAAGATTAATGCAATTGCTCAATTTAAGAATAAGGTTCAGGAGAAGTTATCTGACTATTTTGAGATTGATTTTGAAATATTGGACAGTGAAAAATTCAATAAAGAAATTCTTCAGTCAGAAAATCAGTATTATGACAGGACACACCAGCATTCAACAAGTTTTTTTAATATGCGAGGAGTTTATCTTGTTAATTATGCTTCAGGAGATGATAAAGCAGAGCAAATTAAAGACTCTATTATTGAAAACTTTAAGAAAGGCAGATTAGGTGTGGATGTTCAGCTGGCTTCTGAAATACATGACGATGCTTTTAATATTGTAATCGCTCATGATAAAGAATATTACATAACACATAAGATTCCAGAACAGGACCCATATAAGGAAGCTCATAAACATAAGATTGTCCAGTTTGTGACGATAGAATCGTATAAACCACAATTTGAGAAAGAAAGTCCATTTTTCTTGAAGATTGTGAATGAACTTGAAATCGCAGGAGAGATCCTGGATGGAAGATTGAAACATGTGTGGAAAGCCGTAAATCGAGATTGGACATTTGTCTATTACACTGTCGATAAAAAAAATCAGGAAATCTGTTTCTATCGAGTTAGAGTTGGAACGGATGATTCCTTAAAATTTGCACATTTTAAATATACAGACTTATTGTTCAATAACGATTTGGATGACGAAGCAAAAATTGTAATTGAGTATGTTTGTGAATTAGAACGAAAAGGGTTAGATGAATATTTTGAAGAAGGTGAAAATAATGGACTGGTTCATTATGGAGAAGTTGTTGAGGGCTTGTGTTATACGGATGTGCATAATATCCATACAATAATCAGAACTCCTTTTCATACCCTGCCAAATTATGAAGCAATCATAAAAGATGTAATGATGTCTTCAGATACTTATCAGGTGGATCTTATAAGCGTCAGGGACTACATAACTAAAAAAATGGATTCTGACTTTTCAAAAGATAATTATAGAATGATTCTGACTAAACTGGAAAAATATGGCGATTATATAGATTTTAAAACATTAAAGGATTCAAAAATATTTGCTCATAATCCTTTGTCAAAAAAAGACCAGTGGATTCGGAATTTAATAGATGAACTGTATACGGAGAAAGGCATACTTGTATCATTAGAAGTCCGTTCAAATCGTATGGATGAACGATATGAACTATCGAACGTTACGGATATTCAATATTTTAATGTAGACCGTCCTATTTATAACAAAGAACGCAATATAGCAAAAGAAATATCTGCCATGTCATACATTTGTGGCCGTCATAATAAAGGAATGCAATCGAGTCTGCCAGTTGGATGTATTATAAGGTCTGTAATCTGGCAAGAAGAGTGTGAGTTTAAGGAAATTATAAAGACAATGGCGGTTGATTTTGTACGCAATGATTATTACTACACGGTGCTGCCGTTTCCGTTTAAGTATTTAAGGGAGTATGCTGAGATGGTTATTTATGATTCTCTTTAATCTCCAGAAAAGGCTCTCCGGGGTCTTCTAGCCACTGAATTATCTGGTCTTTGACTAGTTCAATTTTCTGTCTGGAGTTTTTACCGCGAATTGCACATTCCCAGACCATGCAGACACGCCAGCATTTGTCCTGATAATACTTCAGGTTTTCATCATCACGCTCTTTGTTACGGTCAAACTTTTTTTTCCAGAATTCCTGATTGGACTTTGGAAATACAAAGTAACGGCAGTTTTCATGGGCGTGCCAGAAACATCCGTTTATAAAGACTACTGCATAGTAACGGGGAAAAATTAGATCCGGCTTTCCAGGATAGCGTTTGTCACAAATACGATAACGGAACCCAGCCTTAAAGAGTGCAGAACGAATCTGTTTTTCAGGTTTTGTATCCTTAGAACGGATATGAGACATGTTTTTATGGCGGTTTTCCGGGGACAAAACATCCATAAACTTTAGTATAACAGATGTAGTTATTTATGTATTTAGTAATACATAAATGTTATATCTGGGTGTATAATATAAGACGAAC
>CAJORB010000023.1:0-4994 GCA_905236565.1 uncultured Treponema sp. | reverse complement strand
TGGAAGGTAAAGGAAGTCGGCAGTTGAGTTTACAACCTTTGTAAGCTGTACGCTGAAGTCCTGGTCCTTCTGACCGAATGATTCAAATACAACAACCTTTCCGTACTTTGATTCCCACTCGCTCTTGAAAAGTTCTGCAAGTGTTTTTGAATAGTCATCTTCAAGGTTGTAAACGATTGCTACGTTCTTTCCACCAAACTGCTCGCTTGCAAACTTAGCTGCAACTGGAGCCTGGAATGGATCAAGGAAGCAGGCACGGAAACAGAAAGGACGACCTTCTGTAGCCTTAGGGTTTGTAGCCCAAGGAGTAATCATCGGTACCTTCATGTCGTTGTAGATTTCACCAGCTGGAATAGCACGACCTGAACCTTCTGGTCCGATAGATGCAAGAACCTTATCAATATCAATCAATTTGTTTGCAGCATTGATAGCCGAGTCTGACTTAAGCTCGTTATCAACATATACAAACTCAAGAAGATATTTTTCGCCCTTAACATCAAGACCACCAGCAGCATTAATTTCATTTTTAATGATTTCGCCAGCGAACTTTGCGCTTTCACCAATTTTTGGTGAGTCACCGGTAAGAGGAATATTAAAACCAAGTTTGATTGTTTTCTGCTTTTTTGCAGCAAAAGCATTTGTCATTGCCAGAGAAGCAATAACACCAAGAACGATAATTCTACGAAGTCTTTTCATATTCGGCCCCTTGTTTTGTACAAAGAGCTTTTTTGAAAAGAACAGCAAAGCTCTTTGTACATAAAATTAAAATGTCATACGACATTTTTTCATGTACACAACGTCTTTGCTGACTTATGCAATGAATCAGAATCTTCTTACGTTTTCTGATGTATTCAACTTATAAAAAATCTTTTATTTCTGCTTTAGATAAACTGCATAAATTTCAGAAATTAAATTTATGCAGTTTGTACAAAAGATCCCTATTTTTTTCGCAGAATGTCATAAATTCCAATCTGCTCTTCCTTGCTGAGCACCTTCCAGCAGTTTGCCGGGCTCCCGGACGCTACAGAGTCTCCTGCCATTTTTTCTTCCATTGCGGCAAATTCTTCCAGATTCAGACCATATTCGCGAAGGGTTGGGACCTTAAGTTCTATAGTCAGTTTTTCCAGGGCTGCAAGAAATTTTTCTGCTCCGGTTTGCGGGTCGTCGCTTTCATTTGCAGCTCCGATGGCAAGAGCTAGTGCGGCAAACTTTTCGTAACATCCGTCCAGAACTGCCCGCAGGCATTCTACAGCCAGCATGGCATTTGAAATTCCGTGTGGAACGTGGAAACAGGCTCCTATAGGGCGGCTCATTCCATGGATTATTGTGGTTGGGGCACCGTTAATGGCAACTCCGGCCTCATAAGCGGCAAAACTCATATTTTTGCGGGCTTCTTTGTCATTTCCGTCTGCACAGGCCCTTGGAAGATATTTGAAAATACGTTTTACCGCATCAAGACAATACATATCTGTAAGAGGATTAGCCTTGCGGCAGGTATAGCTTTCTACGGCATGGCAAAGGGCATCCATTCCGGTTGCAAGCGTTATGCTGAGAGGAGATGAAATTGTGTAGGTGTAATCAATAATTGCAATTTTTGGTAAAAGGGCATCACCCTTAAAAAGCAGCTTTTCGCTGGTCTGAGTATTTGTAAAAACAAAATAGCGGGTAACCTCAGAACCGGTTCCCGCTGTTGTAGGAATCAGAACAAGGGGAGGGAAATTTCCATAAAGTTCCTTGCCCTTATATTCAATCATTTTCCCGGGAAGGACAGACATTGCGGCGATTGCTTTTGCAGTATCAAGAGGTGTTCCACCACCAAGTCCGATTATAAAATCGCACTTGTGGGCTTTAAAGGCTTCTACACCCTGCATAATCATGATGTCAGTAGGCTCGCCTGGTAAATCATTAAAAAGCGCAGATTCTATTCCATTGGCAGAAAGAGTTGCCTGAACTTTATCTGCAAGACCTGTTTTTGTGATTATTTTGCCGGTGACAATCAAAGCCTTTTTGCCCAGGGCTGCCAGTTCACTACCTGCCGCTTCTAATGCTCCTTCTCCGAAATAAGTTTTTGGTGCTGTACTGAAAGTAAAATCCATAATTACCTCACAAAAAAGAAATGGCAGGGCTTGAAAAATGCTAAGAACCCTGCCATTTCAAAAATATATTTTAAATATATTTTTCATCAACGATTGTAAGAACTTCATCAAGCTTAGAAAGTTCTTCATCCAGCTGAGCTTCTGTAATAATAAGAGGAGGAGCAACGATAATTACGTTTTCGTGCGAGTAGGTAAAGAAGCCGCGGCATTTTAATTCCTTTACGATTGCACCCATAATGCCCTGCGGATCCTGACCCCATGGAACAAGAGGCTCTCGTGTTTTACGGTCTTTTACAAGTTCAACTCCACTGAACAGACCGATGTAGCGGACATCACCAACGCATTCATGTTTTGCCTTAATTTCTTCGAGTTTCTGTCCTAGATATTTTCCAACCTTCTGAACATGTTCTTCAATATTGTTTTTCAAATAAAATTCCTGGCAGGCAACTCCGGCTGCGCAGGCAAGCGGATGTCCTGAATAAGTAAGACCACAACTCAGGTATTTGTCATCAAAGAAATGTGCAATTTCATTTTTTACGATTGCGCCACCAAGCGGAATATAGCCTGAGTTTACGCCCTTTGCAAAAGTGATGATATCTGGAGTAACGTCAAAGTTCATATAGGCAAACATTTTTCCGGTTCTGTACCAGCCTGCCATAACTTCATCACAAATCATCATAATGCCAAATTCATCACAGATTTTGCGTACACCTTTAAGATAATTTTTTGGATAGATGATGATGCCATTTGAGCCGACAACAGTTTCCAGAATGATTGCGGCAATTCTGTCACCTCCTTCAAAAATTACCTGTTCACGGAGTTTTTCAACATAATATTCACATTCTGCATCTTCAGATTCAAATTTGATTTTTTCCTGATAAGAGTAAGGTCCGCGAAAATGAATAAAACCCGGAATAGCAGGCTCAAGAGCAAAGTGACGCGGTTCGCCGGTAAGATTTCCAGCACCAAAGGTAGAACCATGATAAGAACGGTACTGGCTCATAACCTTAAAACGGCCGGTATACATTCGGGCAATTTTGATGGCATTTTCATTTGCGTCGGCTCCACCGTTTGTAAAAAAGACTTTACCAAAGCAGTCAGGAAGTCTGTCTATAATCGATTTAGCAAGTTTTGCTCGCGGTTCTGCACCCCAGGAGCCCTGAACATAAGCATATTTATCGAGCTGAGCTTTAATAGCTTCTGTCATTTCTTTATTCGCATATCCGGCATTTACATTTACCTGTTCAGAAGACATATCTGCATAACGGTTGCCTTCGGAATCATAAATATAAATTCCTTCTGCTCGTTCAACAACAGTCGGATTTAATCCGCCCTGCTTACTCCAGCCAAGCAGAACATTTTCTGTCTGCATTTGTGCAATTTCATCTGCTGTCATAAAATCCTCCTAAAAACAATAAACACCGTATAAGCGGCGTTGCTTTGAAAGTATCACAATAAGATTTTTTATTTATTGACAAAAAGTACAAATAATAATATTTTTTTGTGTGCAAATTGCCCGATAAGGCAATGTTTTGTAAGGATTAGTTTATGGCTCTTTCACTTCAAACGATTTTTAATTTTACAGAAACTCCTTTTAAGCTTAAACTTCTGGCAGGAAAAAAAGGCTTTAAGAAAAATGTAAGCTGGGTTTATTATACCGAAGATGCTGCAACAATTGAGTTTATAAGAGGCGGGGAGCTGGCCGTTACCCTTGGTGTTAATTTTGAGAGAAGTAAAGACAATCTGGGAATTCATTCTGATGATTATATTTATATATTTTTAAAAGAGTTCATTGACGAATTTATAAAACATGATGCAACCGGTCTTATTATAAATACTGGCAAATACATAAAAGAAATTCCGCAGAGGGTAATTGATTATTGTAATGAAAAAGATTTTCCGCTTCTTTCTATGCCTTGGGAAGTTCACACAATTGATTTGATGCAGGAAATAGGAAATATGATTGTAAGTGATAATCAAAACACGAATACAATCGAAAGATATTTATACAAGGCAATTTACAGAAAAAATGATTTTGATCCAAACCAGATTGCAAATACAAATTTCCGCGATGCCAAAACTTTTACGATTATGCTTGTTGATTTAAAGGAATCTTTATTCAATGAGAATCTTGAAAAAATCAAACGCTATGTTCAGTTTAATTTTAATGCAAGAATAAGTTTGAAGCAGACAGATTACGCAAGCTTTATTCATAATTATAAAGTGATTTTCATTTTAAAAAATGGTGAACCTTTTGCGATTCAGGAAATTTTTAAACTGGTAAAAGAAGACAGATATTTTAAGGATTCCATAGTTTCAGTTTCAGATTCTACTGACACTGTGGAAGAGCTTAGTGAAATTTATGAACATGCAAAAATTGCGCTCGAAATTAATTCTGAACCAGATAAGATAAATTACTATGAGAATCTTGGACTTTATAAAATCTTGTTTGATGTAAAAAATCCGAAAATCCTGAAAACTTTTTATAATGAAAATCTCGGAAAGCTTGAAGAGCTGGATGCAGATAAAAAAGAAGATTTTTTGAAAACTCTTGCCTTATATCTTAAAACCGGTGGAAATGCTTTAAAAGTTGCGGAATTGAATAATGCTCACAGAAATACAATTCTTTACAGAATCAGTCGAATGGAAGAAATTCTTGGTTTTGATTTTTCTGATGGTGAAATACGAACAGCTATGCAGGTCTGTTTATATATTCGAAATTTAAATAACCTTGGGTAATTTTTTTTGGAATCAATTTGGCACCGTACGGTTTCTGTTGCTTTTGGGAAGGTTTTGTGATTCTTGCCGGAAGGGAAGCTTCTGCCTGTACAGATATTTGATTTAAGCCTGGCATCTTTGAAAAATCAATTTTAGCCAGTGCAAAGATCTTTCTGAGTT
>CAJORB010000022.1:0-7161 GCA_905236565.1 uncultured Treponema sp. | reverse complement strand
CATAGAAAGCATTACAAGACAGGAAGAAATATTTACAGAGGCAACAAGCACGATTAAAATCATTATAAAAAGAAGAAGCATTTTCGTACTCGAAAAATTTTCATACTGTCCCTGATTAAGTTCATCCCAAGTATATGTCATCGCAGAATAAAGAAGCTGCTCATCAACTTTCTGCTGAACGTTTTTAATATTTTTAAACGGATCGGAAGTCTCTATCATTATCGAAACCGTCGCGTTCTCCGGATGCAGAATCTTAATACCTTCTTCAATCGGAATAAAAACCCAGAGTGAATCAAGCTCCTGATAACCGCAGCTTATGATTCCAGAAACTTTAAATGCAGTAATTTTTGGAAAAATTTTTCCGTTAAGTTTCTGAGTCGTAACAAGCCTTATCGTATCTCCTGGAGAAAGAGCGAGGCGTGATGCAATTTCTTTTCCGATAAGGGCAGATTTTGAATTTGAGTTTATAAAATCTTCTGTCGAGCCTTCGACACATGAAAAAAGATTTTTATATGAGCCTACTTTTTCAAAAGTGTCGCGTTCAACTGCCCTGATTAAAGCACCGCATCTTCCACTCTTTGACGAGACAAAACCGCTGGAAGAAATAAGTTCATAAGCCTCTTTTACTTCGGGCAGTTTTTTTACGCTTTCACATCCAAAATCCATAAAATCCTTATCGATTGTTTCATCACCAAAATACGAAAACTGTGCCTGGATGTGCGACGAAGAAAGATTTATAAGACGCTCCGTTATTCCTTCTATCATCCCATCGGTTACGGATAAAACTGTTACAAGCGGAATCAAACTCAATGCGATGCAGATTACTGCTCCGACAATACTTTTAGTACCCACAGACTTTCTGTTTACCTTAGGCAAAAGCATTCTTGAAGCAAGAAGTGCAGAAGATTTTATACTCATTATAAATCTCCTGCAAAAAGTTTTTTATCTTTTATCCTGTAGATGATATCACCTTTTTTAGCAAGTTCCATATCATGCGTAACAAGGACAAGAGATTTATTATATTTTTCTGCAACAGAAAAAAGCAGGTTTCCGATAAGGGCTGCGTTTTCTGGATCAAGGTTTCCTGTAGGCTCATCTGCAAGAATCAGTTTCGGGTCGTTTATAAGAGCTCTTGCAACCGCAACCCTCTGGCGCTCTCCACCGGAAAGCTCTGACGGCAGATGATTTATTCTGTCAGAAAGCCCTGCGTCATCAAGAAGTGCAAGTGCTTTTTCCATAGCCTCTTTTTTATTCATTCCCGCCATATATGCCGGCAAAAAGACATTTTCAAGGGCAGAAAAATCCTTTAAAAGATAATGGAACTGGAAAACAAGCCCAATAAATTTTGAGCGATACTGACAGAGTTCGCTTTCTGTCATCTTTTCTAAATCGCGGTCTCCGACTTTAATAGTACCGGCGGTTGCTGAGTCAATTCCGCTTATAATATTAAGAAGAGTACTTTTACCGTTACCGCTCTGCCCTACAATCGTTATTTTTTTCCCTTCCGGAATATCAAGATTGAGGTCTTTAAGAACCGTAAGGGTTTCCCCTTTTGAAACATAAACTTTTTCAAGATTACGTATCTCTACAATATTACTGCTCATGTAAAACCTCACAAATGTTTAATTTAAGAATATTTGAACTTGCAATCCACGACGAAAAGAGGCATGAAAAAATTCCGAATAAAGTAATAAAAACAACTTCACCTGCAAAAACTCTCGCCGGAATATTTGCATAAACGTTCCACATCGGATTTTCCCTTATAAGTTCTTTTGCCGCAGGATTAAAAATCACAGCCGAAATCCACGTAAAGAAATACTGAATTTTAGAAATTACGAAAAATACTTTTTTAATATTAAAACTTATTATGAGCGCAAGAATCATTCCCGAAACAGAACCTTTAATTCCAATCGAAAGTCCCCTTATGATAAAAACATTCCGGATTGCTTTTTTACTTCCGCCAAGACTTGCAAGAGTCGAAATCTCTGTCCTTCGCTCATAGACAAGCTTTCTCATTGAATTATAAATATTTATTGCGACAACTATAAAAATCATTACAACAAGTAAAAGAAGAATATTTTTTTCTACACGAAGGGCACCAAAAAAACTTCTGTTATAATCACGCCATACAGACACTTTGTAGTCAGGAAACTTTTTTAAAAGCTCTTTCTGCATCTTTAAATCTGAACTCTGGTTCAAGAGTTTTATTCCGTATGTAGTTTCTGCATTCCCGAAATATTTATCTGCCCCTTTCTGATTTATAAAGGCATAGGCAGCATTTATATCTGCATAACCGCACGAAAAAATTCCTGTAACAGTAAAAGTGCGGTCGTTTGAAATAAGCGATGTATCACCGGAACCGCTTAAAGCAAAAATATTTACCCGGCTGCCGGTCCTTACCCCAAGGCTTCGGGCAAGCCTTATGCCAAGCACGATTGAGTCCTCACCCGAAATGTCAAAATCGCCCGACACGATTTTCATCTGAGACTTAAATCCAGGATCTTTAGAAAGCACATCTTCTGGAACAGACCTTATAAGGCAGCCGGCTTCTTTACCGCCATTGTCTGTCATGAGACCCTGCGCTTCCCTGAACGGCACAAAAGATACGACGTTTTTATCCGACCTTAAATATGATTCAAGCTCAGAAAAGTCCGCGCGATCTACAACTTTGTCGCGGGTTTGAGTCTCTTCGCGGTTTTTGGTCTCTTCGCTCCCGGCAACATCCTCACCCAAAGCAACCTGCACGTGATATGAGCTAAGTTCAATTATCGAATCAATAAACTGCAGCTGAAAACCGTTCATCACGCTCAAAACCGTAATTAAAGTCATCACCCCAAAACAGATTCCGATTGTCGAAAGTCTTGTAGTAACTGCAGAACGGCCCTTTGAGTCAACCATAGAGAAGCGTTTATTTACAAAATTTATCCAGCTAAAATCTTTAATCATAAGTTCTTCTTAATTTTTCTTCACCCGAAACATAGAATACTTCAAGGTGCTTTCTTGCATTTACAAATTCTGTCCTGACATATGTATCATTGTCAAAATATACATTCTGAACATAATCTTTTTTAGAAGTATATACGATTTTCAAACGCAGTACATCATTTTCGAAAAAAGTTTTTGATGGCGGGCAGTCTACCCTTATATATTCGTAAATATTCTTTCTTGTATTTCTTTTTTTCTCACGTACTGAATTTTTATAATACTCCAGATGAGTTTCACTTTCCATTAAAATACGTTCTTTTTCGTCATATTTATAAAGATAATAATAAATCATCTTTTTCTGCATTTTATTTCTGTCGATTGTTCTGTCTTCAGGCTTTATATTTAAGTCTTTAATGTCATATTCTGTTTTTTCGAGAAGGAGTTTTTTTTCGCTGTAGACATATTCAGTATAAAGCTCGTTTTCATAATCTATTTCAAAAGTTTTATAAGCAAGGCCTTTATCTTCGTATTCATAATAAATCTTTTTTTTGATTTTATAGTCAGCCGCTTTTTCTGCAGTTTTCCAGATTTCTACATGTTCAAGATAAAAGTCCTTGTCGTAATAAAACCTTTTAAGATTCTGCTTTGAAAAGATTACTACTGTTCTTCCTTCGACAAATTTACTTTTATTTACCGTAAGGTATTCAACATTTTCATCTTCGTATGAATGAATATGAAGTGAGTTACTTTCATCAAGAATATATTCGTATTTAGGAATTTTTACTTTATTGTCAGAGTCGCCGGAAGTTTCTGCATCGGCAGCTACGTCAGCCGTTACGTCGGCAGCTACGTCAGCCATTTCTTCATCCGATTCATCCTGCGCATAAAAAAAGAACGGGACGAAAAAGAGAATAAAAAATATACAGAAGATTTTTTTTACCTGTTTTGTCCTACACATTACTGCTCACCGCACCTTAAGTCTGCAATCCTTAAAATCCATAAATTCTTACAAACCAAGAAATTCATTTACATAGTCTTGAGGATTAAACACCTCAATATCAGAATATGTTTCACCTGTACACACATAAAGAACAGGGATATTAAGTTCTTTATAGATGCTTATTGCAACACCGCCCTTTGCCGTAGAATCATATTTTGTCATTACAATTGCATCAACTCCGACAGCCTCATTAAACACTTCTGCCTGCCTCAACGCATTCTGACCGGTCGTTGCATCGATTACAAGTATTTTTTTATAACAGCCCTCATCGGCTTTCTGACTGCAGATTCTGTCAATTTTTTCAAGCTCATGAACAAGGTTTTCTTTATTATGAAGTCTTCCTGCAGTATCAGCAATTACAAGACCGCCTCCGTGAGATTTAACGCTTTCTGCAGCATCAAAAACTACACTCGATGGATCCGAACCGTTCTGGTGGCTTACAATCCTTACCCCGATTTTTTCTGCATGATAGCAAAGCTGCTCGATTGCTGCCGCCCTGAAAGTATCACTTGCAGAAAGAACTATGTTTTCAAAACCTTCATTCCTTAATTTATTTGCAATCTTTGCGCAGCTTGTTGTTTTCCCAACTCCGTTAACTCCGAGCACCATCCATACATTTATCTTGTCTTTTTGCGGAACAAACTCAATGCCCTTTGCATATTCCAGCAAAAGAGATTTTAATTTTTGCATTATATCTTCTTCTGATTTTATCTTTCCTTCCCTGCACTGCTGCTCAAGAAGGTCAACAATTTCCATAGAATTCTTTGCTCCGACATCGCCTTCTATCAGAGCATCTAGGAGGTCCTCAAAAAAATCTTCATTTCTGTCTTTATGTGATGAAAAAAGATTTTTGATTTTCTGTGCAAAAGAAAGTTTAGCCATTTTATTCCTCCGTTGTTGCCGCTTCTGTTTCTAAAGCCTCTGATTCTGTGCCCTCAGCCGCCTCTGCTTCAAGCTCTGCTTTCTGCAAAGCCTCTTTTTCTTCGCGCTCAGTCTTAAGCGTTTTCTGCGATTCCTGATAGCCGCTTACTGCAGTATCATAATCATATTTAACGCTCTTTACTTCGACCGGCAGAGTTTTGTTTGCATTTACAAGATAAAGTACAAGCTGAACCGTAAACCAGATTCCGCAGGCAGCACTTATTGCACCGCTTACGTAAGTCATAGTCTTGTACTTATCTATATCATTCAAACTTACACTGGCAGATCCAAGCTCATAAGCCTTGTAATAGTTCGTATAGTTTGAATATGAATAAAAAAGAAAAGGTAGCGAGCAGATAAGCGCGCTGTATGAAATATACATCAATCTGCGGCTTTTTTCTATGCGATCTTCTATATTATAATCATTAATGTCTGCCATAAAGACAGCATTATTAAAAATATCCTTATCATCAATTTTAAAGAATACGGTATTTTTATTTACAGAATAAGCGTAACCAAGGATTCCGGTATTATTTATCTTAATATTCATCTGATTATCAGGACTTTTAATTCCGTTATAAAAAATATCTGTTTCAAAAGGATTCTTTAAAAGAATCGCTGTATTCATATAATCTTCAGGAAGAAATTCAAGCTCTATAAGATATTTTTTTTCATAACCAAAGCCATATGAAAAATTTTCACGCTTATAGCCGTCGCATTCAAAAGAAAAATTATGTACGCCTGTACTTAAAATTATCTTATCCGGAATTTTCGCATAAAGCGTAGAGTCAACCGTAAGTTTTGCCTTTGATTTTAATTCTTCAGGATAAATCTTAATCTGCACTTCACAAGGCAGTGCATTTTCTATAATCGGAACAAGCCTGTACGCAATGTTTTTTGCAATCTCATCAGGAAGAGCAAGAAGCCCGACTTCTGTAATTACACCGCAAGAAACAGCTCCGGGATATAAAAACATTTCAACGCTTACTGCAGCATATTCACCGTATGTTACGATTGTTCCAGTTATGAGAGAATTTATTCCAGCCTTAACGATTTCTTCTGAACATTTATATGATTTAAAATCAGGTTCATCAATCTCACTGCTGAACGAAAAAAGTTCTTTTGATTCTCCCTTGTAAAATGCAAATTCTTCTGTTACAAGATTTTTTTCTGCAAAATCGCCTTGAGAATTTTTATAATCTTTAAAAACTTCATCCTGTTTTTCAAGATTAAGATCTATCTTATGTTTTATTTCTTCTATCTTTTTATCCTGAATGTCAGACTGCTTTTTAAACTGGTATTCAGATAAATGCTTTACGATAAGGGCATCTTTTTTCTTAACTTCTCCGGAAAGTTCAAGAAAAAGTGCAAGACGCTCCTTTACGAGTTTGTCGATATTCCTGTTTAAAATTTCATCTGACGGAATGTTTCTTGATTTAGTTCCGTATAACTGCTCAAGAATAAGTTCCGGCATTGCAGTCAAAACAGCGTTTTCAAACTGCGAACGCTTTACATCCTGCGTATAGGAAAATTTATGCGCACCGACAGTCCACTTTTTACCTTCGACCGAACCATCATCGGCAAATAAACTGCCCGAAAAGAGAAACGATAAAATAATTAAAAACCTGCATGCTCTTAGAGCAGCCGGTTTAAATTTATTTTTATAAGTCATCATCCTCTCCGGCATCTTCTGATACTGTGCCGTTCCATTTTGCTTTGAGGTAAGCTTCGATAAACTGATCAATATCGCCGTCCATCACCGCCTGAATGTTTCCGCATTCGTATTTTGTTCTGTGATCTTTTACCATCGTATATGGCTGGAATACATAAGAACGAATCTGGTTTCCCCAGCCGATATCCTTTTTTTCACCGGCATATTTTGAGTTTTCCTTTTCTTTCTGCTCACGGTAATATTCGTAGAGTTTTGCCTTGAGCATACTCATACATGCCTGACGGTTAAAAATCTGGCTTCTTTCACTCTGGCATGCAACTACAATTCCTGTAGGAAGATGAGTAAACCTTACAGCCGAGTCAGTCTTGTTTACATGCTGACCGCCTTTTCCGCCTGCACGATATGTATCAACTCTCAAATCCTCAGGTCTGATTTCAACTTCGATTGTATCGTCAAGAACAGGAAAAACATAAACGCTCGAAAAAGAAGTATGTCGTCTTGCGTTCGCGTCAAACGGACTTATGCGCACAAGGCGGTGGATTCCGGCTTCTCCTTTAAGGTAGCCGTACGCGTACTCACCGTCAATCTGAAAGGTTATTGATTTAATTCCGCCTTCTGCCTCAAGCTGATCAATTACTTCTAT
>CAJORB010000021.1:0-43824 GCA_905236565.1 uncultured Treponema sp. | reverse complement strand
TACTAAAGGCAACGCCTACAACGGTGAATATGACCAGGGCCAGGGTGGTCAGCAGGGCGGCGGAACAACTTACCCGGATGTTGCACAGGATACACTTTACGGAAGCTACTGGGGAAAATATATGGGCTATGAAAGCTGTTGGGTAATAAAGGCAGATTCACTTGGTCTTTACAGCTCACAGATGAGCGGTGATTACGGTTATGTTTGTTACAAAAAAGATTCATCAACAAACCAGTGGACTCTTGAATGTTATAAAACAGAAGAAGATTACAATCAGAGATTGCAGTTAAATCAGGGAGCAAGAATCACTATAGAGTTTGATACATCAAAAGAAACTTATACAGCAGTCGGAACGGTAAAGGCAATGGGTACTGCTTCAAGTGAACTCGAAAAAGGTCTCCCTTATGACAACAGATACCATACTCCGGTAATCAATAATTTTGACATGAAGAGCATGACTCTTTCAGAAGCGATCACAGATATATCAACGGTTACAGAAAGTACTTATTATAAACTCAGCGGTGCTGTTGAAGAATCAACCTTTGCAAATCTTCTTACTGCATTAAAAAATCTTGCAAAGAATACACCCGACGGAGTTTATGCAGCCCTTGATTTTTCTGATGTAACAGGACTTACTACAATTCCTGATAATGCCTTAAAAAGTGCAAAGCGTCTTGCAGCAATTACGCTTCCTTCTACCGTTACATCTATCGGCACGGCAGCCTTTAATTCTACAAGCATCCAGAGTCTTGAAATTCCTGATTCCGTTACAAGCATCGGTGCTCAGCTGTGCAACTTCTGTACATCACTTAATACCTTAAAAATCGGAAACGGAATTAAAGAAATTCCTCAGTCGGCTTTTAATTCCTGCCCGCTTACTTCTCTTGAATGGGGAGAAAATATTGAAATAATCGGTGACAATGCCTTTTTGTGCCCTGACAGACATATAGAGGAAATCATTCTTCCTGAATCCGTAAAATCAATCGGTAAGCAGGCATTCTCCGGTGCTTCAAACGGAACGACTCCAAAAAAAATCTATATCGGAAAAAATGTTGAATCAATCGGTCAGCAGGCTTTTGAATATAATGTTGCGCTTGAACAGTTTGAAGTAAGTCCTCAGAATAATTATTTTGAATCAGACGGAGCGGTTTTATATACAAAGGGAAAAGAAACTCTTGTATCTGCTCCTACGGCAAGCGGAGTATTTACAATTCAGTCTGGTGTAAAAAAAATCTATCCTTTTGCATTCAGGGGACTTGCAAACGTAACAAAAATTATTGTACCGGACAGCGTGACGGAAATAGGTGCAAGCTGTTTCCAGAACTGCCATGTATCAGAAGTTATTTTGGGTTCCGGAATCACAGCTATTCCTACAGCAGCCTTCAACAATTCAAAAATTACTTCCATTACAATTCCAGAAGGCGTAACAAGTATCGGTAAAAATGCTTTCAGTGTCTGCAAGGATCTCGAAGAAGTAATCATGACAGACAATGTAACAAGTATCGACGAAGGTGCATTTAAATCATGCGAAAAACTTGAGTCCATTACCTTAAGCAGAAACATTTCGGTCATCTGTACAGGTACGTTCAACAACTCAGGCTTAAAGTCAATTGTAATCCCAGATTCAGTTACAGAAATTCAGGGCACGGCATTTGCCAGCTGTAAATCACTTGAATCAGTTACCTTGAGCAGAAATCTTACAACCATCGCAATGGGAGCATTCAGCTCAAGTGCCTTAAAATCAGTTGTAATTCCTGATTCAGTAGAAACTATCGGAAGCAACGCTTTCGGCAGCACGTCTCTTGAATCTGTAACACTCGGAAGCGGCTTAAAGACAATCGAAGGAAACGTATTCTCAAATACTCAAAGCCTAAAATCAATCACAATTCCTTCACAGGTAACAAAGATTGGTAAAAACGCATTCAACAAATCTGCAATTGAATCCGTAACCTTTGAAGACACAACCGGCAGCTGGTATGCAACAGACAGTACCGACTATACCGGCGGCGAAAAAATCGAAGACTTCCCGTCCAGCACCGACAAAGCTGCAAACGCAACTGCACTCAACACAACTTATAAGGGAAAGTATCTTTATAAGGTAAATGAGTAAAAAATAAAGTACTCAAAATAAAACAAGGCACTTTCTTTAACGGAAAGTGCTTTGTTTTCTAATCAAATCAAAACTTAGTATAATTTCTTTAATTCGCCTGCAACAAAATCATAAATAAGCTTCATATCTGTAAGAGCTTTTGCTGTATGTGTTTCCTCTATGCATAATTCCTGAGGATAACGTATCTTAACTCCGTATGGGGTAAGCGCGTCTGCAGTATTTAATATCTCATCTGGAACTGTAATAAAATTTGATATCTGTTCTGCAAGTAACCCCAGATCATGTGTTTTCTGCAATTCTCCGTCAAAGGCCAGCACGAGAGCTTTAAGCATTTTTTCAGATGCTTGCTGACAATGATAACATATTATCTCAAGTGGTTTAGGATGTTGAATTTGATTCAGGTGATTTGCAGAAAGAACATCCATATCTGCAAATCGCACCCATTCCTTTACATCATATTCATTTTTCATAAAGGAGGACACCTTCCCGTTCAATTATGTTTTCAAGTGTTTTTCGATTCTTTCGTTCGTTAAATCCCGAAACAGAACCAACAACTATATCCACCGAGCGTCGTCGTAATCCCCTCAGAGAGCGATATGCATTTTGAGAAACCGAAAGCCTGTCTGTAATTGCATCTGGCATAACAAGGTAAAAATCATAATCACTGTCTGCTCTCTCATCTCCACGGGCAAATGAACCGAAAAGATATATCTTCTGAGGATTTACACTTTGTTCAAGCCGTTCTGCGATAGAACGAATTTCTTCAGTTATCATTTTATTTTTCCTTCAAATAAAATTATATCATATTTAAGACTGATTTTGAATATTAAATGTGTTCTAACCAATCTTAAAATTATTATATCATATTTTCATTATTCTTACCATTCTAAACAGACAATTTTAATGTGTGTGTTAGCCCTCTCTAACCACTTGTCAAAAAAATAAATCTCTGTTATAAATTACTCCTAATTTAAGTTAGCAAAGGCTAACTAGAAAAAATTATGGAGGTTCCTTTCTAATGAGGACATTTAAAAAATCTTTGGTCTGGCAGGTTCTTTTCGTAAATCTGCTATTATTGTGTATAGGGGGGGGCTGACGGCCTGCTCTGATTCCGACTCTTCTGACGACAAATCCGGCCCGTCTCAGATTGTTGAAAATCCGCCGGTAATTACTCCGTCTGAAACAGAAGAACAAAAATCCCTTTATGGCACTTACTGGGGAAGCCTTACTGTAGCAGGTAAAAGCTATGATATGGCTCTTGTTGCAAACGGCACAACGGCAGCTCTTTACAGCACGATGATGACACAGAGCTACCCGGTTGTAAAATACGTTAAGAATGCAGACGGAACATATACTCTCCACTGCTATAACTCAGGTGAAGACACAACAGCTGATTCGACTCACGTAAAGGTTACGTTTACACTCGGAGAAAATGGAAGCGTTACCTGTGTTCCGCTTATCGTTCCGATGGCAGCAATGGCACAGTTTTCTACCTGTACTAAAGGCAACGCCTACAACGGTGAATATGACCAGGGCCAGGGTGGTCAGCCAGGACAGGGTGGTCAGCAGGGACAGCAGGGCGGCGAAACAACTTACCCGGATGTTGCACAGGATACACTTTACGGAAGCTACTGGGGAGAAATGATGGGCTTTGGCTGCTGTGCAGTTATAAAAGTCGATTCCCTTACAATTTACAGCGACATGATGGGAGCAGAATACAGCACCGTTAAATTTAAGAAAAGTGTAGATACGAACCAGTGGACTATGGAAGGCTATAAAGAAGGCCGTACAAGTCCTGCTATGATTGTAGTATTTGATACTTCCGTTACTCCATATACAGCTGTGGCAACAATTGTTGCAATGGGAACAGACACAAGTATAATGCCAAAGGGTGATAATTACACAGGAGTATATGCTAATCCACCGTTCGGTGAAAGTGTTTCTGATAAAACAATGACTTCTGCTTTTGAAACAACTGCTTCTGAAGCCGCAGATAAAATCAAGACAGTTACAGAAAACACAACCGTAAAGGTAACTGGAACTCTTGATACAGACACAATCAGTGCAATTGCAGCTGCAATAAACACTCTTCCTTCTACAGTTTTTGTAAACCTTGACTTGAGTGAAACCACAGGACTTACAGAAATTCCTTCAAGGTGTTTTATCGGCGTGACAAGTCTTGCAGGCCTTACGCTTCCTCCTTCCGTTACAAAAATCCGTCAGTATTCACTTTATGGTACGGGAATCGATACTTTTGTAATTCCAGATACTGTAACAACACTTGAAAAATATGCACTTAACGGAATTAAAAACATTACAATCGGAAGCGGAATCACGACAATTACAAGAAGCTGCTTTGAAGATGACTCAGCTCTTGAAGAAATCAGAATTCCGGATACTGTAACTTCGATACAAGCCTGTGCATTTGTAAACTGTGTTAATCTTAAAACCGTTTATATCGGAAAAGGTGTTCAGACAATAAAAGATGCTTACGGAACTTCTAACGGAATTTTCAGATGTACAACAACAAATCATCTTGAAAACATTTTTGTAGATCCAGATAACCAGTATTTTGAAGATGATAACGGAATCCTTTACACAAAAGGAAAAACAAAGCTGCTTCATTATCCTATTGATAATAAGACAGAAAACCTTGTAATTCCTGATTCATGTACAGAAATTGCAAACGATAATCATGCTTTTGCCATGCGTGAAAATTTAAAGACTATTACAATCGGAAGCGGACTTACGACATTCACTGCAGGTTCACTCGGACGTTTTTCTGCACTCGAAAACATTACAGTTTCTTCTGCAAACGAGACTTACAAGAGTGTTGATGGAATATGGATGAGTAAGGACGGAACAAAAATAGTTCTGTATCCTGCAAAAAAGAGCGGAATAACTTACGTAATGAGTAATGACGTTGTAGAAATTGAAAAACAGGCTTTTGCATGCAACCAGAACTTACAGAGCGTAACTTTCTCTTCTAATCTTAAAAAGACCGGTATCGGAATCTTTAATAAGGCAACAGGCTTAAAGAGTATAACCTTACCTGACAGCCTTACAGATATGCAGGGTGCTTTCTGCTGGGAATGTACATCTCTTGAAACAGCCGTAATCGGAAACGAAATTGAAACTCTTGGTGTTACGATGTTTAAAGGCTGTACAAATCTTAAGAGCGTAACAATCGGCTCAAAAGTTACTACAATCGGAAATATGGATTTCCAGGACTGTCCTGTTTTAACTGAAATTACAATTCCTGCAAGTGTTACTAAAATCGGACAGAATGCCTTTGCCGGAAGCGATGGTCTTACAAAGATAACTTTTGAAGACAGTACATCTGTATGGAACGCAACTACAAACAGCAAATACAACGGCGGAAGCGAAATCGGAGCATTCAACAATACATCAGAGAACGTAACAAAGCTTCGTACAACTTATGCAACACAATATTTGTATAAGGTAAGTGAATAAAAAGCAATCATACTTCCCTGCGGCTATTATGGCCTTGCAGGGATTTTTTTATCTATCTAGGCTGTTTTCATCTAAAAGAAAATCAATTATACCCATAGTAATGTAACCTTTTTCATCAGTATGAGTTTTCTGTTTTCCTTTGACAAGAATCAATTTTTTAAATGAATCATCAAGATTTTTAAAAGGACGTTTTTCGATTATTTCTTTTTCAGAATCATCTATACTCAATGCAGACTGAATGTAAATTCGTTTCTCTGCTTTGTTTGCTACAAAATCAATTTCAAGCTGTTTCTTTATTCCGCTTCCCTTTTCATTTTTTTCATTTATTTCTACAACTCCGACATCAACATCATAACCGCGGATTTTAAGTTCGGTATAGATAATAT
This sequence comes from uncultured Treponema sp., assembly GCA_905236565.1. Classification (GTDB taxonomy): domain Bacteria; phylum Spirochaetota; class Spirochaetia; order Treponematales; family Treponemataceae; genus Treponema_D. Next base: position 37,854 of record CAJORB010000021.1, on the reverse strand, counting down.
TTTCCATAAGATGAGTTTCTTCAAACTGACGAAAGTTTAACCTTGCATTTCTAAGTCCTGTATCAGCAAAATAATATTTTAATGGTGTCGAAATATATTTACGCCCCTTTACATTGTAACGGTTAACCCCTTCGATTAAAAAGGCATTTTCAAGATCATTTATGTAAGACTTTATAGTATTAACACTTATTGTTTCATGTTTACTGCTTTTAAAAGTATTCTGAATCTTAAGTGGATTTGTAAGCGAACCGACCGAAGATGCAACTATATTGATGATGTCTTCAAGCGTATCTGTATCACGGATATTATTACGTTCAACAACATCCTTTATATATGTACCTTCAAAAAGATTTTTTAGATACATGCTTTTTGCTTCGTGTCCTTTAGAAAGAATGCAGAGCGGAAGTCCTCCATATTCTAAAAATTCCTGCCATCCGTCATATACATCTCCCTTGTATGTTTCCATAAACTCCTTAAAATTAAACGGATATATCCTTACTTCATCTCCGCGTCCGCGAAATTCTGTCATAATATCTGATGAAAGCATTCTGGAGTTTGAACCAGTTACATAAATATCTACATTATTTTTTTTAAGCAGTCCGTTTATTACTGAATAAAACGTTATTTCATCAGTTTCTCTTAATGCCTGATCTGGATTCTTAATATTCTGTACAAGTTGAATTTCGTCTATAAAAATGTAGTAAGTTTTCTTATCAATTAACAGGGACTTTATGTATTCAGAAAGTTTAAGTGGATTATGCAGTAAAAAATTTTCAGTTTCTTCAAGAGAAATTTTGATTATGTGCCTTTCGTCAACGCCAGTAGAAACAAGATAGTCATTAAAAATATTAAAAAGCAGGAATGATTTGCCACAGCGGCGGACTCCGGTTATTATTTTTACCAACCCGTTATTCATGCGTAAAATCAGTTTTTCCAGATAAACAGGTCTTTTAATCATCGCTTTCTTCATTTTTATTCCCCTGTGCAGAAAATGAAAATAAATACGTAAAGTCGCAAATATTTTCATTACAAATATAACGTTTATTATATGCCATGTAAAGTGCATTTTCAAAGGATATAGTGTTAGCCTCTCCTAACCTATTGACATAAAATTATAAATTTTGTATCTTAAAGTCAGTTAGTACATACTAACTTTAAGTTTCCACAACGTTAATTTATGCAGGCCTGTTAAAAGTTAAAAACCTTCTGCAGTGTAAATTTTGGCTAAAAACAGGTCTGCATTTTTTTTGGAGGTTAAAAAATGTTAAATAAAGTTGCAATCAGCAATGTAATCGGCCGCGAGATTATTGATTCACGCGGAAATCCTACTGTAGAGGTAGATGTTATTCTTGAAAACGGTGTTCTTGGCCGCGCTGCAGTTCCATCTGGAGCTTCTACAGGCGAAAATGAAGCTCTAGAACTTCGTGACGGTGACAAAGACCGCTATGGTGGCAAAGGTGTTCTTAAGGCCGTAGATAATGTAAATAAAATTATAGCCCCTGCTCTTAAAGGTGACAACGTTTTTGATCAGCGTGCAGTTGATATGAAAATGCTTGCTTTGGACGGAACTCCTACAAAATCAAAACTTGGTGCAAACGCAATCTTAGGTGTTTCACTTGCAACAGCACAGGCAGCAGCAAAGGCATTAAATATTCCGCTTTACCGCTACATTGGTGGCGCAAACGCTCACGTTCTTCCTGTTCCTATGATGAACATTATTAACGGCGGCGCTCACTCGGATGCACCGATTGCTTTCCAGGAATTTATGATTCGTCCTGTCGGTGCAAAATCAGAACGCGAAGCAATCCGTATGGGTGCAGAAGTTTTCCATGCACTTGCAAAATTACTCAAAGGACGCGGACTTTCAACTGCTGTAGGAGATGAAGGTGGTTTTGCTCCAAAATTTGACGGAATAAATGATGCACTTGATTCTATCGTACAGGCAATCAAAGATGCAGGTTATAAACCTGGTGAAGACGTAAAAATTGCCATGGACTGCGCTGCGAGTGAATTCAGCGTAGAAAAAGACGGAAAATTCTTCTACAACTACAAGCAGCTTTCAAATGGAACTCCAAAGGACCCGAACGGAAAAGAACTTTCAGACGATGAGCAGATTGCCTACCTTGAAGAGCTCATTACAAAATATCCGATTGATTCAATCGAAGACGGACTTGATGAAAACGACTGGGAAGGCTGGAAAAAACTTACCGCAAGAATCGGAGACCGTTGCCAGCTTGTAGGTGATGATCTTTTTGTAACAAACGTTAAGTTCCTCGAAAAGGGAATTAAAACTGGAGCAGGAAACTCTATCCTTATCAAAGTAAATCAGATTGGTTCACTTACAGAAACTCTTGAAGCAATCGAAATGGCACACCGCCACGGATACACAACAGTTACTTCTCACCGCTCTGGCGAAACAGAAGATACAACAATTGCAGATATCGCTGTTGCAACAAACTCAGGTCAGATTAAAACAGGTTCAATGAGTCGCACAGACCGTATGACAAAATACAACCAGCTTATCCGCATCGAAGAAGAACTCGGTGAAACAGCTGTTTACGGTTATAAGAAATTAAAGTAATAAGTTAAGAAGGTAAAAAGATGAACTTAAAACTAGGTGATGTTCAGGGAACTGCATTGATTCCAGTTGCAATAAAAGCAAATGAAACTTTGCGAAAAAAACCGCGCATTAAAGATGACGTTGCAGTAGAAATTATCAGAACTCTTGGAATCGATACAAAGCCTTTTGATAAATTCTTAAGCCACGAAGGTGTCGTTGCACGAACTATAATGCTTGACAGGACTGTTAATTCTTTTATCAAAGAAAATCCAGAAGCTGTTATCGTAAATATGGGAGCCGGCTTTGACAACCGCTTTAGTCGCGTGGATAACAAGAAAATCGTCTGGTTTGACATCGACTTTCCTGATTCTATAGAACTTAGAAAAAAAGTTTTTCCTAAGCGTGAACGTGTAACAATGATTGCAGACAATATTCTTGATAGTGCATGGTGTAAAAAAGTTAAGGAAGAAATAAAGAAGCGGAATGCTCCGGTAATCTTTCTTGCCGAAGGACTTTTTATGTACCTTACTCTCGAAGAAATTGCAAAGCTTCTTTCTATATTAAAAGATAATTTTCTGAGCGGTACTCTGATTGTTGAACTTAATAATCCCCTTATGGTAAAGAATCAGAAATACCACGATACTGTAAAAAACACAAATGCTGTTTTTAAAAGCGGAACATGGAGCGGTCAGGAAATTGCAGATCTTTGTGACGGAATTCAGTTTATAGAAGAACACAGTTTAAACGAAGAAATGAAAAAATACAGTTTTGGCGGCTGGTTCTTCGCAAAAGTATTTAAAAACATGAATAACCGCTGGGCAACTTTTAAATGGTAGAAAAAAAGACCACATATAAAAAAAATTCTTTATTAGAAGCAGCAGGCTGCCCTTGTACCAGAATCAGATGGATTTGTGCAGCCTGCTGTACTCTTTTTACAATCTGCTTAATTCTCGCTTTGCCAGTCTGGAATTTTCAAATTGAAGGCTCTGTAGAAAGTTCAAGCCTTGCAAGTTCTGTTTCTGTAGTTACGGTTACTACAAAAAAATCTTTGATAAAAAAAATAGACAAAAAGACAAATAAAAAAAACGAAAATACAATCGCTCGAGAAAAAGAAGAGACTCAGGAAGAAAGCAACGAAGAGCCCTACTCTGCAGAAGAAAACGCATCTATAAGTGACAACATTTCTGATGAACCTGTCCTTTCGGATTCTGATAAAAAAGGAATTGCAAGTTATAAAGCCTATGCTCTCGGGCGAATCGCTTCTAAAAAAACATATCCTTTTTCTGCTCGCTCTCAGGGTCAGGAAGGAAAAGTACGAGCCAGAATCGTCATAAATCCCGACGGAACACTGCAGAGCGCAGAAATCATACAAAAATGTGAATACGAAGCATTAAACGAAGCCTGTCTTGATGCAATAAAAAAATCTGCTCCATTTAAAAAAATGAGCGTCGCTCCTTTTCCGATGACGCTCACTTTTGTAATGGATTTTTCGTTAAACTAATTTTTGAAATTAATTTGCTTTTTCTACCATTTTTTTGTACTCACCACCCTTTGCAATCAGTTCATTATGAGTTCCACTTTCTGCAATTTTTCCATTGTTAATTACCAGAATCTTATCTGCATTGCGGATTGTGTTAAGGCGGTGGGCGATAACTATCAGAGTTTTACCGTGGCAAAGCTCAGAAATTGCTTCCTGGATATAATGCTCGTTATCTGCATCAACGCTGGCAGTCGCTTCATCAAGGATTACAATCGGAGCATCCTTAAGCATACATCTTGCAATAGAAATGCGCTGCTGCTCACCGCCGCTTAAACTTGCACCACCCTCACCTATTACAGTATCAAAACCATCAGGTAACTGCATGATAAAATCATAACATCGTGCTTTTTTTGCAACTTCAATTACTTCTTCGCGCGTAGCATCGGTTTTTCCCATTGCAATGTTATTAAAGATTGTATCCTGAAAAAGATATACTCTCTGGAATACCATACTTATATTGTCCATAAGGTTTGAAACTGGAACATTTCTGATATCAACACCCCGTATTTTTATGCTGCCGTCTTTTACATCCCAGAATCGTGCAAGAAGATTTGCAATCGTAGACTTGCCGCCGCCACTTGGACCAACAAGCGCTATCATCTGCCCTTTCTGTGCCTCAAAGCTGATGTTGTGCAGTGCTTCTTTATCACCATAAGCAAAAGAAACGTTCTGGTAAGCAATTTCGGGCAGACCCTTACTGGCCGCGTCTTGAGCATTAATCAAAGTTTCTTTTCCTTCGTTATTTATTTCTGCTTCATCAAAAACACTTTCGATACGATCAAGACATGCATCTGTTACTGTAAGTCGAGCAACGTTTCCATAATATGCCTTCATACCTGCAAAGGTATCAAAAAGGAAAAGAATCATACCCATCATAAATTCAACTGTAATCAAACCGCGCGCACTTAAAAGATAAGCAACAAATAAAACTGCTGCAGTTCCAAGACCATAAGAAACCATAAAGCTTGCCCACCATGGAGAATAAGCTGTTTCAAAGCCAATCGCCTTATTGCAACTGTCTTCAAAAGCTTTATTCATTTCCTTAGATTTTTCGCCAAGCATGTTGAATGTTTTTATGATTCCGATTCCTTCTGCAAATTCCAGAACTGCACTTGTAAGAGTCTGGCTTGCAACCTGTTTTGCCATCGAGTGAGAAATTGAAATGCGGGTCATAAGATTTCCAAATAACATTATGATTGCCAGACAAATCACCGCAACAACTCCAAGCCTCCAGTCAAGATAAAACATAAAGCCAATCATGAGGCCCTGTGAAATCATAAAGCCCACAAGATCTTCAAGAACCATCATGCAGTTTTCTTCGATAAAGTTCATATCTGTTGCAAGAACGCTGCTAACCTTACCTATGTTTCCGTCAGAAAAATAGCCCATAGAAAGTTTTCTAAAGTGATCTCCCAGCTGCATCCTTTTATCAGCAAAAACCTTAAAACCTGCAGCAGACTGCAGCCTGTCAGAAATGTTCTGTAAAAAAGCCTGCGCAATAAGACAACCCAGAAGCACAACCCCGGATACAATGCATGTATGTTTTGTAACTGTACCTGACATAAAACCTGATACAATTAAAAAGCAGATCATAAGAGGAGCCTTCATAAACATTCCCTTTAAAAATCCGGGAATATATGCTGCGCGTATTGAAGTTTTATATTTTTCACATGAGTTTACAAGTCTGTGCATCATTGAAATCATTGATTTATTCTGATTCTTTTTTTTCATAGCTAGATTCTCCATTCTGCTGCAGCTTTCGAAGCATTCCATAACTTTTTATACTCTTCGCAGTCATTTATTAAAGCATCATGAGTTCCTTCTGCAATCACATTTCCTTCTTTTAAGACGCAGATCTTATCTGCCTTTTTGATTGAAGAAAGTCTATGTGCAATTACAAGTACAGTCTTATCCTTTATAATTTCTGAAATTGCAGCATTCATCTTTTCTTCGTTTTCAGGATCCATAAATGCAGTTGCTTCATCAAGAACAATAACCGGCGCGTTTTTTAAAATTGCGCGTGCAAGAGAAATTCGCTGACGCTCCCCACCAGAAAGCTGTTTTCCGCTGTCACCTGCCATCGTATCAATTCCCTTAGGAAAGCGTGCAAGAAACTCGTCACACTGAGCACGATGGGCTGCATCTAAAACTTCGTCTCGAGTTGCATCCGGGCGACCAATCAGAATGTTTTCGTACAAGCTTGTATTAAACAAAAACTGCTCCTGCGCAACATACGAAATCTGATTGTTAAGCGCTTCGATTGACATATCTGTAATGTCCTGACCGCCGATACTGATTGAGCCGGAATCCAGGTCATAAAAATGAACGAGAAGTTTTGCAAGTGTAGATTTTCCGCTACCAGACTCACCGATGAGGGCAGTAGTCGTACCCTGTTTGAGGCTAAGGTTTATGCCGTGAACGACTTCATCCTTTTTATAAGAAAATCTTATATTTTTAAATTCAATATCATAGTTTTTACCAGTAAACACATTTGTGCCCGCTTTAATCGACTGACCGTTCATAAGCTTTTCAAGCTCGGCAATTTTATAGTTCAACTGAGGAATTTTTCCTCCAAAGCTTAATGCACGCAAAATCGCCGGCCCTACTGCAAACGACATGCACAAAACAAGAACAAGTTCACTCAAAACAATCTTACCGCTTAAAACCATAAGAGCACCAAAAGGCAAAGTAAAAAGTGCAAGACAAGGAAGCGTACTGTTATAAACAGCCATCCATGGCCAGCAGACCTTATACCATGCAAGAGTAAAATCACGATAACTTCTGACGGCATCTCCAAAACGACGGAACGAATCTCCATCTTTATTAAAAACTTTAATTGCTTCCATTCCGTTTACATATTCAATTATTGTATTATTCATTTTTTTTGCAGATTCATAATACGCACCCATTTTTGACATGCCTGCTTTCATCATCATAGCCATTCCAAAAGCACCAAACGGAAGGACTGCAAGAGTCAAAAGTGTAAGGTGCCACTCAACAAAAAACATTGCAAGGATTACAACACATGGTACTGTAAGATTTGCAATACCTTCAGGAATCGCATGTGCAAGCAGAAGTTCTATCTGGTCAATGTCGTCTATAAAAACGCGTTTTATCTGACCTGTTCCAATTTCTTTTATATTTCCAAGCGGTTGATTTTCAAGTTTATCTTTAAGCGAAATACGAATATTTTTTAATGTGTTGTAAGCACTTATATGCGAGAACGCAAGCCCACGGCTGTACAAAATTGCATAAAGCGTAAGACATACAAAAATGGCCGCAACACGAATTGCTACAAATTTAAAATCCGGCAACTCACCTTTAGTAAGTGGAATAATAAGCTGATACAAAAAATAATATGGAACAACGTTTGCAATAATTCCAAGCGTTGTAAGTATTGATGCGGCAACCGTATATTTTTTATATTTCCCGATATATGGTGCAACAGATTTTATCATAGTACCTCCTGCATTAATAAACTTTTTTTAAATGGAATAATTAAAGCAGCCTCCAGATTTTTATTTTCATTCCGGAAGCTGCATTTTTTTTTATTTAAACAGAATGTTATTTACAATTCCTTCAAGATATTCTTCACGGCCAGAACCTGGGTCAGAAGGCTTTTTCATTTCTGCAGCACGGCTAGCAAGTTCTTCAAGTGTTGTCTGTCTGTCACGGATTTTTTTACCGATTCCGCTTTTATAACTTGAATACTTTTCTTTGATAAAGCCATCGATTCTTCCGTCTTCGATAATTTCTGCAGCCTTGATAAGACCAAGTGCGAAAGTATCCATTCCCATGATGTAAGCATGGAACATATCTTCGAATGTATTTGAAGGACGACGGTTTTTTGAGTCAAAGTTGAATCCGCCAGTGAGACCGCCAGCCTTGAGAACTTCGTACATTGCCATTGTTGCATCATAAACATTCCATGGGAAGTTATCTGTATCCCATCCAAGAATAGAATTGCCCTGGTTAGCATCGATGGAACCAAGCATTCCGTTGATGCGGCTTATGCAAAGTTCATGCTGGAAAGTATGATTTGCAAGACTTGCATGGTTTGCTTCAATGTTCATCTTAAAGTCTTTATCAAGACCATATTGACGAAGGAAGCCGATTGCAGTTGCAGCATCAAAATCGTACTGATGAGTCATTGGTTCTTTTGGCTTTGGTTCAATATAGAAGTCACCTTTAAAACCGATTGAGCGACCGTAATCTACAGCCATGTGCATAAGGTTTGCAATGTTTTCCTGTTCAAGCTTTACGTCTGTGTTGAGAAGAGTTTCGTAACCTTCGCGTCCACCCCAGAATACATAACCGCGGCCGCCAAGCTTTACAGTAATTTCAAGAGCTTTCTTTACCTGAGCTGCAGCAAAGCAGTAAACATCTGCAGAGTTTGTAGAGCCTGCACCATTCATAAAGCGCGGGTTACCGAACATGTTTGCAGTTCCCCAGAGACACTTGATGTCTGTTCCCTTTGTTTTTTCCAGGATGTAGTCGGAGATTTCATCCAGGCGCTTGTTAGTTACGTTGATGTCATTCGGGTCTTCTGGAACAAGGTCAACATCGTGCCAGCAGTAGTATTTGATTCCGAGCTTTTTCATAAACTCGATTCCGGCATCAACTTTAGCCTTTGCATGCTCCATAGTTCCAGGAGTCTGACCAAAAGACTTGTCAGCAGTTCCAGAACCGAACATATCAACGCCGTTTGCGCCAAGATTATGCCACCAGGCCATTGCGAATGGAAGATGTTCTGACATCTTCTTGCCCATAATCATTAAATCAGGGTTGTAATACTTGAATGCCCATGGATTTTTGCTATCCTTTCCCTCGAATTTGATTTCAGGAATATTTTTGAAAAATTCACTCATAAGAGAGCCTCCTATTTTTTATATTGTTAGTTATATCTAACTATATATGTTAGTATACACTAATAACATAAAAAAAGGAATAGCTCTTACAAAAATCATATGCAGAGTTTCATCAAGCCAATCATCATTTTCTTATACTCTTAGGAGCAGTCGGATCAAAAGGCTTTCCCGGCTTACTCACAGCCGATTCATCAATATGTGCAAAAAGTTTTGACATGTCGGTTCTAATACCGCTGTGGCCGGTACATGCAACTTTTACGCCGGAGCCTGTAATTTTATCGCGCAGTTTAATGAGGGACTTTTTGTTTAATGTTGGATTTTGTGTAAAAAAATCAAAAAGGCTGTAGCCGCCGTTTTCGTTTACTGCAAGACAGTCTCCGCTGAATAAAATTTTATCATCGATGATGTAACACACATGCCCTACAGTGTGCCCCATAACTTCTACGACTTCTACTTTGATTCCGTCTATATTTAAAATCTGGCCGTCGTATACAGTTTTGTATCCATCGCGAAGCCTTGCCGGGTTCATAAGTGGGATTCCCATTTTAATCATACGGCAGACATGGCCGTCAAAATAATTTTCTTCACACTTACCGATTAGACCTCACTTGTTAGTATGATATAACAACTTAGGGAGGAGGACTTCTAAAAATCTGTTTTTTTTTATCCAAGAATTTTACGGATTACTTCATCATCTTCATCAGGAAAGAGTCTGTGCATATGCCTTAAAATCTTTTTATAGGATTCTTCAGGAGTGCGCTCGTAAAAAGTGTTACAGTAATCTTCGCCAAAAAATTTTTCGGGAGTTGAATACTCTGCAATTCCCCATCCGTATTCATCCCCGTTTTTATTTCGCGCATAAGTAAAATCACTTACAAGAACGTAACACTGACTTTGAAGCCGTGTAATTATTGTTTCAAAACCTTTTTTCCCGCCTTTTCTGTAGTTTCCGATATTTTTAAGCGCGCGCGAAGAAATAGGAGCGTTTTCATTTATGAGTTCATACATTTCCATATCGCGGTGAGAAACAAGACCGTCTTCATAGCGGCCTTCAAAATCATATCCATCCCGGCGATAATTTGCAAAATCAGGAAACCATTTTCTGCTCACGAATGCAGCTTTTCCGCCAAAAAATTTTCCGTAAGCAACACCGCACTCACGGATAACAGGACCTTTCCATTCCCAAACTTTCCACGAGCCGTCTTCCTGATACCAGACATCATCTTCGCAATGCTCTTCGATAGAGAAACCAGAAATTGGATTTGCAAAAAACGGAAGAAAACCAAAACTGTTAACCGCAGAGATTAAATCTTTTTTTGTGTGAATGATAAAATCAAGATCAGGCACAGAAGCTCCTTTTAAGTTATCGGTCGCTAGAAAATTTTTTCGCAGGCGAAATTTATTTTAAAAGGCCTTCAACATAATTTTTATGTTCAGCTGCTTTGCCGCGAGTACAGTCTTTTCCGCCTTTAAAGTCTACACCTTTTGCAAATTTTGCAAGGTCAGTTCCGCTTAGACCAAGGCCGCTTCCACCGCTTGTGCAGAGAGTAACAAGCTTCTTCCCTTCCCACTTCTGACTTTCAACAAAAGTGCAAACGATTTTCGGAGCATAAGCCCACCAGATTGGATAACAGAGGATTATTGTATCGTAACTGCTTATGTCAATTTTATTTGCGATTGCAGGACGACTGTTTGCATCGTTACATTCTATCGATGAAAGTGATTTTTTGTCGCGCCAGTTTAAATCTGCTTTTGTATATTTGTGTTCAGGCTGAATTTCAATAACATCCGCATTTATTTCTGCTGCCAGAGCCTTTGCCATTTTTTCTGTAGTTCCGGTTGCACTAAAATATACAACTGCAGTCTTTGCAAAAATTCCGCTCAACATCAAGCCTCCGAACAAAAATGCTAAAATAATTTTTTTCATATCAATTCTCCTGCAGAACGCATTTTCATGCATCGCTATAATTCAATATTCATTATCATAGCATATTTTCTATCATTTGTAATCTACCGCTTATAATTCCTTATTTTTCTTACATTTCTGTTCATAAGATGTCTTCCAAGATGTCTGAAGGCAAACTTTTTTAAAGGGCCAAGGTCCTGGTGATGCTGCTGTAAAAGTTCATCAGGACTGTCGTATACACCAAAGTCCTGGTTTATTCCTTCACTCTGAATATATGTATTATTTCTGTTAAAATCGATAACGGGATTTTTAAAATCTTTTACTGCACAACCAAAGCCGCAGAAACTTCCCGTGCACGTACTGTTTATATCCCAGAGTTTTTCAAGATATTTTTTATCAAGAATAAACGCTTCAAGTTCATACCACTTATCTTCAAAATAAACTTCTACCCAGCTGTGAAAAACATTCTTCGGCGCATTTTTATAGACAAAACCTGTCATAGCTCCTTTCTGAAGTTTTTTATCGATTGTAAACCCGTGAACACGACAGGGAATACCACATGAACGAAGCAGTGCCATAAAGAGCGTTCCCTTTGTATTGCACTGTCCGTATCCGTCTTTTAAAACTTTAGATGCACTAATATCATCATCAACATTATAGCCAAAAAGAATTTCATCTCGGACAAAATTGTAAATCGCTTTAATCTGTTCAAACTCAGGAAGAGTTTTCCAGCCTCTTTTTTCGATAAGCTTCTGGATTGAACTATTCTCGTAATCGAGCATTCTTGTAGCTTTTAAATAATTTCTGCTGTCCATAACACACCTCTTTAATCTGATATTACAGCAGCATAAGGCGGAATACTTCTAAAAATCTGCTTTTTTTGTTTATTGTGTTTTCTGGCTTTCCAGAACTTTTGTTACGCTTATTCCGGTAAGCTTACGGCATACATCAGAAAAATGTGATGGCGAAGAAAAACCTGCATCCATAGAAGCATCTGTCAAAGAACGGCCTTTCATAACTTCGCGCCACACATATTCAAACTGGCGCATAAGAAGATAACTTTTTAAAGCAATTCCGGTTTCACTTTTAAAAAGATGCGTAAGATAACTTTCTGAATAACTGTATTTATCTGCCAGCTCGCTTACTCTTGAACCAAGATGTTTAAAGTCATCAATGTTATTAAGAATCTGCAAAATACGTTCATCAAGATTTAACTTTGAAAGCTGAACAACGCCAGCAAAATCAAATACAGTTTTTTTAATACTCTCTTCTGTAAGAGAAGCTTTGTCAAAAGTCGCTTGAGGTAGATTGACAGCCACAGCCGGCTGCCCCTTTAAAAACTTTTCGCGAAGGACTTCTGCAAAATGTGACGTTGGATCTACAAAAAGAAAAAAAGCAATTTCGCCATCGGGAGCCTTGTGCTCAATATCGTTTTCAAGAATTATCACATTGCCGCAAATTTCTTTACCGCACGCCGACAGCTTTAAATCTCCATTACCAAAAAACACATGCAGCATATTATGATGGTGAACAAGAGTATCCTTAAAAGTCGGAACAACGATGATATAAGTTTTTTCAAAAAATAATTTAAATTGTCCGTGCATTATTTTGAAACCTCACCTATTTTTGCAAATGATGTTTCCCGGTAATTTCATCAACTTCAATTTTGATGACTGCTGTTTTTGCACAGAAGCTGACATCCGGATTCTGCTTGATGCTTTCAATCTTTTTGCCTTCCCCTGCTCCGTGGAAATATATGGTCAGTTTCTTGGAACCCTCAGCTTCGGTAAATCACCCCACCTCCAATGGATTTTTACAAAGACATGAAAGAGTTTTTGAAGATGCGGTTGGAGTGGAAATGAAATGGCGGAACACTCGACCAAAAAACTAAGAAAGGCAAATATTATCAAGAAGCAAAATTACCTCCGGGGTATAATCATAAATGGAATTTATGAGCGCATGACCACCCTTCAGAAAGATGGTCGGTACCGCGCTTACAAGAATTTGAGCAGAATCTGTCTGAACGCAAAATTTAGTTTTGACGCCAGATAGCATAAAGTGTTACATCATCACTTGTTTTATACGAGCCTTTATCAGAAACAGTTTTCTCCACAGATGCCGGAGTTTGTCCCCATCCGTAGAAGGTATAACCTTCGCGGGTAAAAGTATTTGCAGGCAGATCTTGATATTCATCCTCGACAAAATCAAGAGTGATTTCTTCAGGATTTTCTGAACCGTTATTTGCATTCAGAATTACTTTAGGCTGCCCCTTCCATATAGCATACAAGTCCTTATTTCTGGTGAGTTTTACTTCCTCACAGTCCTTATACCAGGCGGAAGTTGAATCTGGATATGAACTCCATCCTATAAATTTCTTTCCTTCTACAGTAAATTCATTCGGATCTAACTTTGTGTTTGCACCATAAACAACATATTGTGTCTTTGTTTCATTACTTCCATCATTTTTATGGAAAGTTACAAGCGGAGCCTTTTCCCATACTGCATATAAAACAGAATCGCCTTCAAAAGTCTCTGATTGATTTTCTTCTTTAAATCCATATGATGTATATTGGTTTTCACCCCATGCCGCAAAACAATAACCCTCGTTGGTCCACGGACACTCCGGAAGCAATTGTTTAAATCCGATTGGATAGGTTTTTGTAAAGCTTTCTGTTCTTCCTTTAATATTAATTTTAAAAGTAACCGTGCAGTCTCCTTTATCTTCTATCCAAAGAGCATACAGAGTTGAAGATGGATATGAAACAGTTTCTCCATCCTCATAGTAAACATCAGTACTAGTAGAATAACATGTCCATCCTATAAAAATGTATCCGTCACGTGTAAAGGTATTAGGTTCAAGAGTAACCGAATTATTTCCATAATACTGAACCTTCGTTGCCGGATTATCTGTTCCGTCATTTGCATTATAGGTAATTTTGCTTAAATTTCCCCAGACAGCATATAAGTCCGTATCTGCAGTTATTTTAATTTTACCACAATCATCATACCGTGTATTAGTTGCGGTTGAAGATGTAGCCCATCCTTTAAAATATTTTCCGGTTACAGGTGTAAATGGATTTTCCTTAATTGCTGCTTCAACATTGTAATCAAAAGTCTGTGTATCGCTTGAATTATTTTCATCATTTGAATGCAAAGTTAAAACAGGATGATCCTTTGCCCAGATAGCATACCATGTTCGTGGGCTGGTATTTGTACTTGTTTGATAACAATAATTTGAACTTGTTACATTATCCTGTATTGCCCAGCCAATAAAAGTGTATCCGTCACGAGTCCATGGACATTCCGGATGTTTGTACTCTTTATTATAGCCTGCTTTTACAGTAAAGGTTTCAGGAGATTCACTTCCATCATTTTTATTAAAGGTTAGTGTTACATCTTCTTTCCATATGGCATACAGAGTTTCATTTTCTGTAAACTGTGTTTCCTGCATATCTTTGTAATCGCAAGTTGTGGCACCTGAATAATCACCCCATCCGCAGAAGGTATAACCTTCACGAGTCCATGGAACTGCATCAAGTGTTATTTTCTTATTATAAACAACTACCTGCTCAGTAGAAGAAGGCTCGGCTCCTGTAAAGTTTGGTCTATATGTAATTTTTACATAATCTTTCCATACAGCGTATAATGTTGTATCACCAGGAAAAGACCCCCAAGCATAATCCTCATACTTAACAGATTTTGCTGTTGGTGAAGTAGCCCATCCTGCAAATACATAACCTTCTTTTGAGAAAGTGTTTTTATTGAGGTGAATCGATGTACTCGCGGGAATAACCTGTGTTACTGTGGCCGGATTTTCACTTCCGTCATTTGCATTAAAGGTAATTGTTCTAGGAGCCTTCCATACAGCATAAAAATTATATTCACTTTTTGTAGTCGAAGAGGTAGAAAAATATCCTCTGTCATTATAGGCAAAAGAGGTTGAACTTGGGTCCTCATTCCATCCTGTAAATATATAGCCTTCGCGGGTAAAGGTGTTAGGAAGAAGATTCTGGCCTACACCCCAGATAAAGTTTTGACTATAAGATTCTTCTGCAGCCCCTTCATAATTAGGATGGAAATGAACTACAGGATTTTTACGCCAGATTGCATAAACTTCAACATCGCTTGAAATTTCATCAAATAGACTAGTTCCGTAATATTTCCCAGTTCCATCAGCACTTGTATTCCATCGATAGAAAGTATAACCTTCTCTTGAAAATGGTACATTCTCAGGAAGAAATGCATCGACATATCCGTTTTTTTCTACATATCTTATAATATCTTCTGTGTCACTTCCGTCATTCATATGCATTGTAATCTTACAAGCCTTAGCATCACTAACCCAGACAGGGTGAACAACAATATCAGAAGAAATATCAGAAGACTGACCTGCGTATAATTCATCAACTCCAGAAGACCAGTATGAAAACTTGTAGCCTTCTTTTGTAATAGGACAATCAATAAATGTTGCAGTTGCCTTGCCATTTACAACATTAAATTCCTGGTATGGGGTACTGCCACTTCCAACAAGAGAAATATCTCCAGAAGACAAAGAGCCCCATGAGCTTAACATACTGCTTGAATAAATAACCTTGTATTTTGAATTATTCTGCCAGACAGCATAAGAGTCATAAATTCCTGAATAAATAAATACTTTAACATTAATCGGAACATAAGAATCTGCTGCATCTGCCCAACCACGGAAAGTGTATCCCGGTCTTGTAAAAGTGTCGCTATAATCAGAGCCCATAAGCAGCTCTAAATTTTTTTTGGTTACAGTTTCGTTACTTCCATCATTTTTATGAAATACAACTATGACCCCGTCCACAGCACCAGAAGTATTGATTTTTTCCCATTCTGCATAAAGGTTAATATCTTTAGTAACTGTAATTACTGAGCCGTCATCATATTTTTTAGAACCATCAGATGTTGTCCATTTGCTGAATTTATAATTTATACGATCAATGGTGTTTGCTCTTAATTTTACATCAGTACTGCCCGATTCACCTTTTGGAACACACTGAATAATCTTAGGTCCTGTGTAACCATCATACGCAGCATTAAAAGTAATTACATATATATTTTCTTTAGAAAGCCAGACAGCATATAAAACGGTGTCTTCTGTAATATTAATTACCTGCCCGTCTGAATAAACAACTTCGCCGTCCGGTGTTGTAGCCCACCCGGTAAAAACAAATCCGTCTCTGGGAAATTCAACTAAAGTTAATTGTGTACTTTTTCCTTTAGGAATTGATTGCGTACTAGTTGCCGGAGATTCTGAACCGTCATTTGCATTGAAAGTTAAACTTAAACTGACAGGAGTTTCGTACCCCCCACCATCAATTCCATTAACAGCATTAGAACAGGCAAAAATAGTAAAAAGCACTGTGAATAGAAGGGTTGCCTTAAAAAACTTTTTGATAGAATTATTATACATTTTGTTCTCCCTGGGTCTTGAATTCATAGCAAATCCAAAGACTCAATTTTACTTACTTTTTAATGTGTTTATATTCTATAGTACATTTTAAACAACTGTCAACAAGCAGATAAACATCACTCCACCGCCAATGGATTTTTACAAAGACATGAAAGAGTTTTTGAAGATGCGGCTGGAATATCAAGTTAGTTGAGTGTCGCCTTAACTGCACCCTTTGCATGAATTCTTACAACTCTATTTTCATCTGTTTCAGAGATTTTTGCAAGAAGTTCAATGTACGGCTTTACGAACTCTGGTTTTCGTTTTCCAAGAACACGGAATATTTCAGGAGCCTCCATCCGTACTTTTTCATCCGAGTCATAAAGAAGCTCTGCAAAAATATCCATGTAGTCAGCGTAAATATCCGGGGTGTTTGTTGCGATGTTTTCTGATGCCCAGATAAAATTTAATCTGACGTTTGGTGCTTCGTCTTTTGCAAAAGAGAATAAATCTCTCCAGTAAAGTTTAACTAAATCAAAATCCGCTCGACCAATTCTCCCAAGTGCATTGAGAACTCGCTCTCGAAGCAGCGGGTCGCCGCTGTTTAAAAAGTCAGCAACAGCTGGAACGTAATCCACAATTTTACACGGATACTGCATCCCCATTTCACCAAGCAGCCACAAGGCCTTTGCCTGGATTTTTTTAGAATCAGATTTTAAAAGATCAGCAACATCAGAAATGCTACTTTCCCACTCATCTTTGTTCTTTGTAAGCACGCCAAGTTTTTTATAAAGCTCTTCCTCTGTCATTTCTTCATTTTTATATTTCATATCTTTTCAAGCGTCTCTTTTTCAATCTGAATTATCTGAATCATTCTTTCTATTGCGCAGATATTGATATATGGAATCTTTTGTAAAATCATCTTGTCGCGTTTTTCTTTTGTTCCTTTTTCATATTCGTCAAGAAGAGCAGCGCGCTTTTTCTTTTCTGCTTCGAGTTCTTTTTTTTTAAGCACTCCCGAATACATCACCGCAAGACAAAACCAGACAGAATCAAAATCAATACGTTCAAAAAGTTCACAGACTGTTGATTTTAATTCTACGCGTCCTGCTTTTGTAAGGCAATAAACAGCCTTATTTTCTGATTTGCCAGTATCTTCTATGAATCCTCTTTTTTCAAGTCGAATACATGTTTCGTAAAGCGTTGTTGCGCCAATCGGATGCCAGTACTTCATGTTCATTCTGTCAATCATTTTAAGCATGTCGTAAGCGTTCATCTCGCCTTCTAAAAGCATTCCACAGATTACGATTGAAGTTTTAGACAGCACTGCGTTTTCTCCTTTTGAATATAAAAATCCAGATTGCAGATAGAAGCAAAATCACAAGTGCAATGATAAACGATTCAGCATTTTTAATCTCTGAGCCTGCATCAGAAGAAACGATTACATCCCACAAAGCACCGATTCCCCAGAAAAAAGGAAAAATAATCAGAAGATTCTGTGTAATATAATAAACTGAACAATACATAAGACCAACAAAAAGAAGATGCATAAACTCAGGCTGGAATCCCGCATGATGAAATGAATAAAAAACACTTGTAAGAATAATCGCAGGAATAATTCCAAATGCTTTTTCAAAACTTGAACGGAGAAAACCATATATAAAAGTCATTTCAAAAATTCCGGCTGTAAGAATATAAACAGCTGCATAAAAATTTTTTATATCTGCAAGACCGGATGGAATTTCTTCTTTTAAAAACATTGCAAGAAGAACTGCTCCAAAAATAAAATCAAGAATAAGACTTAAAATATTTTTTCTTCCGGAAAATCCGATTTCGTTCAAAGCAGATTTACCGTCTTTACCTGCATAAAGCGAAACAAAAACAACGCCAAGACCAAAAATCATAAGTAGATCACGCAGTACAAATGACATCGCTTTGTCTAAAAAAGAACTTCCAGAAAAAGGAAGCATCAGAAGGCTTAATGCAACCATCACCGTGCCGGCTGCCAGAGCAACGGCTGTTTCTTTTGTAAAATTAAATCTAAAAAGTTTATTCATAAAACCTCCATAAGAAATCCTTATGAGGTTATTTTACTACGTATACGTAGTAAAATCAAGCGGGATTTACATACAAAAACGGGCGTTCTTTTATTCCACCCTGCAAAAAATTTGAGCGAAAAATGTTAAAAAAATATCGACTTTTGATAGAGAGTGACAGAAATTGATTATAAAATCTTCATTAGTTAGTTTATGCTAACTATATCCGTTATGGAGGTTATATGAAAGTTTCAAAAATCAATTCGTTTTTCCGCAAAATCGGCGAAGCTCAGATAAAGCATCGCTGGATTTGCTTGATTGTACTTCTGGCTGTAACTCTTTTCTGTCTTTCTGGAATGAGAAATTTCCGTTCTGAAAGCACTAATGAGGACTGGATTGTAAATGGAAGTGAAATCCAGAAAAATTCCGATCATTTTAAGGATGTATTCGGCAACGACCAGTATGTTCTTGTCCTTGTTCAGGCAGATGATGTTTTCTCTTACGATGTGCTTAGCATGATTGACCGTCTGGGAGACAAGCTTGAACAGGAAGTTCCTTTTGCAGAAAAAGTTACTTCGCTTACTACAATTTCTATTCCAACCGGTGTAGAAGGTGGACTTGATATTAAAAGTCCATATGATGATGGAATTCCGACAGATCCTGAAGAACTTGCTCAAAAGAAAAATTTTATTTTGAGTCGTGAATCTATCGTAAACAATCTTGTATCAGATGATTCAAAAGAAACATGGATTTCATTAAAGCTTCGCCCATTTGAAAACGAAAGCGAAGATGTTCTTGTAGTCGGACATGAAGCAGAAAAAATCATTATGAGCGATGAGTTTAAAAGTGACTCATGGACTTTAATGCCTATTGGAAGCGCATACACGACAGCAGAAAAAACAGACACGATTTCGACAGACTTCTCAAGAAGAATCATACTCGGTTTTATAACGATGCTTATCTGTCTTATCATCTTTGTTCGTTCTCCAAGTGGTGTAATCGTTCCGTTTATAGCAACCCTCTGCGGAATCGGAACAGTACTTGGATTTACAGGACTTTTGAATATTCCTGCAGATTCAGATTTAATGTCACTTCCGCTTCTTTTGGGAATGGCACTTTCAATCGGATATGCCCTTCACTACATCAATGCGTTTAAAATGCATTTTAGACAAACAGGAAAGAGAAAAGAATCTGTTATCCAGGCAGTAGAAGAATCTGGCTGGCCAATTTTGTTTACTGTAATAACAACAGCAGTTTCTTTGCTTTCATTTATGTTTGCAAATATCAGACCGATGCTCTGGCTTGGTGCAGTTGCCGCAAGCGTCGTAATGATGGTTTATATTTATGTCGTAGTATTAATTCCAATATTCTTAAGTTTTGGAAAAGATAAAAATCCTGTTATAAATACAGTTAAGGGAGCAACGAAAGCAGATTTAGCTTTCGAAAACTTCGGTAAAAAAATCGTTAAAAGAAGTAAAATCGTAGCAGCCTTCTCCTTTGTAATAATCTTAGCTTGTATTCCTGGTATCTTTAAGATGGAAGTAAACATGGATTATTTAAAATTCATGGGTAACAAAGTTCCATTTATACAGCGCATCGAAAAAGTTCTTGCAACAAAAATCGGAAACCTTTACAGCTATGATATCATGATTGAATTTGAAGAAGAAGATGCATTTAAGAATCCAGAAAACATGATGGCTCTTGAAAGACTGGAAGAAGATCTTGGTAAACTTCGCATGACAAAAATTACGAACGGCAAACCACGTGTAAGAAGCATCACAAGAATGGTAAAAGAAATGTACAGGGTTCTTAACAATGACGATCCGGCATTTTATACTATTCCATCTGAACGCGACATGCTTACACAGCTTTTATTCTTCTACGAGATTTCTGACAGCAGTGCACTTTATGATGACTTGTCAGAAACATATAATGCTGCACATGTTCATGTAGAAATTACAGACTACAATGCAAACATCATCGTTGATGATATTAACGATGCCGAAGCATCTGCAAGAAAATACTTCCCGGATGCAAAAGTTTGCGTAGTCGGAACAGTTGCAGAAAATGCTGCAATGAACGCAACAGTTGTAATAAGTGAACTTAAATCATTCGGTTCATCGTTTGTTATGATTGCGCTTCTTTTGATGATCGTTTTTGGAAGCATAAGAACAGGCCTTATTGCAATGATCCCAAATATTGCACCGGTTCTCTTAATCGGAGCTGTTATGGGTTACAGCCACATGCCTCTTGATGAAGTTACAATGATGATTATGCCTATGATTCTTGGTATTGCAGTTGATGATACGATTCACTTTTCAAATCATATCAAGACAAAACTGGAAGTCGGCAAGTCATACGGCGAAGCTGTTACAGAAAGCTTTAGGGAAATTGGAAAAACAATGGGAACAACTACATTCATTCTGTGTGCAATGTTCCTTATGTATACATTCAGCCCAATTACAGCCATGTTCAGAATCGGACTTCTTTCTATGATAGGTTTAAGCTCTGCCCTTATTGCAGACTACACTCTTACACCGGCTTTGATCTACCTTTTGAAACCACTTGGAAAAAAGGACGAGCAGTAAAATTGCAGCCGCTTCTTGATAGTCTTGACTAACAATGATATGATAGTCTTACCATATGAATATAGATAAACAGATAGTCATAAAAGGTAAGACTTTCAACGTTAAGCTTGATGGGAGCGGCTCTATTTCGACTTTATACGGAAAGATGAATGTGGATAGAGTTAAAGAACGCGAAAACATTACTTACCGAAACTGGAACATACAAGTCTCAAAAACTACGTTTGTCGAAGAAAAAGGCAACGGCGGAAGAGATGAAGTCCAGATAATGTTCAACTTAAACCAGGATATAAACTGGTTTGTAAATAAAAACAATTGCAGTAAAGAAAAATCAGTCTCAAAAGATAAAAAATCAACCGGAACATTTAACACAGGAAGTGAAAAAGTCGAAATGTCCAGAGGTGAAGTGTGCGTATTGAGGAATAATAATTATTCTACTTCTATGAAATATGAAGAAGGGATTAACTTTAGTTTTAAAAGTCTTCAGATGCCCACCCCATATTTTAGGGAACTTCTTTCAAAATATTTTTCTGACCAGGATATTTCTGCACTGGAAGAACAGTTTTTAACACGCGTAACAAAAACTGTAATCACTCCAGAAATGTATAGAGTTCTTTCAGAAATTGATACATCAGATCGTTTTAAAGAGTATGAAGGAGTATATTCAGAAGGAAAAATGATAGAGCTTACTGCTCTTGTTCTTTATGGAATTGCATATCATAAGACAGACGAAATAAAACGACTTCCGCAGCCAGATAAAAGCGACGTGGAACGGATTGAATCACTTAGAGAAAAAATCCAGCGATCTCCGGCTCTTGAATATGACGCACAGAGCGTTGCAGAAGAACTTGGAATGAGTGTAAGCAAATTAAACAGAGTATTCAGAACAATGTATGCAACCTCGCTGCACTCTTATGTTCAGGAAAAGCGTCTTGAATATGCTGCGAGATTACTTGAGGAAAATGACATATCAATTTCGGAAGCGGCAATAAAATCCGGTTACACAAACATGAGTCATTTTTCAAAGTCGTTTTTTAAAAAATACGGTGTACTTCCCAAAGACTATTAAGGCTTATAATAAATGACATACTCGTCTGTCTGACTGTATTCTTTTCCTTCAAGAACTTTAAAATTATGCTGTCTGCATGTACCACCAGACCATTTAAAGTCTTTATCATTTTCTGTTTTACCGTCCAAGATTTCCTGAACGCCATCGCGAAGACAAGTTAAAAGTGATATATCATCAAAGCCAGCTGTATGCCCGTGTAAAAGTCTGTCTGCCTTATCTTTAAGAAATAAAATTCTATCAACAGATTTTGCATATTCAGCAAGGCTAAGACTATGCTTAAGCATCATCCATAGATGGTGATTTACAGAATCTCCTGTAAAAAGAATTCTTTCTTCTTTTAGAAGAAGAACTATACCGCCAGCTGTATGTCCCGGAAGATTATAAACCTCGAGTGTCTTTCCACCAAGATTTATTACATCACCTTCTTTTATCGGTTTAAATGGCGGCATTTTCATTCCTGAATCTTTACATGCATTTGCAAACTCAGGCATATTTATAGATTTTTCTGCAAGATCAAAATCATCCGGATTAAGATAAGCCTCTTCAAAATAAACATTGCCGAAAATATGATCACCATGACCATGTGTGTTTACAACAACAATCGGTTTATCTGTTATTTCTCTGACAACTTTTTTAACGTCATTATAACCATTCATCGTATCAATGACACAAACTTTTTCTTTACCAACAACAATGTAACCGCAGGCCATATGACCTTCATCCATCATATAAACATCAGGTGTAAGCTGTTTGATAAATAATTCTACTTTTTCTTCCATACTGAATGATTATAACACATTCATTTTGTTTTACAATAAAAATACTTATTTATAAAATAAATTATTTTTGCAGGGAAATATCAATAACAGTATATCCGATATCATTGACAGTTTTAGAAAGCTGTGATTCATCACAATTCTTTTTTGCACGCACAGTTACATTTTTCTTTTCAAGATTTACTTGTGCCCATAAACCTTCTTTTGAATTAAATGCATTTTCTACACGACGGGCACAGTTGGAACATATCATGCCATCTACAGTAAGAACATAAACATAAGGATAATGTGATTTATTTTTATCACGAACCTTTATTTTTGACGGAGGTGCATCATGAGTTCCGCAGCATGCTGAACCATATTTAATTCTTTTTTTTATGCTTCCAAGTGCTGCAACACAAATTACAATCAAAAATATAAATACAACTGCTGTTCCCATAAATAACCTCCAATAGAAATATTTTATAAAATTATTTTATAACTTCCCACATAATACCCATATTTTTAAATCCGCCTTCCGGCATACATGATGAGCAGGCCTTTGTACCACAACTGCCTTTATGCGAACACGCAGAACATGAACTGCACGGTTTTGACCCTTTTTATAAACTCCTCTTTAACCAGAATCATTTCCGGATTTCTACCGTTTTTTTTTAAATTTTTTCTGCCATATCTTTTATTCTTTTTATTCCTTCAAGTACTTCATCTTTTTTTGAAGGAGTGTAAAACCTTATCTTTGGTTCAATCTTTAAAAGCAGAGGAAGAAAAGGTTTTAATTTTTCTTCTTTAATTTTGTCTGCAGGATATACTGCAAGAATACCTGCTGTTGATTCTTTATACGTAATTTCAGCTTCAGGACATATAAGGCTCAAAACTTCAAGAACAGCATTTCGTATATCAACGTCGCGCAAAACCGGATCTCTAAATCTTAATCTTCCGGGAAAATAATTGTACTGCATGCTAAAGCAACCTCACACTTCATCCGGTAAAAGCAAAGGCTTTGCAGCATTTACGCTGAACGCAACGGTCGAAGCATTATGCAGAATTGCCGCAACAGAAGGTGAAATTATTCCAAAAAGACCAAGAAGCATAAAAGCTGTATTTACCGCAACAATTCCACGGTTATTAGAATCAATTTTCTTCATGAGTCTTGTTCCGAGCACACGTGTTTTATAAAGTCCTTCAAGACCATTATCACACGAAAGAATTATGTCTGCAGTTTCGCCTGTAATATCTGCGCAGTTTCCCATTGCAATTCCTGTATCTGCACAGGAAAGAGCAGGAGCATCGTTAATTCCGTCGCCAATCATAATTACTTTATGACCTTTCTTTTTCTGTTCTTCGATGTATTTAAACTTGTCTTCAGGAAGGGCTCTTGAAATGTAATGATCTATTTTCGTAACCTTTGCCGCATTTTTTGCAGCCCCTTCATCGTCTCCTGTAATCATTACGCAGTTTTTAACTCCGCTTTGATGAAGGTTTTTTATAACTCTGGCAGCGTCTTTTCTTACAGGATCGTTAAATGCGAAAATACCGATAAGCTTCTTTTCTTCCGCGAGATACAAAAGAGACTCGCCGTTTTGTATTGCTTCATGCTGAATTTGATCAAGACCGTCAGGAATTTGTATTTTCTCATCATCAAAAATAAAATGACGGCTTCCTATTACAAGTTTTTTACCGTTTAATTTTGTCGCAATTCCATGAGCAACGATGTATTCAACCTTTGCATGTTCTTCTGGATGCAGAATTTCACGTTCTGTTGCAGCCTTTACAATCGCATTTGCAACAGGATGTGCAAAATGTTCTTCAAGACATGCAGCAATTGCAAGAACTTCGTTTTCTGTCCGTCCGTCAAATGCGATGATTCTTGAAACTTCCGGAGTTGCTGCAGTTAAAGTACCTGTCTTGTCAAATACAACAGTATCTGCAGCCGAGACTTCTTCAAGAAACTTTCCGCCCTTTACTATAATTCCATTTTCTGCAGCTTCTTTCATTGCACTTAAAACTGCAATTGGAGAAGCAAGTTTCATAGCACACGAGTAGTCAACCATGAGCGTTGCCATTACCTTTGCGACATTTCCCGTAAAAAGAAAAACACCAAGTGAAAGCAAAAAATTATATTTAACAAGAGAATCAGCAAGATATTCTGAGCGTACCTGCGATGAAACCTTTAACCCTTGAGAATTATCTATCATTGCCATAATATTCTGAACTTTAGTCTGACTTCCGGCAGCGCGAACTTCTATAAACAGTTCTCCTTCCTGCATTACAGTTCCCGCAAAAACAGAGCTGCCAGAAGTTTTTTCAACAGCAAGAGGCTCTCCAGTGATGGTCGCCTGATTAACAAGGCCCTCACCACTCAAAACTGTTCCGTCAACAGGAATAACGCTGCCTGTTCTTACTACAACCGTGTCTCCTTTTTTTAGTACAGAAATCGGGACTGTTTTTTCTATGACTTTTCCGTCTTCTCCCTTCTTTACAAGCTGAACATGATCATTTTGAGACAAGAGACGGTTTGCAAGATCAGAATATGATTTCTTTTTTGTAAACTCTTCAATCGTATCACCGATATTCAAAAGAAAATTTATATTTGCCGCAGTTTTTATATCACGTGTAATCAATGCCATGGAAATTGCAGCTGCATCAAGAACTTCTGATTTAAAAACTTTTCCTTTTGAAATCTGTTCAATTCCCTTTAAAATACGAGGTCCCAGAGAAATAACCCTGATTAATATTCTAAGAGGAAGTGGTAATATTCTTTTTACATAATGCATGACAGTCATAAGTCCAAGATCAAACAAAAGACTTTCCTGTTCGTCAGGTTCTTCAACTGCCTCAAGCATTTCCTGATTTTTTAAATATTTATCCGAAAGTGCAATAAAGTATGCTTTAATGTACTTTTCAGAAAGTTTTTTTACATCATAATAAATAAGGAAGGAGCCTGTTGTATAGTTAACACTTACATCAGACATCCCCTCCTGAACAGAAAGCAGACTGTATGCCAGAGCAGCCTGTCGCCTTGATATTCTTGATTTGTCATAGCGAATACGTATTCGCCCTGGCAGAGAATGCTTTACCGTAAAGTTCATTTATGCCTTCTTTGCATCCTGTTCTGCTTTAACGTCTTCTGCATCTTCTTTTAAGGTCTCAAAATATTCTTTTGCATCATCTTTAAGCTGAAGACCGCCTGCAACAACCTTTGCACAACCCTTTCTAAAAGTGTCTGTTTTAATAAAAGCTGCTGCAGCAATTCCTGCTGCCACACCCCAAAGAAATTTTTTTGTACCTTCTGTCATATAATCCTCCAGATTGCAATTAGTATTGCCTAACTGTTATCTATGACTAACTTACCACAAAATAAAGTTATATGCAACTAACTTTTGCATTTTTTTTACAAAAAAAGACACCTGACTGGCTGGATCAGGTGTCTAAAGGTTTACATATAACGCTATAAGAGACTATAAACGCTAAAATCTTCATCACAGGAGTAGAAGATTATTGTTAGCCTTGACTAACTTTAATTAAATAATACACTAATTTTTAAAGTTAGTCAATACTAACTTACTTTTTTTTAACAATTTTTTTGATTGCTTTAAAAGATTCCGGGCTTATATCATGTTCAATTTTACATGCATCTGCCGCAGCAATTGCAGGCTTAACACCGATCTGCTCAAAAAATTCTGTAAGAATTGTATGGCGTTCATAAATTGTTTTAGCAATTTCTTCGCCTTTGGCAAGGAGTTTTATCGACTGGTCATCTCCTATCGAAATATACTTTTCCTGCTCAAGATTATGAAGTGCAATGCTTACCGATGGGCGGGAAAACTTCATTTCCTTTGCTATATCGATTGCCCGCACATTTCCTTTCTTTGAAAGAAC
Organism: uncultured Treponema sp.; assembly: GCA_905236565.1. GTDB lineage: Bacteria > Spirochaetota > Spirochaetia > Treponematales > Treponemataceae > Treponema_D. The sequence continues at coordinate 11,219 of CAJORB010000021.1, read as the reverse complement.
AAGAATTGTTTCGAGATACATTTCTGCGGATTCTTTGATTACCATTTTTTACCCCTTTTTTTTATTATATTGAATGAATTTACTTATAACAAGGGTATAATACCAAAAAAACGCAGCGTCCGCCTCAGGAGGAGTGGCAGACACTGCGCTAAAGATTTTTATATTTATCATAGAATTATCGCTTATACTGCGCTGCTTCCATAAGTTCGTCCCAGTATTTTACTGCAATATCTACAATATCAGGGTCATACCTTGTGCCAGAACACTTTTTTATTTCTTCAAAGCATTCTTTTTCAGAAAAGGCACTTCGATAACTGCGGGTTGTCATCATTGCATCAATTGAGTCACATACTGCGATTATCCTTGAACCTACAGGAATTGAGTAACCCGAAGTCCCGTCCGGATAGCCCAGACCGTCAAAGCGTTCGTGATGATGCAGGACGATTTCTGCAAGAGGCTCAAAGGCAGATGCCTTTCTCAAAATTCTTGCACCGATTGCAGGATGCTGTTTTATTACAGAAAATTCCTCATCTGTAAGTTTTCCTGATTTTCTTAAAATTGAATCTGGTATACCGATTTTCCCGATATCGTGTAGGTGTGCAGAAAAGTGAAAAAGTCTTGTTTCATCTTCAGAAAAACCCATCCTGTGCGAAATGGCGAGCACCATGTCACTTACCCGCCTTGAATGGCCTTCTGTATAATAATCGCGTTCTTCGAGTGCAGTTGTTATGCATTCAATCATTTCATGAAATTCAACTACCCCAAACATTTATTAAAGGCCACTCCTTTACTTTAATTTTTCACACCCACCATGCTTACTGCACATTCCGCACGAAGGACAGCCGGCACAACTTTTTCCTTTTTTCTTATCACGAATCATTTTTACAATAATTGCACAAACGACTGCTAAAAGAATTAAACTTACAAAAATTGTACCAGCCATATTTCCCTCCGGCTCTATTTTACATTCTTTGGTTTTCTGAACAGTGCATATATGAATGCTGCAGTAACTGCAACTGCAAAAATAAATCCAACGATATTACCATTTCCACTGAACATACTTCCCATCTGATATACTACGAAAGATACAACATATGCAAGTCCACACTGCCATCCGATTGCAGCCCATGTCCATTTTCTGCTGTTCATTTCGCGCTTGATTGCACCGATTGCTGCAAAACAAGGAGCACACAAAAGGTTGAAGATAAGGAATGAAAGTCCAGCTGGATGAGTAAAGGCTGCAGCAAGATTTGCCCAGGTTTCTTCACCACCATAAAGAATACCCATTGTACCAACAATATTTTCCTTTGCAACAAGTCCTGTTACAGAAGCAACAGCAGCCTGCCAGTTACCCCAGCCTACAGGTGCAAAAATCCATGCAATGCAACTTCCAAGTTTTGCAAGAATACTTGCATCCATCTGATCTTCTTCAAGCATTCCAAAGCCGCCGTCTGTCCAGCCAAAGAATGAAAGGAACCAGATTACAATTGTAGAAAGAAGAATGATTGTTCCAGCCTTCTTAATGAATGACCAGCCGCGCTCCCACATAGAACGCATAACATTTCCAAAGGTAGGCCAGTGGTATGCAGGAAGTTCCATTACGAAAGGAGCAACCTCACCCATGAAAGGTTTTGTCTTTTTAAGAATGATACCTGAACAAATGATAGCAGCAATTCCGATAAAGTAAGCTGATGTTGCAATTGCTGCAGAACCACCAAAGATAGCTCCGGCAACAAGGGCAATAAACGGAACTTTTGCACCACACGGAATAAATGTAGTTGTCATGATTGTCATACGGCGATCGCGTTCATTTTCAATCGTACGACATGCCATAATTCCAGGAACACCACAACCTGTTCCGATTAAAACAGGAATGAATGATTTACCAGAAAGACCAAAGCGTCTGAAAATCCTGTCGAGGATAAATGCGATACGTGCCATGTAACCACAAGCTTCAAGGAAGGCAAGGAAGATAAAGAGAACCAGCATCTGTGGAACAAAGCCGAGTACTGCACCAACACCGGCAACAATACCATCAAGGATAAGACCTTTAAGCCAGTCTGCACATCCGATTGCATCAAGACCACCTTCGATAAGAGCAGGAACACCCGGAACCCAGATTCCAAAGTCTGCAGGATCCGGACCTTCTTCGCCATATTTTTCTGAAAGCTCTTTTGCTTCTGCAACAAGTTCATCAGTAATTTCAACCGGTTCCGAAACTTCCATTGTTTCATCATCAACTACAACATAAGTAGTTTCACCTGCTTCTACAGCTTCAAGAATTGCCGCTGTATCACCAAACTCTTCTGCAGCTTCTTCATATGCGGCAGTTCCGATTCCAAACAAGTGATAACCGTCACCAAACAATCCGTCATTTGCCCAGTCTGTAGCAGCAGCTCCAATCGTTACCATTGATACATAATATACAAGCCACATTACAACAGCAAAAATCGGAAGTGCAAGCCAGCGGTTTGTAACTACACGGTCAATTTTATCTGATGTAGAAAGCTTTTCGCGGTTTTTCTTTGTAACACATTTTTTTATAATTGATTCGATATATTTATATCTCTCCGATGTGATGATTGATTCAGAATCATCATCAAGTTCTTTTTCACACGATTTAATATCCTGTTCTATATGTGCAAGCTTTGCTGAATCTACTCCAAGAGCCTTTATGACTTTTTCATCGCGTTCAAAAAGTTTTATAGAATACCAGCGGTGCTGTTCATCTGATAAATCATGAACAACAGCTTCTTCGATGTGAGCAAGCGCATGTTCAACAGTCGGGTTAAAACGATGCTTGTACATCATAGGTTTATTTTCGTTTGCTTTATTTACTGCAAGAGCTGCAGCATCGATACAACCTGTTCCCTTTAATGCAGAAATTTCTACAACAGGACATCCAAGTTCTTTTTCCATTGCATCAATATGAATTTTGTCGCCGTTTTTCTTAACGACATCCATCATATTAACAGCAACAACCATAGGAATTCCAAGTTCTGCAAGCTGGGTTGTAAGATAAAGGTTGCGTTCCAGGTTTGTTCCGTCTACGATATTTAAAATTGCATCAGGACGTTCTTTAACAAGATAATCGCGCGAAACAACTTCTTCGAGTGTATATGGCGAAAGTGAATAAATACCAGGCAAGTCAGTAATTACGACATTACCGTCATATCCTTTAAGTTTACCTTCTTTTTTTTCTACCGTTACTCCAGGCCAGTTTCCAACAAACTGGTTGGCTCCGGTTAACGCATTAAAAAGCGTTGTTTTACCCGCATTAGGGTTTCCAGCAAGTGCTATTTTAATCATCATCTCCTCCTACTTTACCTGAATTATTTCTGCGTCCGCTTTACGAACAGAAAGTTCATAACCACGAACTGTGATTTCAACAGGATCTCCAAGAGGCGCAACTTTGCGTACATAAATTTCTGTACCTTTTGTAATACCCATGTCCATAATGCGGCGTTTTACAGCCCCTTCTCCATTGAGCTTTTCTACTGTTACCGTCTGTCCGGTTTTAGTCTCTCTTAATGTCATATACATTTCTCCTGAATTTACATACAGAGTTAGTTTTGTCTAACCCTGCATGTAAAAAAAATTACACAATTATTTTCTGAGCCATTTCACGGCTTATAGCAACTCTGCTTTCTTTAATCTGAACGATGACGTTACCGCTTATCTTTGAAACAAGAGAAACCTCTGCTCCACAGACAAAGCCAAGATTTTCAAGAAAACGTCGCACTTCTTCATTTCCAGCAATTTTTTTTATCAAAAACTGCTCTCCAAGATCAGCCATACTCAAAGGCATTTTTATTTCCTCGAAATTTAGTATGTGTATACCCAAGATACAGGGAAGGAAATTGTTTTTTCCGGTTTTGAAATACCGACACAAACGCCGCCGCTGATTGCATTGTGTTCATTGATTGCATATTCAACATAAGGTTTTACAGTAAATACCCATGTATCATCGTTATCAAAGTCTGTTGTAAATGCGCCGTAAAGTTTTACAGCAAGTGCATCATTAACCTGATATCCTGCAAGAACTGCAGTATAAAGATCATTTGTTGTATTATCATCGCTGTCCAGAGAGAAAGCTGCATCTACATTGATTGCAAATGCATCGCTTTCAAACATAACTGCAGCATTGATAAAATCACCGACTACATTAAAGTCTTCGATTTCTCCATTGTTTGTATAACCTGCATTGAAAGTAAATCCTTCAAGACCTGTATATGAAGCATATACACCGATTGAGCGGTCATCAGAAACAATATTTCTGAACATTGCACCAACTGCAAACATTTCTTCATATTTATATTCTGCACCTGCATTGATAATCGGGTCTGTATCATCTTTATTAAAGAATGAATCAAAATCAAAACCTGCACTGATTACAAGACCGTCAACAGGACGAACAAAAACACCAAAATCATTTCTTAAGTTTCCGGCTTCGATTTCTGCATCCTGCTGGTCATCAAGACAAGGAAGGAATGCACCTTCTAAAAGCTGTCCCTTGTGGAATCCAATTCCAAGCATATCGATAGGTCTAAATTCGATAAAATAATCATCTACATAAGAATCAGAACCAAGTCTGATTGAGTCATCATCTTCCTGTGTAAGGGAAAATTTAAGAACAAGACCCATATCAAGTTTTTCTGATGTGTATTCTGCTGTAGTTTTATTTTCAAAACCAGCAAACTTGCTGTCTGTATCATCATCTGTGATGCTGATATTTACGATATCTGTTGAAACTTCGTTTTCAAAAGATACTTCCTGTGCAGAAACTGCAGCAAACGCAAAAGCAGATAAAACTGCAGCGCACACGATTTTTCTGGATTTAACCATTTTATTACTCCTTGTTAGATTTTACTAACATTTGTTAGTTATTTCTAACGGCGACGATAATAAAACTTTTTAACCCTTTTGTCAATAAATTTTGTTAGATTTTACTAACTTTTTTGTAAATTTGATTAAATTCCGTCTTTTTGAGGCATCTCTTCCCAGAATTTTATCGAACCGGTTTTCTGCTTCATATTTTCTATTTCGCGAAGGAGGGTTTTATCAAGTTCATCTTCATAACCTGTGAGGGCTGCAAAAGGAAGAAATATTTTTGCTCTCTGGCTCACACTCATGCGGTTTTTAAGCGAACTTTCATTCCAGTCGGTGTCCAGTATATCATCGTACTTCACGCCTTGTGTCCTCCTATCTGAGCATTTCTGTCGCGTGCTGTAGCGCCTTCTTCGTAGTCAGTTCCCTTTAAGATTGCGTTTTTGCCGTATTTTTTAATTATCGAAAGGCGGGCTTTCTGTAAGCTTTCTTCTTTAGTTGAATTTACTTCAGAATCAAAAAGTGTCGGTTCACGTTCCGTTATATGCTTTGTATTATTTGCAGTTATGTTTATGCGGCGGATAAGCCATAAAGGATTTACGATTTTTTCATAAAGCTCCACTACAGCATCTGCGATTACAGCGGCAAGATTTGTCTCTCCTGTAATACCCGAAAAGCCTGTCGTACCGTGAGCAGGCTTTGGAACAAGACGGCCGTAATAATCTTTTACGATTTCACCGTCAAAGCGCGCATTACCAGCGCACGCTTTATTTCCGGAACGCGTCTCACTATCATCAGCCAGCCCGTCACCCGAACACTTTTCAAGCGTTTCAACATCGTATCCCACATAAAGCGTAACAGACGAGGTCACAAGTTTTTTTTCATACAAATCAAGCGCAAGAGATTCTGCCATCTCGCGCACAACAATACGCGCTTTTTCAAAAGTATACGCACAATGAAGGACCTGGCCGCTTCCAAGACTTTTTGCACCCGAGCGGTAGTTTTTAATGTCCTTCATCCCGACACTCTCTCGTCCCCACGCATGATCAATTAAAATCTCAGCATCAATTCCAAACTCGTCGTAAAGAGCAAGAGGCGTTTTAAGGGAGGCGCGCGCTAAATCTCCCATCGTATAGATAAATCTTTTTTCAAGACGGCGTGCAATACCGTTTCCGATGCGCCAGAAATCCGTGATGGGTTTGTGAGCCCAGAGTTCCCTGCGGTAAGTCATTTCGTCAAGTTCTGCAACGCGCGCGCCGTTTTTGTCGGGTGCGATATGCTTTGCCCAGATATCCATCGCAATCTTACAAAGGTAAAGATTAGGAGCGATGCCTGCAGTGGCTGTAATCCCGGTTTCATCTAAAATGTCACCGATTACTTTTTCTGCAAGCTCACGCGCGCTTAATTTGTAAAAAGAAAGATAACTTGTAGCATCGATAAAAACTTCATCAATCGAATAAACATGAATGTCTTCCGGTGCAAAATATTTAAGATATATGCTGTAAATTTTTGCAGAGTATTTTATATAAAGAGCCATCCGCGGAACGGCTGTAATATATTCAAGCTCTTTTCCGGTCTGCTTTTTAATTTCGCGCGCCTTAGCTTCTACTTCAAAAAGGCGGCTTCGACCAGAAAGGCCGTATGCTTTAAGCGCGGGAGTGACGGCAAGACAGATTGTTTTACTCGTTCTGCTTTTATCTGCAACGACAAGCTTTGTCGTAAGAGGATCAAGTCCCCTCTCACGACATTCAACAGAGGCATAAAAAGATTTTAAGTCTATTGCAAGATAGGTTTTCATTTAAAAAATTTAAATTTATTTTTCGTAGGCTTTCCGTGGCCGTAATAAAGAGTGCGTTCTCCGAGAGAACGGATTTTTTCTGCGCTCTCTTTTATCGCATCAAGATTTGTATACAAATGGCCCGTCGCAGGAACTACCCAGTTATCAAGTTCATCTCCGACAAGAAGACTTTTTTCTTCTACATCAACTCCGATTGAACCGTTCGTGTGACCTGGAAGCGAAATTATTTTTGCGTCAATTCCGTATGAAGCAAGACTGTCACCATCTTTAATAAAAATAATATTGTGCGGCTTTTCGACTTTTGTATTTCTTAAAACAGTAAGCGAAAGCCCAAGCACAATGCGGCCTGTAAGCCCGTAAGAAAAAAGCGGCTGCTTATCAAAGCTTTCAAAAAGCTCGACATCTTCTTTGCTTACTGCAACCGGAATATTAAAATAGTCTGCAATTTTTGCCGCATTTTCTGCATGATCAAAATGAACATGAGTCAATACAATAAGCTTCATGTTGAATTTACTGCATTCAGCAATGATTTTATCACAGCCGGGCGCACTTGCAGTATCAACAAGAATTGCATCGCGTCCGTTTGAAACGATATAACAGTTGTCTGTTCCGATAGTAATTTTTTTTATTTCGTGCATATTGTTCTCCGTTTGAGCACATTATCGAAATATGCACAAATTTTTAAGAATTTTGTGCATATTATTTAAATTAGGGGAAATTTTCCGCTAATTTCCTCTAATTTCCTCTAAACGTAATTCAAAGTTTTTACTTCGAGTATATCCTTTAAGCCTTTTATTCAAAGGAACCGTTTCCATCAAGCCTACAGAAACTAACCCTTCCAAATCCGATCGAATTGTTTTTACAGAAACATTAAATCTTGTTTCCAGATCTTTGCTCGTAAACATTGAAGAAGGTTTTTCTGTACAGATTTTTATTATCTGAATCTGACGTTCATTTAAACCAGGAATTCTATATTCCAATATTGCAGCATTTTCTTTTGCTTTCCTTTCAAGGTAATTATTTAATTCTTCAAAGGCTTGATTAAGAACTTTTAAGTTATAGTGTATAAAATATCCTAAATCATTATCATCATGCTCGGTATACAAAAAAGCCTTTTCATATTGATTTTTACCCTTATAAATAATTCTTGAAATAGAAAGATATTCAGTAAGCCAATAACCTTTTTTAAGCATATACCAGTAAAAAAGGGAACGGGCAGTTCTTCCATTTCCATCAACGAAAGGATGAAGATACGAAATCATAAAATGTAGAATAATAGCTTTAATGATTGGATGAATAAAACTACGAGACTCTTTATTTACAAATTTACAGAGTTCTTTTATCGTTGGCTTTATTGCAGTATATGATGGTGGATTATGTGCAACCTCACCAGTCATACCATTAACTACCTGAATATTATCATCTGTTCTGAATCGCCCTTCATCTTCAGGAGTATCTAATGTCTTTTCGGTAATCTGTTTATGGATTTCAAGTAATAATTCAGGAGAAAAGTCGTCATCTTTATGTTCAGAAAGATAGCGAATCGTATTGTAATTATTCACTATCATCTGCTGGCTTTTATCTTTCGGCTTTGCCTGCTTTCTGAGCATTTCCTTTGCAACTTTTCTTGTAGTAGAAGCGCCTTCCATCTGACTGGAAGCAATTGCTTCTTCCATAATTGAACTTAAAAGATAATACTGTCTGTTTTTACTAGAAAGAATATTTGAAGAAGCTAAAGTTCCACCAAAGTTCATATCAAAATTATGCAGCAGCGACTGCATCATATTTGTTTCTTTATAAAAAAAACTACAAACAGAAAACTTATATGTATTATTTCCAATAATACGGGTTTGTTTTACAGCATTCCAAAAATCTTCCGGCTTCAATCCCTTTGGAACATGGTATTTTACCTTATCCCAGTAATAATACTCATCATTGATTTTCTCAATTGCAGAAACATATTCTGGATTCATGAGAATATGGAAAACTTCGCTTATCTCGCCTTTTTCAGGAGCTTCTTCTATCATAGATTTATGATAACATGGGAATAAAATATTTGCAACAAAACAAGGGAAAATTCCCTCTAATTTCCCCTATTTTATTGCAAATTACAGTTCTTTTTCAAACGCATTTTGTAAAAGAGCTTGTTTTTATACTTTTCTACCCTTCCCGACAACCTTAAACGTAATTTCAAGAAAAAGAATATTCATCACTGCAAATAATAAAACGTAATACGGCATTATAAAAATTCCAAAATGCTGCTGGAGCTGTCCAAATACCATCGGCATTGTTGTTGTTCCAGTATATGCAGACGCCATCTGGAGCCCGATTACAGATGCGCTGTATTTTTTTCCGAAGTTAACCGGTGCCATATGCTGAATCGCAGGATATACAGGTCCCATTCCACTTCCGATGATTACAAAGCCAATAGCCGCGACAAAATAATTTGCAACAGGAATCATCACTAAAATAATTCCTAAAAATTCAAATGCAATTCCAAGCCTAACTAAAAGTCTGTCGCCTGCTTTATCAGAAACAAAACCCGAGATGATTCTTCCGAGCATAAGCCCTGCAAAAATCAAAGAGCCGAACGACGCGATGAGTTCTTCGCTCATTCCTGTTTTTGTTCCGGCAAAATAACTTGATGTCCACAAAAAGCATGTTGCTTCTCCAGCACAGTAAGAGAAAAATGCAATCATCGTAAAAATAACTCCGGGACGCAAAATTGTTTCACGAATCCCCGCGCTATTTTTTCTCTCTTCCTCTTCTGTACCAGAATTACTTTTCCAGAGCGGCATAGATAAAACGCAGATAATTAAAATCCCAAGCTGAATAAAAGAAACCCATCTGTATCCTTCGTTCCATCTTGCATACTTTAAAGCAAGCGCCATGATGTTAGGACTTATGACTGCCCCTACTCCATAAAAACAATGAAGAAAGTTCATTACAGAACCAGAAAAATTATTTGCAACATAATGATTTACAGCAGAATCAATTGCTCCGGCTCCAAGCCCATATGGAACTGCAAAAACAAAAAGCATCCAGTATTCAGTACAGAAAGAAAACCCTGCAAGCCCAAGCACTGTAAAGAAAATCGAAATTATTACAATCCATTTTGTTTCAAAGCGTTTTATAATTTTTGGACTTACAAGAGCCGAGATTATCGTCATAAACGCAATCGACATATATACAAAGCCCGCGTACGAAGACGGAACTTTAAAAACGCCCTGCATTACAGGCCAGCCGGCACCTAAAAGAGAATCAGGAAGTCCGAGGCTTACAAAAATAAGATAGATTACAGCTAAAAGCAGTGATGCCATTTTTTAATCTCCAGTTTTTTATTTAGTCAGTTCAATTATAAATTATTTATCAAATATATAAAATATCACACCGCGTATTTTTCATTTTACCCCGTCTTTTATGCATCTTACCCGAAACCATATTGTACGCTCAAAAATCACGCCTTATCATGAACACGTAAACTAATAAAACCGAATTTACGGAGGTTTAAATGTTTTTAGAAGCTATTCTGCTTGGTCTTTCTACCGGAACTTACTGTACGATGTACTGCACTCCTGTTTTAATTCCGTTTTTATGCAGATCAGAAAAACAAGACTACGGTCGAAACGCAGGCCTTACAGGAGTTTTTCTTCTTTCAAGGCTTGCAATGTATTTTATTCTCGGCGCAGTTTTTGCAACGCTAGGTCTTCTTGTAAACGAATATGCAAACCCTATTCTTACAAGACATCTTTCTGCCTTTGCATATTTTTTCTGCGGCCTCTCACTTTTACTTAATTCTCTTAAAGCTGAATCAAACAACGGCGGCAAATGCAGGTGCGGCATAAAAAAAATTCCGCATTATGCAAACGACTGGGTTACTGCAATTGTCACAGGGCTTGCAGTTGGACTTCATATCTGCCCGCCGCTGTGGACTGCAATAGCTCGTTCTGTTTTTGGCGGCAACGGAGTAAAAGGATTTTTTTATTTTATATTTTTTTATGCCGGCACTCTGCCATTTTTTATTCCCCTTCTTGGCATTCCGTTTGTAACAAAAAGAATTATGGTCATTAAAAGAGTTGCACGCATTACGCAGTTCTGTTTAAGCATTTACTTTATGTTTTTTGCAGGTTTAATTGCATTAATTTTTGGCTGATATACAGAGGTTGTTATGATTTCGAGTTTAATTTTATGTACTTTGATGACTTTTTTAATTTTGTTTTTTGTAGTCGTAAACAATAATTTTACTCCCGCTTCTTTTATTTACGCTGCATTCCTTATCTTTCTTTTTGTACGCATGATTTTTGCAGAACGAAAGAAAACAGGAAGCAGTGTAATTTACAGAAGGATTTTCCAGACTGTCTTTGCAGTCGGATTCTGCATCGCATTCATTTCTGACTTAATCGCAGAACGCGGGAGCATGGCAATTACTTCTCAAGCGATGAACAATTCTGAACTTCCATTCTGTCATATTGCAATTCCGCAGATTTTAGTGCCGCTTGCAGTTACAAAGTCAATTATTTTTCCTGCACGCATTGCAGGACACTACGCATCTGTTGCAAGCATGCTTTTAATATGGCTTGTATGCACCCTTACT
>CAJORB010000020.1:0-7669 GCA_905236565.1 uncultured Treponema sp. | reverse complement strand
CAGTGGAAGCCCATGAATGTATCCTGAATTGTATACTTTCCATGTTTTCCCTTGATGTCTTCGTCGTAGATGTCCTGTGGAACTGTGTTGTTGATGTCGAGGAGTGTAACTGTATCATCAGAAACAACTGTTCCGATAAATTCAGAAAGACATCCGTAAATATCAACTTCGCAAGATACTGGAATACCCATCTTTGTAAGGCGGCTGTTTACATAGCAAGGAACAAATCCAAACTGTGTCTGGAATGCTGGCCAGCATTTTCCTGCGATTGCAACGAATTCTCTGTAGCCTTTGTGGCCTTCTACCCAGTCAAGGAGTGTAAGTTCATACTGTGCAAGCTTTTCAAGAACTTCAGGTTTTTTGTTTCCGTTTCCGAGTTCTTTAGCCATGTCTGCAGCAACTTCTTTAATACGAGCATCGCCTGCGTGTTTGTTGAATGATTCAAACAAGTCAAGTTCTGAGTTTTCTTCGATTTCTACTCCGAGGTTGTAAAGCTGTTTGATAGGTGCGTTACAAGCAAGGAAGTTAAGTGGACGTGGTCCGAAAGAAATAATCTTAAGGTGATTTAAAGCGTAAACTGCTTTTGCAATTGGTGCAAATTCTTTAATCATATCTGCACACTGTTCAGCAGTTCCTACAGGATATTCAGGAATATAAGCTTTGATGTTGCGGAGCTTGAGGTTGTAAGAAGCATTGAGCATACCACAGTAAGCGTCTCCACGACCCTGGATAAGTCCGCCGTCTTTAGATGTTTCTTCTGCAGCTGCACAGAACATCTTTGGTCCTTCAAAGTGTTTTGCAAGAAGTGTTTCTGCAATTTCTGGTCCAAAGTTTCCAAGATATACACAAAGTGCATTACATCCGGCTTTCTTGATGTCTTCCAAAGCCTGAACCATGTGGATTTCTGATTCTACGATACAGATTGGACATTCGTAGATTTCATCTGCACCATACTTTTTTGTATATGCAGCAACAAGAGCCTTTCTGCGGTTTACAGCGAGAGACTCCGGGAAACAGTCGCGGCTAACAGCCACGATACCGATTTTGATTTTTGGTTTGTTGTTAATCATTTAATTTACTCCTGTGTGATTGATTTATGTTACTTATTTTTTTGCGAGATCTATATTTGTTCCGCTTAAACCGACAAATGCGCCGGCTTTTGCTTCGCTTGAATCTGGATGCGCAATCAGCCACTTATTGCGTGCCCAGAGAAGTTTGTCTTCGAAGTCGATTTCTTTAAGCGCAGGTTTTTCTGTGTTTGTGTCTTTTGGAAGAACTACGATAACGCGGAATCCTTCTTTAGAAACTTCTCCGCCTTTTACTGCATTACATGGTGCATAGTGCAAAGTTGTTTCATAAACCTGAACGATTGTTCCTTTTGGAACATAGAATGCTTCTACTGCAGCTGTGTTCAGTTTGCCTTTTTTAACAGACGATAAAGATGCGAGAAGAAGAACAATGTCGTTTGAAGGAATATTTAATTCTGAACCGCGGTGCCATTCAAGACAATTTAATTTTGTGTTGAATCCATTACAGTAACCAACCTGGATTGGCATTCCGCCGTAGGCGTTGTCGCTGAATTCTCTGGCGATTGGAAGGCTCTCCAATCCTGCATCGCCTGGTTCATAGATTACGGCGTTTTCTGGTTTTTTTGTCGTTTCGTCAAGTTTGTTCAAAAGTTCTGATACATCATAGCCTGTAAGAACTTTTCCATACTTGGCAAAAGAGTTTGAAAATACAGATTTGATTTTCATAGGGTAACTCCTGCAGTGATAAGTTTGGGAAAGCAGAACGCTTTTTCGTGCTCGTGCACGATAATACTAATATAAACCCATCCAACCGTCTGCGTCAAGTGAAATAATCTTAGAATTCCTGGCAAAATTTGAGTAAATTCAGCATAAAAAACAGGAAACCACATAAGTTTTCAAAATCTCTGTATTGTGCTAATATTGACGGGATGTCAGAGTTTAGTGATAGAATCAGGGAAGAGTGGGCGCTTTTAAATGCCGTTCGCCAGAGAAATTTAAGGCAGCCGGATGATATTACGGTCTATCGTAATATTCAGTATAGAGAACCATGTGATTACGACATGGTAAACGGCTGGAATCTGCTCGATTTATACGTAAAAACAGATTATAAGGGAAAACTTCCGATAATCATGAGTTTTCATGGCGGCTCGTATGTTTATGGTTCTAAAGAAATGTACCAGTATTATCTTATGTCGCTTGCCCAGAGGGGATTTGCGGTCGTTAATTTTAACTACCGCCTTGCGCCGGAATTTAAATTTCCTGCGGCCTTTGATGATGCAAACTGCGTCATTAAATGGGTAAAGGAAAACGCAGATAAATACAATCTTGATTTTAAAAACTTTTTCTTAGTCGGAGATTCTGTTGGTGCTCATTACACGGCACTTTATTCGATGATTTGTACTAATCCCAAGTTTTCGGATTTAATGGGAATCAAGTCTTACGATAATTTTGTTCCGCGCGCTGTAGGGTTAAACTGCGGGGTTTATAAAATAAACTGGTTTTTCTATCTTGTTTCTGATTTTGTTGAATCAATGCAGGACGTTCTGGGTAAAAAAGCCTTAAAGACAGGAAAAGCCGACATAAACGGTAAGCAGGTGCGATTAAAGGATTTTATAAACATCCACACAAATTTTACAAAAGATTTTCCGCCGGCATTTATCGTTGCAGGAAGTTTTGACTTTGTTAAGTTTCAGGTTCGTTACATCGAAAAGCTTTTTAAGAAATTTAATATCCGTCATGTTGCTAAGATATACGGAACAAAAAAAGACCGCGAGGCAATCCACGATTTTCATGCAGACCTTAACTGCGAGCTTTCGAAAGAATGTAATGACGAAGAATGCAATTTCTTTAAGTCGCTGTGCATTTAAATACAAAAACGATAAACATAATATTTATAAAACGTACTCTCGCGAGAATCACGCGCCTACTTATTCGTATTTCTCTCCCAGAAGACGCCGTCAGAAAAGCCCTGGATTGATTTATCTTTTTCTGCAAGCTCAAGGCGCTTTTGTGCAAGAAGTGAATATTCTTCGTTGAGTTCGATTCCGCAGAAATGACGGGAAAGTTTTTTTGCAACGACTGCAGAAGTGCCGCTTCCTAAAAACGGATCAAAAATTACATCGCCCTCGCGCGAAGATGCGAGCACAAGTTTTGCATAAAGCTTTTCTGGTTTCTGCGTCGGATGATCTGTGTTTTCGCTCATCGACCAGAACGGAACGCTTATGTCGTCCCAGAAATTTGACGGATATGTAAGGCGAAAATTTCCTTCTTCGCTTTCTTCCCAGTCTTTTGGTTTGCCGTCAACTTTGTACGGGGCTAAAACGCGGCGCTTTATTTTTACTGCTTCTACGTTAAAATAATAATTGTCAGGATTTTTTACTGCAAACCAGATGTCTTCCATTGCGTTTTTCCAGTTTGATTTTGCGCCGCGTCCTTTTTCTCTCTGCCATGTGATTCTGTTTATTACAGTAAGTTCTTTTTCGAGCGCACGCTGTAAGCTTGCCGTACATTTCCAGTCGCCGCAAAGATAGAGGGAACCTGACGGTTTTAATTTTCTGCAAACAAGCGGGAGCCATGACTCAAGATATTTATCGTAGTCAGAATCTGAGCGCGCGTTAAAAGTCGTTCCGTTAAAGTTTTTGGTAAGGTTGTACGGCGGGTCGATTATGATTAAGTCTGCGTATTCGTCCGGAATATATTTTAGTCCTTCAAAAATGTCGCAGTTTAACACTCTGTCATTTATTATTTTTTCAAGCTGAATTTTACCCGAACCTTCTCCTGCTTTTAATTCTAAATTTTCTTTCGTTAAAATCTGTTCCTTTAAATGCGGAATTTCTGAGGAGTCTAATGAAAGTGTTCTGTTTCTTGGTGCGCGTTTTTTAGGCTGTGGCATGTCTTTTTTCATTGTGTTTATAATAATACAGATTAATGGTATTGACAATAATCGGTATAGGTAGTTAGAATTTGACCATTAGAGAGAGTTTCGGGTCTCAGCTGACTTTAGAAACCGACTTAATATTCTATAATAAGAAATCAAACTGGAGGATTTCTATGAAAAAATTTTTATTAACAGTTATGGCTGCTCTTTTAGCTTCTGCTGCATTTGCAGCTGGTCCTGTAAGTGATGCACTTAATCAGGCAGACAGCGAAATTGCTGCTGCTGGAGAACAGTTCCCAAAAGGAACATGGATTGATCCAAACTGGGATGCTGCATGGGAATTTGGTGTAAACAACACTATCATTCTTAAAGATGCAAAAACAGGCGAAGTTATCTATAATTTTGCAAAAAGCAAGAGATCTAACTTTAAAGTAAACGTGACAAATGATGGTCTTGTAATTACTTTCAGATGTGACGAAACACAGAGAACATATAAGTTCACAAAATCTGTAACATTAACCACAGATATTAAAATGGAAATCGATGCAGACTTCCTTAACGAACACTACACAGTTAACATGAAAATGAGAAAGTAGTTTTCAAAAACATTAACTGATAAAAAAAAGAGCAGCTTTTATGGGCTGCTCTTTTTTTCGATAGGTGCTGTTTTTTTTGTTTTATTCAGCTTAACCTAGAACATGAATACAACGCCGACGTAAGGAAGAATCGTTGTTGTAAAAGCATCGATTGTTTCTGTCTGGTCGTAATCTTCAATCTGTTCAAATCCTGCAAATGTAAACTGAACGTCACATCCTGCCTTAAGTCCGATAAAGTCTGTAAAGTTTAACTGAACGGCTGCCATTACAGGAATTGCAAAAAGCCACTGACTTGTCTGAATCTGATCACCCGGAATATCATAAAGTGCTGCACGATATGTAAAGCCGATACCTGCGCCAAAACGGAGTTCTACGATACTTCCGATAGGGATGTTTAATGTAGGCATAAGGTTTACACTTACTCCCAATGGGAAAATTATGTCATCTGAATAGAATATACCATTAAAAGTAGCTACTTCATGACCATTCAAATAGAAATCCGGATGACCTGCAAAATACAGAAAACCGTGCGTCGTGATACCAAACATCGGAGTAAAGTCTTCATAGTATTCAGCATAAATACCAAAAGCTTTTGTTGATGAATATGCATCATTATAGTTTTTGTTTTCTTGGATAGTTACCGGGAATGTAAAACCAATATCAACAGTTGAATAATCTTTTTCCTGTGCAAATGCTGCTGCTCCGATTACAAAAATAGCTGCGATAGATAAAATTAATTTCTTCATAGCGTTATCTCCTTTAAGGATTTTTAACATCCTATGCTTGAAGTATTGCATAAAAATAATGATATGTCTAATAAATTTCTTCTTAGAAAAGGGCGTTTTTCCTAAGATTTTTCTTAGGAAAATTTAGTGTCATTTTTCTTTGTGTCGCTTGTCTAATTCGTCATAGACGTCCTTCCAGTTAACGCCTTCCTTGTACATTAAGACACTTACAAAGTATAAAAGATCTGCTGCTTCCCAGATTACTTCGTCTTTCCCTTCTGCTTCGCAGATTTCTTCTGCTTCTTCTTCTACCTTTTCTCGAACACGTTTTGCGTCTAAGGTTGCAGTGTAGCTTCCTGGTTTTGGATTTGCAAAGCGTTCTGCGATTGTTCCGTAGAGACGTTCAAGAGAAGAGCGTTCGTCAGGATCGCTTGAGAAACATGTATAACTTCCTGTGTGACATACACCGCCATGTGGAATAACGGTTGCTAAAACCGTATCGCGGTCACAGTCTGCACGAAGTTTTAAAACTTCAAGATAGTGTCCGCTTGTTTCGCCTTTTGTCCAGAGAACGTTTCTTGTACGGCTCCAGAAAGTAAGTTTTTTTGTATCGAATGTTTTGTTGAACGCTTCGCGGTTTGCATAGCCCATCATTAAAACTTCGCCGTGTTCACTCTGTGCGATAACAGGAACCATTCCGTCTGTCTTTTTCCAGTCAAGACAGCGAATGAAAGATTCTTTAAGCGAAACTTTATTTGTATAGAGAGCCATTCCAAGCTGAACGTCGCATCCCATTTTTTCGAGTTCTTCAATTTCGTCTTCAGAAGAAACACCGCCGGCAACAACTACGCGGCACTTAACTGCATCGCGAAGTTCTTTTGCCATCTGCATGTTTGTTCCCTGCATGCATCCTTCTTTTTCTACACATGTAAATAAAAGTTCGCTGCAGTATTTTTCTGCTTCTTTAGCACCGTCGATGAGAGAAACATTTATTGTTTCTGTCCATCCTTTGATTGCGATTTTTCCGTTTATTGCATCAACGCCGATTATGATTCTCTGTTTACCGATCGCTTTAACAAGTTCATCGAGGAACTCTGTGTCTAAAACGCTTTCGCCCGGCTTTGGATCTTTTTTCCATGCGCTTGATCCGATGATTACTTTTTCTGCACCGAGAGAGATGAGTTCTCTTGCGCGTTTAACTGAACGAACTCCACCGCCTGTTCTTACATTTCCTTTGCGAAGAAGGCTTTTAAGCAGATTTGTATTTACTGTATTTCCTTTTGCGTCAACGTGTCCCATTGCAGCATCAAGGTCAATCACGGCAACTTCGCCGTAAAAATTAAAATCGTTTATGAGATTGTCTGCGTCATCGCGCTGGAGCACGAGATCTTTTCCGTTTTTAAGCTGAACTACATGTCCGTCTTTTAAATCAATAGAAGAAATTACCATGTACTTATTTTAACAGAAAAAAAGGACCGATACAACCGCGCAGGGCATGGCGGTATTCTAAACGTGTGTGGAGTTACCGCGAGTTCTTTGCTTTTTAACCTTTTGTGGTAAGTTCAAGAGTATCGTATGCAGGGCTTACAGAGCCGCCGTCTTTTACGATTTGTTCGAGTACCGGATATTTATTGAGATTTTCATCGATGTATTTTTGAACATCGTTATGGCTTAAGTCGTGAGTCAGATGTGTAAACCATGTGTGACGCGGCGCGAGTTTTTCGCTTAAAGAAAGTGCCTGGTCAAAATTAAAATGAGTTGAGTGCTCGCGGATTCGAAGTGCATCGATTACAAGATGATTAAGCTGTCCCTTGCTGCGGTTAATTATATCGACAGATTCTTCGCTTATATAATTTAAGTCTGTAAGATATGCGATTGAATGAGTTTTAGAATCTGCCTCTTCGCAGAAAAGATAACCTGTCGAAGGAAGTTTTCCGTGTAGCATCGGAACAGGAATGATTGACATAGTTCCGATTTTGAGCGGATTATTTTGTGAAAACTCGTTTACGTTCCAGAGGTCGATGCGTGGTTTGCCGCCGCCTTTCTGGGTATGCATGAATATATAATCAAAGTGATTAAAGATTATTTTTTTTGTGTGCGGATTTGCAAAGATTTTTAAACCGTCGCCGTGGCGGTTTAAAAGTGAATCAAAGAAGCTTGACTGTCTGTGCCAGACGCCGTTTTGCTTTGTGCTTGAAAAAATCCTCACGTCATCAAGCCCGTGAAGGTGGTCTGCATGCCCGTGAGTCATAAGAACTGCATCGAGAGTTTTTATGCCCTGTCTTAAAGCCTGCATGCGGAACTCAGGACCTGTATCAATTACGATGTTGTGTGTTCCGTCTGTTACAAACGCACTTGCACGATAACGTTTGTCGTGAGGATCTTTTGATTTACATACGGGGCAGTCACAGCCTATGACAGGAACGCCGTGGCTTGTGCCTG
>CAJORB010000019.1:0-21583 GCA_905236565.1 uncultured Treponema sp. | reverse complement strand
CATCATTTCTACGTGTGCTGGAACTGATGAAGATCCTGCGAACTGAGCGTCTGAGTGCATACGACCCAAAGTATCAGTAAATCCGTATGATGCAGGACCAGCTGCCATGTTATCCGGATGCAATGTACGACCTGTACCACCACCTGATGCTACAGAGAAGTATTTTTTACCTGCAAGGAGGCGTTCCTTTTTGTAAGTTCCTGCAACAGGATGCTGGAAACGAGTAGGGTTTGTAGAGTTTCCTGTGATTGAAACATCAACATCTTCGTGCCACATGATTGCAACACCTTCACGAACATCGTCAGCACCGTAGCATTTTACGATAAGGCGGTCCGGGTTAGATCCGTATGGAACTTCCTTTACAACCTTAAGAGCTTTGTCTGTTCCTTCACCGTTGAAGTAATCAAATTCTGTCTGAACATAAGTAAAACCGTTGATGCGTGAAATAATCTGAGCAGCGTCTTTTCCAAGACCATTAAGGATAACGCGGAGCTTGTTCTTGCGAACTTTGTTTGCGTTAGCTGCGATTTTAATTGCACCTTCTGCAGCAGCGAATGATTCGTGTCCTGCCAGGAATGCGAAGCACTGTGTTTCTTCTGAAAGAAGACGTGCACCAAGGTTTCCGTGACCAAGACCAACTTTGCGGTCATCAGCTACAGAACCCGGGAGACAGAATGCCTGAAGTCCTTTTCCGATATTAGCTGCAGCAGCAGAACCAGTTTTGTCTCCTGTTTTTTCTGCTTCTTTAATTGCGATTGCTGAACCTAATACATAAGCCCATTTTGCATCTTCAAAACAAATCTGCTGTGTTGACTGACAGATTTCATATGGATCAAATCCGCGTGCTTTACAAAGGTCACGAGCTTCGTTTAATCCAGCTTCGCCTTCTTTAAATCCGTATTCTTTAAGAGCCTTATTCACCTGAGGAATGCGGCCTTCAAAATCTTCAAATAATGCCATAATAACTATTCCTCCTGATTACTCTTTGCGTGGGTCGATGAGTTTTACCATACCCTGATCTGCAGTTACACGACCATAGTGTGTACGTGCACCTTCGATTGCTTCCTGAGCAGGTTTTCCTGCTTTGAGGGCATCCATTAACTTACCGAAGTTGATACAGTTGTAACCGATAATCTGGTTGTCTTTATCAACTGCACAAGTTTCTACATAACCTTCTGTCATTTCCAGGTAGCGAGGACCAGTTTTGCGTGTTGCAAACATTGTTCCAACCTGAGAACGTAAGTTTTTACCGAGGTCTTCAAGAGAAGCACCAACTTTAAGTCCGTCTTTAGAATAAGCTGACTGTGTGCGTCCGTAAACGATCTGCATGAAAAGTTCGCGCATAGCTGTGTTGATAGCGTCACAAACAAGGTCAGTATTCAAAGCTTCGAGAAGAGTTTTTCCGATGAGGATTTCTGATGCCATAGCTGCTGAGTGAGTCATACCAGAACATCCGATTGTTTCAACCAATGCTTCTTCGATGATACCATTCTTTACGTTTAAAGAAAGTTTGCAGGCACCCTGCTGTGGTGCACACCAACCGATTCCGTGTGTAAAACCGGAAACGTCTTCAATTTTTTTAACCTTTACCCATTCGCCTTCTTCAGGAATTGGGGCCGGTCCATGATATGCGCCTTTAGCCAAAGGACACATATGTTCCACTTCTGCAGTGTAAGTCATGAAATGCTCCTTATAAATCTGCCGGGGAAATCCCGCAGTAATTTAAGAATTAATATAGAATAAAATACCATTTTTTAGAGACTATTACAATAAGGTACAGAATAATTAAAGGTTGCTTTTATTGATTCATTTCATTATTCTTATGCCATTATGAGTAAATTAAAAATATCAAATTTTCATACACATACATTTTTATGCCATCATGCAACCGGTCGTCCGATAGATTATGTTAAAGTTGCAAAAGAGCAGGGCTGTTCTGAATTAGGATTCAGCGATCACTGCCCGTATCCGGACTTAAAGGAAATTAACTGGATAAACTGCCGCATGAGTGTAGATCAGGTTGAACAATATAAAAATGACGTACAGGAAGCAGCAGAGAATGCGGACTTTAAGGTGCATTTCGGGTTCGAATGTGAATACGATAGAAACTATTTAAGCTGGTACCGCGATGAGCTTAAAGGCCGTTACGGCGCAGAATACCTTGTTTTTGGACCGCACTGGGTCGTAGACGGAAACATTCATCCTTATGCACCCCAGTTTAACCATGATAAAAGGCTTCTTGCAAAATATACCGACCAGGTTGTAGAGGGAATAGGTTCAGGACTCTATTCAATTTTAGCACATCCAGATCTTTTTATGTCGGGCTGGCGTGAGTGGGACGATGAAGCAAAAGCATGTCTTACAGCGATTTTAAATGCCGCTAAAGATATGGACCTCCCGCTTGAAGTAAACGGTCTTGGAATTTACCGTGGTTTTGTAGAAACTTCGAAAGGTCCAAGGCTTGGTTATCCTTACCATGAGTTCTGGGAAATGGTTGCGTCAAGCGGTGCTCGGGTTATCTGTGATTCTGATGCTCATAATCCTAATGATGTTATAGCTCATGCACTTAATTCCCGCAATTTTGCTAAAAAATATGGAATCGTGCCGATAGAAACTATATTCTCTTGACATTAGTTTCTTTTTTTAAGATTATTTAGTTTATGAAAAATAATTCAGCTAAAAATAGATTATCTCGCAGTCACCTTGAAACTTTAACTTCATCACAGTTAATCGAACTTGCTGATGAATACGGAATTGATATTCCGGACGATCTTAACAGACGTTTTATTATTGTCGAACTTCTTGAAGTTGCAAAAGAAATCGATGAAAATCTTAACTATAAAGAAACGATTAAAGAAACAGATGAAGCAGCAAACATTGCATCGGAATTACCTGAAGGTTATAACGAAACTAAGATAGATATTCTGCTTCGTAATCCTGTTTCTATTTTTGTTTACTGGGATTACAGCGAAACTTTATACAAGCAGCTTGTTTCTTCTAAAACACCGGTTCATCTCCAGGTATGTTTCTTTGATGACCTTGAAACAGAAAAGCCGGAAGAAACTTTCGACATTCAGATTAATTATTCTGACAGGGAACAGTACATTCTTATTCCCGGCGGAAAAAAATATGTAAGGGTAGATCTTGTTCAGGATGATGCGTCTGCGTTAAATTCTGTTCTTGCAGTTTCTTCCAGAATTGCAATTCCTCAGGGGTCACATCAGTTTATGAGTTTGCAGCCGGGACAGGATGCAAAGATTAAACCGATTCTTGAACTGTCTGGTTTAAAGACAATCCTTAAGAATCATTACAATAACTACAGAGAATCGTTTAATTAAAGAGAGAGTTAAAAATGGCAAGTAAAAATATTTCATTATTAATAAATCTTCATCACCCATACATAAGACATACAGACGAAACCGCTCTCGCAAATGCGCAGGAAAATTCTCTCTTCTTTGAAAAGATTTCAAATGTATATATTCCGCTTTTAAATATGCTTTCGAAAATCGAAAGTGAAAAAATTAATGCAAAGATTGCAGTTGTTTTTTCTACACCTTTGTGTGCTCTTTTGAGTGATTCAGCTGTAAAAAAACAGTATGTAAACTATCTTGATAATTTAATTGAATTTGGTAAAAAAGAAGTTACAAGAACAAAATCAATTAAAGAATTAAATAAAAGCGCTGTTGAATATCTTGAAGATGCAATCGAAACAAAAAGATATTTTACAGAAGTTTATGAACAGAATCTTTTAAAACATTTTGCGCAGTTTGCAAAGAACGGAGTAATCGAAATTCTTGCAACATGCGGAACTTATATGTTCATGCCGCACTATGCTGACATGAGCGAAATTTTAAATGCTCAGATAGAAACCGGACTTTACTCTGTAAAATATTATTTCGGGATTCCTGCAGAAGGTTTTTTCCTTCCTGAACTCGGCTATGCTCCTGGAATCGAGAAAGTCCTTAGAATGTACGGAGTAAATTATACAATTCTTCCGTCACAGAGTTTTCTTCTTGGCGAAGTAACTCCGGAAAACGGAATCTTTACTCCGGCACGCTGTTACAACTGCCTTTCACTTTTTGCAGCAGATAAAATCAAGCTTGATTACAATCAGAATCCTGTTTACAAGAATAAAAATAAGGATATTGCATGGGAACTTGAGGGTGCTGAACTGACTCCATTCATTAAAAAGGGTCAGGCAAGAACAGGCTCGGGCTTCTGCTACTGGAATAATCTTTTTTCTGAATCAGATTCTAATCCAAAGAATTTAAAGAAACAGGAATACATTTATAACCGCGAAAATGCATATAATCAGGTTCTCATTGACTCTGACAATTTTGTTTCGGTTTACAAACAAAAACTTGAAGATGCAGCAAAGCTTATTAAGAATACAGACGTTTCACTTACATGTGTGTTTGATGATGAAATGCTTTATCAGTCATGGAGCGAGGGTATCCTCTGGTTTGAAAACGTAATCAGAAAATTTGCAGAAAGCGGAATAAACGTAGCAACTTTCTCTGATTTGCTTTTCGACAAATTTTCTTTCCAGAAAATTGTTCCGTATTCTGCTTCGGGGTCAGAACAGTCGTATGGCGAAGATTATCTTTCAAATAAAAACAGTTACATGCTCCGTTATTTGAGAAAAGCATGCGAAAGAATCGTTGACCTTGCAGGAAGATTTCCTGATGACTCAGGTCTGAAAGTTCGTCTCTTAAATCTTGGTTCACGAGAACTTATGCTTGCGCAGAGTTCTGAATGGTCAAAGATGATAGAAACTGATTACTTTGCAGATTATGCAAAAAAAGCGTTTAAAGACAGTATCGTGGCGTTTACAGCAGTTTTTGATGCGCTTGGTTCAAATACTGTAAGTACAGAATGGCTTTGTAATCTGGAAAAAAATCATCCGATTTTCCCTTGGATGAACTTTAGAATTTTCTGTCCGAAAAAATAGATTGTTAAGTAGGGTTTGCGCACTTTTACGATGCACACAGAGTTTGCGGTTTTTTATTCCAGACTCTGGATGTCGATTACTCTGTCAAAAAGTTTTTTAGAATTGCTCACAAGCTTTATGCTGTTTCTTGCAGGTGTAAAGCCCGGATTTATTTTTAAACATTTTTCCCACTGTTCAACTGCAAGATCCATCTGACCGCGCGCATAATATTTTAATCCTTCTTCGTAATAGCTTTCTGCTTCAAGTTCTTTTGCGTATCTTCCGCGGTCACCGAAATTTAATTTTAATGCAACAGAAAAATGGTTTACCGGATTTACTGATGAGGTTAAATCAAACGTGTAGTTAAAATCAAGAATGAACTGCTTTAATGTAATTTCTGTTCCAAGACTTATGCGAGGGTTAGCACCCTTAAGACGAAATCCTGCCATGACTTCTACAAAATCAGTTACGTTTACATCAAGTCCGACTCCAAAAGAGTACATCTGTGTTTTAGAAAAGTCCATGAGATTTACAGGCTGCTTAAAGTCAAATGCAATCATTGCAGGCTTTATAAATCTGTAAGAGATTCCTGCACTTATTGCTGTAGGAAGCGAATCATCAAGATGAACTCCCTGTGCACTCTGAAAGCCTGTAAGCGAAACACCTATGTTCTGGAGTGTCAGTCCGACTTTTAAGTTAGGATCACGGTCATCGAAAAATTTTGCCGCATTAAAACGAAGGAGAACTCCGAGATCAGTCATAAAGGCGAGGGCAGACTGGCTTATTCCCGAGTGCTTGATTATTTCTCCTGTATCGCGGTCTGTATAATCCGGAATTGCACGCCATGCAATCTTTGCGTTTCCTCCGACTGCAAGGCCTTTAAAATAATAACCGTTAAAGAAATTGTATGATGCATTTACTACTGCGGTTGTTTCTGAGTAATAACTTGAAGCAACCCTGTCACCAAAATCGTTGTATTCTGTAAACGGAACGCAAAAGCATTTTATTTTTGCGCCGCAGCCGAAATTCTCGTTTCTAATTGTTCCGGCGATTGTTTCTATATTGGAATCTGCAATCCACGAGTTGTGGAAAAATCCGAGGGAGGTCTGATCAAGTACACAGCTGGCTGCAGGATTATATTCAAAAAAACTTATATCATCGGCAACGGCAGTAAAAGCAGAACCAAGGCTTTCTTCTCTTCCGCCTGCAGGAATATCCAGTGACGGAAATACAGTCGTTCCGGCATTTTTATCTACAAAAGAGGAGAAAGAATCTGCGATTGAAGAAAAGGTTTCGATGTATTCCAGAGAATACGCCTTTACGGGTATAATAAAGGAGGTGAGGAAAATTAAAATGAATGTCCTAAAAAAATCTTTCATCCGTCTTAATATTTTACCAGATTTTGACTAAAATGTCCATTTTCTCTAAAATATTATGAGAAACCGGCCATATCGTGTTATTAAATTTTCGGTTTTATTCCTTAATATGTTTAGTTTTTTTACCGAAAATATATAAGATAAGGGGAATTAATTATTAAACGTTTAATTCTTGTTCTGACAGTATTATTTCTTTCTCTTAATTTGTGTTTTGCGCAGGATACGAATGCTCAGGGCAGGACTTTAAGCCAGATTGATCAGCTCATCGAAGAAACAGATTTTTCTGCTGCTTTGATTGAATTGAGTGACTACCTCAAGGATCATCCTGAACAGCTTGATAAAGTTCAGAAAAGAATAGACAAAATCATGAAGTCAAGACAGCAGTACATCGTGCTTGCAAATGAACTCATTGACGTCATGGAAAAAGAACCTGAAAATGCTCAGAAAAAACTCGAAATCATCGCACAACTTGAAAGCGTAGAAAAAAATCCGACAGAAGAACAGCTCCAGTTTATCCGCCAGGCAAAGATTGCCGCGCAGTTTACTTACTACAGGGCACAGTTCAGACGAATTGCAGACGAATCTTCTGCAAGTGTTGATAACGGAGAATATACTGATGCGGTAAGTCAGATCCAGAAAGGATTTACGATGTACCGCCAGGAATTTTATGATGAAAACCCTAAGAGCGTAACTGACGGTGTTACTGTTACTGTAAACCAGATAACTGCACTCTGTAAAGAATATTCAAACATTCAGGATAAATTAAAGAACGCATACAACACATTTATCCGTGCCGTAGAAAGCGGAAACTACCGTGATGCTTCGAATGCGTATATAAACTTTAACAGCGAAATGCAGGCTCTTGCAAATATTCGTAACCAGGTTTACAAGAATGCAGTTTCGCTTCGTGACACATTCCAGAGACTTCAGAAAAGAAATCCTGAACTTACAGAAGCATCATACCTTCCGTTTGTGTTCAGATTTACGCTCGGTCTTGAAAATAATCCGCGCTCGGGAATCATCGGCGCAATGGATACTCAGTTTAAAAATTATGTTGAAGGTGCAAAGCCTGCAATTTATTCTGTAATTCAGAGAAACAATATCGGAAAAATCGATTCTACAAATGTTGCAACTGTAAAAAACGATGATCTTCCTTACCAGCGGCTTACTGCAATGTCAAACTTTTCTGAACTCGGAATCAATGTAAATCAGATGTATTCTAAAATCTCTGAAGGATTAAAATACCAGAAGGATTATCCTGAGTATGTTCGCTCGATGGAATATGTAGCTTCGATTACCGGCGGAATAAACCAGAGCTTTGTAGTTCTTAATAAATATCAGGGAATTAACCAGACATTAAAGACAATCGAAAAACCTGCAGACGCCGTAGAAGGAATAAGATCTAAAAACTCATATGCTTCGCAGATGATTGACTGCTCAAGACAGTATGATGAATGTGCTGCAAAAGCTCAGAATCTTCTCAATGAAAAATTCTTTACAGAATACAGGGCAGAACTTTTACAGAATCAGAAAAACAAGAATGCAGAAAATGTTATTCTTGAATACAAAAACCTTGATACATATTATTCAGTTTTAAATAAGACGCTTTATGATGTTTGTATTAAAGCAAGTCAGCATCAGTGGAAAGAAACTTCTTCTTATTTTGCAAGTGCTGCAACAGAAATCGTTGACTACTATCAGAACGAATATAAAAAATCTGACGAGCTTCTTGCAAACCGTTATCCTAAAGAAGCGCTCGCATTTATTTCGCAGATTGATCAGAACTTAAAGAATGATTCTGCAACGCTTGAGTCATGCCGCACGACACTTCTTGAAAGTTCAATCGATAAATCTTCTTTTGCTTCAGAAGAAAAAACTGTAATTGACAGCGTTGCAAAAATGCATAAGCTTCAGGAAGCAAGTAATGCGACATCACAGAAATGTAATGAATCAATTCTCTTAAGTCAGAAAGCATTGAACGAAGCAGAATTAAGATATAATCAGGCTGTAAGTTCATTCAGAAGAACAGATTACACGGCTGCAAGAAAAAATATCGAGCTTGCAAGTTTAAAATACAAAGAATCTCTTGACTATCAGGAATCTGACAGCCTCAGAACAGAAAGCGACAGAAAACTTGCAGAACTTGGTCAGCAGATTAACGATGCAGAAAACCGTCTCGTTGTTGCAGAAGTTCGAAAACTCAAGAACAATGCTAAAAACGAATACTACAACGGTAACTTTGAAAAAGCAGAAAGTATTCTTAATCAGGCAAAGAGCCGCTGGGCTGTTACAAACGGTGATGAAAAAGACGAAGAAATCGAAAACCTTTTTGCTCTTGTAGAAACGGCTCTTTCTATGAAAACCGGTCGTGTAATTCCACCGACGGCACCGCTGTATCCTGAAATGTCTCAGATTTTGAGTATTGCCCATCAGTATTATGATCAGGGTTCAAAACTCATGAAGCAGAATAAAAAGGATGATGCCCTCGAAGTTTTAAATCTTGCAAAAAAGAAACTTCAGGAAGTTCAGCTTGTATATCCTTTAAACCAGGAAGCAAGTATTCTTACGTTACGCATTGATGAACTTATTGACCCTGCAGTTGCAAACCAGACCTTTGAACGCAAATTTAACAGTGCAAAGACAAACTATAAAAATCCGGCAAAGATTCAGGAAGCATATGCAGATCTTAAGGACCTTGCAGAAATAAGACCTAATTATCCTGGCCTTAAATCCCTCATAAATCAGGTAGAAATGGACCTCGGATTAAAGAAAAAGCCGGTTGATACTACTGCAATTACAAGGTCTCAGGCTTTGACACGAGAAGCTCAGAGCATCATAAACAGTGCAGGAAAGAGCGAGTCTCAGTTAAGGAACGCCCTTGCCAAACTTGATGAGGCAATCGTCCTTAACCCTAATAATGACCAGGCTTATCTTTTGAAGGACCGTGTTCAGATTTCTCTTGGCGGTAGGGCAAGTATCGTCATGACGGCTGCTGATGAGGCTAAATACCAGCAGGCTATTCAGGAGCTTCAGAAAAACAACATCGTCGGAGCCTATGCCCTCGTAGAACAGCTTCTCCAGAAGTCCGAAAACAAGCGCTGTACAAAGGTACTGGATTTGCAGAAAAAGGTAAAAGCGTTGTTGTAATTTTATGGCGTGTAAAGTACAATAGAATATGGTGGGATTTATAATTGAATAAAATAAAATCTTTTCGAAAATTATTTTTTCTCTTTGTTTTATTCACGCTGAATTTTATAACGGCACCTTGTCTTCTTTCTGCAGAAAGCTACTACTGGGAAAATCCTGAACGCATTTCATCTGGTGATGCAAGGTTCCCTAAGGCAATAAGCAGCGATTCTGTAAGTGCAATTTTCTGGCAGGATGTTGATGCAAAAAATTCGCAGCTTTTTCTTTCATGCTCTATAAAAGTATCCGGCGGCATCTGGAGAAATCTTTCGCGTTTTGCAGGTCCTTTCCCTTATTCCGGTGAAGTTCCTGATTTATATTCTGCTGCAGTAAATTCTGCAGGAAAAATCTGTATAAGTGTTCTTTCTGACTCAAACATGGTTTCTGTTTTTGAAACTGATGATTATGGAACTACTTTTAACAGAGTTGATTTTGCCAAACAGAATCTTCCTGTTGTTGCTCCTCGTATTTATTCATTAAAATCAGGTGACTTTATTTTATTTGCATCACTTGGAAAAGATGAATCGTTTTCGATGCTTACTTCGCGGAGCCATGATGGATTAAAGTGGAGTGAGTTTTCTGTTTTTGAACCTTCAAAAAATTTACGAAATCCGTTTCTGCCTGTTTTAGTTTCTTCTGATAAAGGAGAAATACTTTTTTTTCAG
Source organism: uncultured Treponema sp. (assembly GCA_905236565.1). Lineage (GTDB taxonomy): Bacteria > Spirochaetota > Spirochaetia > Treponematales > Treponemataceae > Treponema_D. The sequence continues at coordinate 11,426 of CAJORB010000019.1, read as the reverse complement.
GCACAGTTGATGAGTGGAACTCGTCTTTCATATCAGCTTTATGCAACACGCTCGCGTTCAAACGGAATGTCATGGAGCGCGGCAGAGTTAGTTACCGACCAGAGTTCGATGCAGTCGGGCGCTCAGGACGTGTTCAGTTCGTATCACAATCAGAGGCCGACACTTTTATCTAAAGATGGAAAAACCTACGTAGCATGGGAGAGAACTCACTACAGCTCTGAAAACTCAAATATTTGTTTTGCCGAAATCGATACTAACTCTGCGCGCATTGTTTCTCAAGTTGAGCAGTTAACGAGCGAAGGAAACTGTTCGCGTCCTGTTTTGTTCAGCTATCATGATAAGGTAAGTATCGTATGGTTTGATACGAGACAGGGTGCAGAAACTGTTTACTTTGCGCAGAAAGAAGGTGTGCTCTGGAGCGAAACAAAACTTTCTGATTCCGGAAAATCTTCTATATTTTCTTATCCGATTGTAACAGACGGTGGAAAAGAAATTTCATTTATATGGCAGTCAGGAAATTCTATTTACAGACTTTCTTCTGATACGACTGTAAGAAAACCGACTGTCACTCCGATGACATATACTGCAGGACGTCACTCAAAAGATCAGAGAGTGCGCTATCAGGTTGCGCTTCCTTACGATAGTTCTGGAATTGCAGGTTACTCATGGATATGGACAAAGAATAAAGACGAAGAAGTTCCTCATGTATTAAAAGAACTTCCGAGAGAAAAATATATTAACACAGAAGCTTCAGAAGAAGCAGAGTACTTTTTAAAAGTGAGTGTTACTGACTATGCGGGTAACTGGTCAGAGCCTTTAGTTATTTCTTACTTTCGCGATCTTACGCCGCCTGCTGAACCTGTGATAAATCTTCCGGAGCTTGATGCTTACGGATTTGTTACTGCAAACTCATTTAACATCACGTGGAATACTGACAAAGAAAATACAGATTCTGACATTGCAGGTTATGCATGGAATATCGTAAAGCTTTCTGACCTTGATAAAAATCTTGCTTCTTCTAAAAAACGTCCGCTTGGAGAAGATAACGAAAACGTAAAGCAGAAGGTTGAAGATCTCAAGGCAAAATATGAAACTGCATCGTTCTCTTCTAAAGCTGTTCCGCCTAAGCGCATAATGCAGCAGAAAGCAGATACTGTATTTTTAAATTATGCAAACGGAATTTATGTGTTTTCTGTAAGGGCAATCGACGAAGTAGGTAATGTCGGTGAACCTTCTTATGCTGTCATTTATCTTAATAAATTTGAACCTTACACGAGCATTACTCAGGTAAAAAAATCATCGGATATCTTTGGTAATACAAGCCTCACGATTGATGGTACAGGCTTTACTTATGACGGAGTCATTTCTGATATTTATCTTTCGGTTGAAGGCAGCACAGAAAATGCCCTTCATTTAAAGTATTCAACCGGAGACTATAAGATTAATTCTGACAACAGAATTTCTGACATAAAGCTTTCTAATCAGATGCCTAAGGGCAGATACTATATTTCTCTTTTACATACCGACCGTGGTCTTTATAAATCAAACATCGCGTTTACAATCGAAGAAAACGGTACTGTAAAGATTCAGAAGGAATACGAATATATTCCTGACTGGTTTGTATATTCTGCTTCTGGAAAACGAAACATCCAGATTGCATACATATTATTAACGGTTCTCATGATATTTGCTCTTGCAGGAATTATTCTTGCAGTCAAGGGAATCGTAACAACTGTGCACGACTTTAATATGGTTAATCTTGAAGTCGAAGCACTTTTAAAAGGAGACGTTATGCCGTTACAGAAAAAACAGAAAGCCGTGGCCTTAAAGAAAAAAGGCGGCGGATTAAGATTTAAGCTTATTTTATTTACCGTTGTACTCATTCTTATGGTTACTCTCCTTGTATCCCTTCCGCTTGGATTTATAATGGTAAAGACTCAGGAGCAGAGTCTTTCTAAGGGACTTGAAGACCGGGTTAACGTACTTCTCGAAAGCCTTTCTAGTGGTACTAAAGCGTATATGCCGTCAGAAAATGTACTTGAGTTAAGTTATCTTCCTGGTCAGTCGTCTGCTTTGACAGAAGCAAATTATGTAACGATTACAGGTTTTAAAACCGGCGAAGAAGATTTTGATAATGGAACTTTGGATTATGTCTGGGCTTCAAATGACGAAAGCATTACCGGTGAAGGTGAAAAAATAATTGATACTAAAAACTTTAGTGCGGGAAGTTCAAGAATTACAGATGAAAGCATCATAAAGATTGCAGAAACATGTAAGGAGCTTAATGCAAAAGTTTATGAAACTGCAGGTGAAATTGGAAATAATATTGCAAAGCTCAATGCAGAAGGTGCACAGCTTGCCCTTAAGACAGACTCGCGTTCTGTTGCACGACTTGAAGAAATTTCTGACATTACTTCTCAGCTTACGACACGAATGACAGAAACCATGAACAGTCTTTCTATCGAAAACAGTTCATCTTATCCGCTGTATGACAGTAAGATTCTCGACAGAAACAATACAGAATATCTTTTCTATCGTCCTGTACTTTACAGATCCGGTAATTCAAAGACATTCGTTCGCGGAATCGTATTTATTTCGATTTCGACTAAATCCCTCATCCAGTCAATCAACTCTGCGCAGCGTACGATTATCCTTACCGCGATGGGAATTGCATTTGTTGCAATTATCATCGGAACAATCTGCGCGGTTGTCCTTTCTTCTATCATCGTAAATCCGATTCGTAAACTTGCAAAGCATGTGCGCATGATTGGAGAAACGGTTGATAAAGAAAAACTTGCAGGAAAAGAAATTGTAATTAAATCAAAAGACGAAATCGGTCAGCTTGGTGAAACCGTAAATGAAATGACCCGCGCATTGGTTAAAGCTGCGCAGGATGAACACCTTTTGATGGATGGTAAAGTCGTTCAGCAGACATTTCTTCCTCTGCTTGTTGACCAGAAAGGTAATAAGCAGACGACGGCTGTAATAAAAGAGGGTAACCTTGACTTTGTCGGATACTACGAAGGTGCTTCGGGTGTATCAGGTGACTACTTTGATTATAAAAAGCTTGATGACAGATGGCATGTCGTAATCAAGTGTGACGTTTCGGGACATGGAGTTCCGGCTGCGTTATTGATGACTGTAGTTGCAACGCTTTTCCGAAAGCATTTTGAAAACTGGAATTTCTCTAAAAACGGAACTGACCTTACAAAGCTTGTCTGCGCGATAAACGACTTTATCGAAGGCCTTGGAATTAAAGGAAAGTTTGCAACGATTATTCTTTCACTTATCGATACAAAGACAGGTGATGTATATCTTTGTAACGCAGGTGACAATATCGTTCATATTTATGACAGTCAGAAAAAGAAGCAGACTGTTTTAACTCTTGCAGAAACTCCGGCCGCAGGACCTCTTCCTACATTCATGGTAGAAATGAAGGGCGGCTTTAAATTGGAAAAGGCACACTTGAATCCGGGTGACGTTCTTTTCCTCTATACTGACGGTATCGAAGAAGCTACGAGAAAATTCCGTGATGCAAACTTTGCCGTGATGAAGTGTGCAGAACCTGGACTTAACGAAGGTGACATTCACGGAAATCATAAAGTCGGACTTGATTCTGAGCAGATGGAACCTGAACGAGTAAGTGCAATTATCGAAGCTGTTCTTAACCGCCGTACTTATGTTCTTGAAAAATATCATAACCCGGTAGCAGGTGAGCGCCTTGAGTTTGATTTTTCTAAATGTGACGGAACCGTAGAAGATGCCATCATGGCACTTGCGAGTGTCGAAAAAGTATTCCGTTTTTACAAGGATCCTGATGTTACGCCGAACGACCTTGTTCGCGTTGACAAAAAGATAGATGCATATCTTAGAAAATGCTTTAACCGTTACGACTATTACTGTTCTGACAGACAGGAAATCGGCGAAGAATCTTCTTATTTGTACTATACAAATTTACGAGAAGATGAACAGCTTGATGACCTTACGCTCGTTGCGGTTCGCTTGTAAAGACTCTTGAAAATTGATATACTCGTATGAAATTAATGGAAAATTGTGTACTTTTTTGCATTAATTCAGCTTAAAGTGACTATTTTTATAAATTTAAGGTATATATATGGATTTTAAAGATTTTAATCTGGATTCGCGTTTGATGGAAGGAATCCAGAACGCCGGTTATGAAAAATGTACGCCGGTTCAGGAGCAGGTAATTTCTGCCAGTGGTGATGGAAGTGATTTGTATGTTCAGTCTCAGACTGGAACGGGAAAAACGGCTGCATATTTGATTGCAGTAATGCAGGAGATTCTTACAAAGAGTGAATGCAGCGGAAAAAAAGTTCTTGTACTTGTTCCGACAAGAGAACTTGCTGTTCAGGTAGAAATGGAATGCAAAACTTTGTGTGAAAAAACGGGTCTTGTTCCGTTCAGCTTTTACGGTGGAGTAGGCTACGAAAAACAGGTTAAGGCAATCGAAAAGGGTGTTGATGTTTTAGTTGCAACACCTGGTCGTATTATAGATCTTCAGGAACAGAAAAAGCTTGATTTATCAAATGTAGGTTTTGCAATCATTGACGAAGCAGACAGAATGTTTGATATGGGATTTTATCCTGACTTAAGAATTATTTTAAAACATCTGCCTCAAGCCGAGCAGAGACAGACAATGCTTTTTTCTGCAACACTCAATACTTACGTAAAAAATCTTGCGTGGGAATATACTCGTGATGCAAAAGAAATTACTATCGAGGCCGAAAATATTACAGTTGACGAAATCGATCAGGAACTCATTCATGTTTCAAGCGATGAAAAAACAAAACTCCTTGTAGGAATTCTTTCTCGTGAAAAACCTGAAAGTACGATTATTTTCTGCAATACAAAAAAAGGCTGTGAAATATTAGGAAAGCGTCTTGCATTAAACGGTTTTTCTTCTGAATACATCATCGGTGACATGCAGCAGTCACGACGCTTAAAGGTTTTAAATGACTTTAAGGCAGGAAAAGTTTCTATTCTAGTTGCAACAGATGTTGCAGCCCGCGGAATCGATGTAACTGACCTTGCTATGGTTGTAAACTACGACCTTCCTAACGAACCGGAAAATTATGTTCATCGTATCGGAAGAACTGCACGTGCAGGTAAATCGGGAAAGGCTTATACATTCTGTTCAGAAAAAGATGTTTACGATTTAATGCCGATTGAACGCTATATCGGAAAATCAATTCCATCTCGCGTATGCAATTCAGAAATGACAGGCGAGGATAAGAGCGAAGGAATTTACATTAAGCTTGATTCTTATGGTGATGATGATAACTTTGATAAGCGTGGCAGAGATTCTAAAAGAGGTGGCCGTGGTAATGGTCGTGACTCTGGCCGTAATGGACGTTCCGATAGACGTGATGGACGCTCAAACGGCGGACGCAGAAATGAAAAACGTTCAAATGCAGATTCATACAAGAAAGACAGAAGAGATTATGCAAAAGAGCGTGAAGAGCTTTCTAACCTTAGTTTTGAAGAGCGCATGGAAGTATACAAGAAAAAGTATGCAGACAAAAAAGGCAGCGACAGTAAAAAAAGATTTGACGGTAAAAAATCAAATTCAAAATTCGCTGGAAAAAATTCAAACTATAAGAACAATAAAAAATATGACGCAAAGAAAAACAAAGTTCCTTCTGGAAAGAAAGTTTACGACAACAATAAGAAGGGCGTAAAGAAGCAGGGACTCTTTGCAAAAATTAAAGCATTTTTTGGGAGAGAATAGATGATTACAGTAAGTGACGTAAGCCTAAGGTTCAGCGAGAAACCACTTTTTAAAGATGTAAATTTAAAATTTACACCGGGCAACTGTTATGGAATTATCGGTGCAAACGGTGCAGGAAAATCTACGTTTTTAAAAGTTCTTTCAGGCGAGCTTGAACACGACTCAGGAACCATTACGATGACTCCGGGTGAGCGAATGGCAGTTTTAAAGCAGGACCACTTTGCTTACGACAGTTACTCGGTAAAAGATACTGTAATGATGGGTTTCCCAAAGCTTTACGAATGTGCAAAAGCTCGTGAAGCAATTTATGAAAAATCAGATTTTACAGAAGAAGACGGAATCAAGGCGAGTGAACTTGAAGGCGAGTTTTCTGAGCTCGGCGGATGGGAAGCAGAAAACCAGATTGAACAGATGCTTTCTGGCCTTGGACTTGAAGAGGAACATCATGACAAGATGATGAGCGACCTTGACGAAAGCCAGAAAGTCCGCGTTCTTCTTGCTCAGGCACTTTTTGGAAATCCAGATATTCTTCTTCTCGACGAACCTACAAACGGTCTTGATCTTGAGTCAATCAGCTGGCTTGAAGACTTTTTAATTGAATTCCCTAACACTGTAATTGTTGTTTCGCATGACCGTCACTTTTTAAACGCTGTATGTACTTATATCTGCGACATTGACTACGGAAAAATAAGTCAGTTTACAGGTAACTACGACTTCTGGTATCAGATGAGCCAGATCATGCAGCGTCAGGCAAAAGACCAGGCTAAAAAACGCGAAGAAAAAATGGCAGATTTAAAGGAGTTTATCCTTCGCTTTGCTTCTAACGCAGCTAAATCAAAGCAGGCAACAAGCCGCAAAAAGATTTATGATAAACTTGCACTCGAAGAACTTCCTGTTACAAGCCGCAAGTTCCCTTATGTAAACTTTAAGGCAGACCGCGAAATCGGAAACAATGTTCTTGAAGTAAAAAATCTCTGCCTTAAAGAAGACGGAATTGACTTATTAAATAACTTTAATCTTTTTGTAAACAGAACAGATAAAATTGCTTTTGTCGGAATTGAACACAATTCAATTTCTGCTTTGTTTGATATTATCACAGGCACTAAAAAGGCAGACAGCGGAGAATATTTCTGGGGACAGACAACTTCTCAAACATATCTTCCACGCGACAATGCTTCTTACTTTAATAACGACTACAATATTACTGACTGGCTCAGACAGTATTCACCTGATCAGGACGATGCTTACGTGCGCGGATTTTTGGGAAGAATGCTCTTTTCCGGAGATGAATCATTAAAGCCTGTAAAGGTTTTGTCCGGAGGAGAGAAGGTAAGATGTATGCTTTCTAAGCTCCAGCTTTCGGGTGCAAACGTCCTCATTCTTGATGATCCGACAAACCACCTTGACCTTGAATCAATTCAGAGTTTAAACGAAGCGCTCACAGCTTTCCCTGGCGTAATTCTTTTTACAAGCCACGACCACGAGTTTGTACAGTCAATTGCAAACCGCATTGTAGAAATTACACCAAAAGGTATAATCGACCGCATGATGGAATTTGACGACTACAGAAAAGACGAGCAGGTTATTGAGCTTCGCAATAAATACTACGAAGGTAGCGGGAAGAAGATAAGGTACTAGTTCGAAATTTCTGGCATCGTACTGCATTCGCATAGGATTCTGCATAGATATAAAATCTCCTCAAATAAATTTACTCAAAAAAATATTAAAAAGATCCTGATGTTTATGAAAATCCTTCGATAGAATACGGAATCGTAACATGGGACAACGGACATATTGACTGCTCACCAGATTATATGTACGAAAACAGCTGTGAATATAATACAAAAGAAGTTATTTCTGCATGATATAATTTATTTTCTTTCTCCCATCAATAGTAATTGACTTGGATAGAAGGGAAAATGGTGTTAAAATGACAGTAAATTTACATAAGAGATAAAGAATATGAAAAAGTTTTTTTTATTATTGTGTTTGGTCGCTTTTATTTCGTGTAAACCAAGAAATACGCAGAAAACAGAACAGATAGATACTTCTCAGGAAGAAATTCAGCAGTCTGAAGTTAAAGAAGAATTGCATTCAAAAACAGATGATAAATCTGAAAAAAACAAGACCATCTGTTACATGTATGTAAATACAATAGGTGGTATTGTTTTAAGAAGTGATCCTGATGAGAAAAGTTATAACATTAAATCGCTTTTGTATAAAGAAAAGGTTCAGGTCGTTTCTCGTGAGACTCAATCAGTTACAATATCTGGAGTTACTTCAAATTGGTACAGAGTTAGGACAGAAGACGATTTAATGGGTTATGTTTTGGGCGCTTTTCTTGAATCTAATAAAGAAGATTTAGACTTTATAGAAAAATATACCGGAGATTTTTATTTGAATGAAGAGTCAGATAAGCCTATAATCTCTATTAAATATCTTGGTACTGGAGAAGTTTCAATAACTGCTAAACTCCTTCATTTAAATGAACAGACAGAAAACAAAAGTATATACACAATTTTATCAAGTGATGAAGTTTTTAAATGTGATTTGGACGGAACTGCGACGATTCAGCATAATTTTTATATTAAAGATGATAAATTAAATTATGATTATTATTATGGCAAACGTCGTGAAGATGATGATGGAAATTTATACTACGATGAAACATCTAAAAATTATGTTCTGGTAAAAAAAGGTAAAAACCATCTTTTAAATTATTTTATAGATAATTTTACAGGTGAATTTGCAAAAGAAAATGAACCTCAAAAAACCGTGGCTGTAATTAATCAAATAAGTGATGATATATTTCATATTAATCTGACATGGAAAAATTTTGTCGGACAGTATCACGAATATGGTGGCGATTTCTCTTTTTCAGCGGTTCAGGATAAAAATAAAGTCTATGAATATTCTGCTGAAGGCGGTTTTTCGCAAACTTATTTTAAATTATATCTGGAAGACGAAAAATTAATGTGCAAGGTTGCATGTTATAAAGCATATCTTGATGATGATGAAATGAATATTACTGAAGAATATAGGGAAGATGAAGTTTATACTCTCATAAAAATTAAATAATATCCCCTGTTTTTTATTTCTGTTCAGGTGCAGAAAACATCTTTAACATATTATCAAGAATATCACGGGCCTGGTCATTTGTAACTTCATGTGACGGCTGGTGATACTCTACAAGGTTTGCAGGTATTTCATCTAAAAATCGTGACGGAACGCACTCTGTTACTGCCTGCATGCGTTTTCTCTTCTGACATGAAGAAATAAATAATTTGTCACGAGCTCTTGTTATTGCAACGTAAAAAAGACGGCGTTCTTCTTCGATATTTCCTTCACCGTCCTCAATTGAACGAGCATGAGGGATAAGCCCGTCTTCGGCTCCGGCAATAAATACTACAGGAAACTCAAGTCCCTTTGATGCGTGAATCGTCATAAGGTTAACTTTTCCCCTGTCGTTTTCGTCTTCTGCATCGTCACGGCTTAAAAGTGTAATTCGGTTAAGATATGTGTAAAGGTTTGCGTCTGCATTGTCAGGGTTATTTTCCCATGTTTCGATTGAATGAATCAAAGTATCAATGTTGAGGTATTTAAATCTTGCAGCTTTTTCGCTTTTTGGATTGTCTGCTATAAGATAGTCCCAGTAATTTATTTCATCGACCAGGGCGCGAACTTTTTTTGCAAGGCCTTTGCCGCTTATCATCGAAGAGTTATTTTCAATTAAATTTATAAATTCTTCAATTGCAAATTTTACTTTGTCAGAAAGAGGGGAGTCGCTCATGCTCATTAAATCTGTCATTGCAGTCCATATCGTGCAGTGGTGCATGAGCGCATAATTATTGAATATTTCAAGTGTCGAGCGGCCTATTCCACGGCGCGGAACATTTATAATACGTATAAGATTTACATCATCATCATGATTTGCAATGACACGAAGATAGCTTAATACATCCTTTATTTCTTTTCTCTGGAAGAATGAAGTTCCGCCTGACATAGTGTAAGGAATGTTTGCTTCAAGAAAAGCTTCTTCTATAGGACGGGACTGAGTATTAGCCCTTATTAAAATTCCGAACTGGTCGTATTTTAATTTTTCTTCCATCGAAATTCCCTGAATGCTTTCTGCAATAAAGTTTGCTTCTTCAACTTCGTTTTCGGGCATAAAGATTTCTATCGGCTTTCCAGAATCGTTTCCGCTCCAGAGTTTTTTCTCTTTACGGTTTGTGTTGTGGGATATTACACCATTTGCAGCTGCAAGAATTGTTTCGGTTGAACGGTAATTCTGTTCAAGACGTATTTCCTGCATTCCTTTAAAATCTTTTTCAAAATTAATTATGTTCTGATAGTCTGCACCGCGCCAGCTGTAAATGCTCTGATCGTCATCACCAACGACTGCAACATTGCGGTCAGCAAGAAGATGCATGAACTCATACTGCTGGTGGCTCGTATCCTGAAACTCATCAATCATTATGTATTTAAAACGTGCTCGGTATTTTGCAAGTATTTCTGGATTTTCTCGGAATATTTTAATAGGAAGCACGATAAGGTCATCAAAGTCTACAGCATTGTAAAGCTTAAGGCCTGCCTGATATCCTTCGTAAAGCTGTCGATACATGTCATTTTCTCCGTTCCAGCTTTTTCTTCCGCATTTTATATTTGAGAAAAGATTTCCTATCTTGTAAACGTCGAGATTGTCGGCAGTAAATCCAAGTTCGCGACCTGTTTCTTTGATAAGCGAGTTTCTGTCCGTTTCATCATAGATAGAAAAATTTTCCCTCCAGCCGAGGGCTGTAATTTCCTGCCTTAAGATTTTTACTCCGAACGCGTGGAATGTAGAAACTGTCAGAAGCTGGAGTTTTTTTCCTGTAAGCTCCTTGATGCGCTCTTCCATTTCTTTTGCAGCTTTGTTTGTAAAAGTAAGGGCTAAAATCTGGCTCTGCGGAATTCCTTTATCAAGCATGTGGGCTATTCTGTAAGTAATTACGCGCGTTTTACCGCTTCCGGCTCCGGCTATGATGAGAATAGGGCCTTCGGTGGTCGTAACTGCCCGGTACTGTTCTGGGTTGAGTTCCTTTTTTAATGTTTCTAAATCCAGTGATGCTGCCATTGAAAAAATACTGTATCAAAAAAATGCAAAAAAATCCACTAAAGGAGTTTATTTCCCGATCTTTAACTCCCAGGCTTTGTGGCATTTAGTTCCTTCAAAGTCTTTGGGAATTGATTCTTCGGTAATATCTGTCACCATGATGACTTTGCCCGAAACAGTTGCCTGAGGGAGCTTTGATTTATCAAAGACAAGCTTTGTTGAATTTGTCGAAAAATAAAGAATCCCGCCGGGAGATAAAATGTTGAGGCAGTCTTTTACAAGCTGAACCCAGTCGCGGTTTATGTCGAGCACTGTATAAGTGTTTTTGCTGTTTGAAAAAGTCGGGGGGTCAAGAATTATTATATCGTAGCGCTCGTCATCTTTAAGACTTCCATCTTTTGCTTTGAGCGCTTTTTCTTTTAAAAATTCCACACAGTCTGCTCTTGTATAAATGAATTTATCCTTGTCCGTAAAATTATTCAGCTTCATATTTTCTTTTGCAAGATTTAAATATGTGTTTGATAAATCTACAGATTCAACATAACGTGCGCCGCCTTCTGCTGCATATACAGAAAAGCTTCCTGT
>CAJORB010000018.1:0-4107 GCA_905236565.1 uncultured Treponema sp. | reverse complement strand
GGCTGTTGTAGGATAGAACATTTCAAGGTCTTTTGTTTCATGTGGCCAACCAAGTGTACTGAACGGCCAGAGCCAAGAAGAGAACCATGTATCAAGAACATCTTCATCCTGTTTTAAATCCTCTGCACCACAGCCGCATTTAGGACAGCTTGTAGGATCTGTTCTGCTTACGATTACTTCTCCACACTTCTGACAATACCATGCAGGAATTCTATGTCCCCACCAGATCTGGCGGCTTACACACCAGTCACGGATATTTTCAAGCCAGTTGCGGTATGTGTTTTCCCACTTTCTCGGGAAAAATTCTATTTCACCTTTCTTCCAGGCATCAAGAGCTTTATCTGCCATCGGTTTCATCTTTACAAACCACTGGCTCGAAAGATAAGGTTCAACTACAGTTTTACAGCGGTAACAATGACCTACAGAGTGAACCATTTTTTCTTCGCCCTTAAAAAGTCCTGCTTCCTGTAAATCTTCTATTACGACAGCGCGTGCCTGTTCAGGTTTAAGTCCGCGATATTTTTCCGGAACATTTTCATTTAATCTTCCGTCCGGAGTCAAAAGATTTATTACTTCAAGATTATGTCGCTTTCCAACTTCCCAGTCGTTAGGGTCATGAGCAGGAGTAATCTTTACCATACCTGTTCCAAATTCTTTATCTACATAATCATCTGCAATAATAGGAATTTCTTTTCCTGTAAGAGGAAGCTTGAGTTTTTTTCCTACGATATCTTTATAGCGTTCGTCAGATGGATTAACTGCAACTGCTGTATCACCAAAGAAAGTTTCCGGACGTGTTGTTGCAACTTCAATTTTTCCGCTGCCGTCAGCATATTCATAAAAGATGTGGTACATTGCACCCTGTGTATCTTCATGATCTACTTCATCATCTGCTAAAGCAGTTCCGCAGCGAGGACACCAGTTTACAAGACGCTGTCCCTTATACATAAGACCACGTTCATAAAGCGTAACGAAAACATGTCTTACTGCTCCGCTCAAACCTTCATCATATGTAAAACGTTCGCGGTCCCAGTCAGTTGAGTTTCCAAGCTTTTTCTGCTGCTTTACGATGATGTCGTGATGAGCTTCTTTAACTTCCCATGTGCGTTCGATAAAAGCTTCGCGTCCAAGATCGTTTCTTGTCTTTCCTTCTTTCTTTAACTGACGCTCAACTACGTTCTGAGTTGCGATTCCGGCATGGTCTGTTCCTGTTACCCAGAGAGTATTATCTCCTTTCATTCTGTGGTAACGTACAACAATATCCTGAAGAGTATTGTTTAAACCATGTCCCATGTGAAGGACGCCAGTGACATTTGGAGGCGGAATGACGACTGCATAGGTATCTGTTTTTTTGCCCTGAGAGATTTTTTCCTCATACTGTTTGTGAATCGGAGATTTCTCATCCGAAGCGGCTTTAAAATAACCGTTGCTTTCCCATTCGCTGTAGATACGATCTTCAAATGATTTCGGATCGTAAGCCTTTTCAAGTTCAATTTTCTTCATTTTTTCGTCCTTATTTTTCCAGCCTCCAAGCTGAATTTAATAAATAATTACGAAAGATTATAATGAATTTTGAAGTGATTTTCAATCAAGTATTTTGTATTCTATTTTGTATCTGCGGAATAGACTTTAAAGACCTTTTCGCCTTCAAATAAAGGCAGAATATTCCGTATTTTTTCGTCATCCATAGTATGAACGCTCTTATAATCATTAACATAACCGTCAAAATTATCTATGTTTTCACATATATATCCTTCGATAAGACGGCATGTTCCGGCATTTGAAAGAGTCGGCTCAAGATAATTCCTTATCCACACATTTTTGCAGCGTGATGCACATAAAGCGCTATTTTCTGCTTCGTATTCAGCTAAAGCCTCTGCATACATATTTTCAAGAGAAGCCACGTCACGCACATTTGTAAAAGTAACCACCCCAAACGGAATACCTGGCAAAGCATAATCTGCCTTTACGACAATCTTTGCAGTGTTTTCGTTTTCATGACATTTTTTTTGAAGATAATCTGCAAAATCAAGAAGCAGCGCGTTAAACTCAGAAAGCGATGAAAGTTCAGAGTCATAGTTAATCCAGTACTGGCACGGATCAAGGAACTCCGTCGTCGGAATCAAAACCTCAGGGCGAGGGCCTGCCTTGTCACGGGAAACGTCAGTTAAGAAAACATGATTTATCTTTACTTTTTTTACTTTTTTATTCGGATGATTAAGTTCAAAATTAATTTTTTTAACAGAATCCTTTGCGGCAAGAACACCAAGTGTAGAGTTTAGTTTTTTCCTTAAATTTTCTTCTGTCTTAAATGAATCTGCACAGTTACCGCTTATGATTATTTTATAACGTGATGCATTTAAAAACTCAGGATAGTTCTCGATTATCCTTGAAAAATTAATTTTTTTGTAAACATCCTGATTTAATGTATAAACTGCAGAAAGTTCTTTAGACTTAAAAAGCGAAGAAACAGCTGCAGACTTTAACTGGAACACATGCGAACCAGTTTTTACAATCTGTTCAGTTTTTCGTTCCATAAGAGAAGCATCTGCCATTGCAGGAATTATTTCTGCAAAAACAAGTGCCTCATAAAAAGAATCAATTACATAATCAAAATCTTCTGCCAGACATTCTATAGTTATCGAAGAACTTTTCAAATCTACATTTTCTGTAACGACAGGATAAAATTTAAAAATCTTCTGACGATATTTTTCATAAAGGATTTTATCTACGTTCATATAAAGACAGTCAACAAGAACATGTTCAAGGCCATAATCTGTCTTTGACTTATAAAGTTCACCGCCGTCAATATTAAAACATACGCAGACAGTATTACCCGGCTTTCTTTCTTTTACGATTACAGGAATTTTATTATCAAGATTAAATCTTAAAATTGAATCCAGATTTTTTTCTACAAAAAGATCTTCGTTTGCAATAAGTTCTTCTTCCTGATAAAGTTCCTCTTCTTCGCCGGCTTTCTTTATATTTTCATAAAGCGACTGTGTATACCATGAACCGTTTTTTACTGTAACAATCTCATATCCGTTTGCCTTAAAAGTCTTTTCGTATTTTTCAAGCACTTTTGAATTTACAAAAACAAAAACAAACGGTACATCTGCCTTTAATTCTTCTATCAATTCCTCATAACTCTGAGCATTTATTCTCTCTGCTCTGTTCATAAGGTTTTCAAAATATGTTTTCTCTTTTTCGCTCCGGGACAAATCATAAGAATCCTTTAACGCCCAGTATTCAGAAAGAAGATTCATAAGATGAGCAGAACTGTCTATCATCTTTTTAAAATCATAAGAAAGTCTTGAGCATGCATCGTTAAAATCTTTCTGACTGAATAAACACAAAGAATCATTTACGTTTTTAACAAAGCTCATCGCTGCTGCAGCAGGATTTTTCTTTGGAGATTCCATAAGTGACTGGATTATAAGTCGAGACATACGGCTTTTATGTGTACTTGCAGCATTGATATATTGAGCAGAAATAATTTTTAAATCCTTATCAGAAAGAAGATTCTGTTTTAAAACCGAAGAATCTTCGTTTAATACTGCAGACGCTATATCACACCTATCCATCTGTAGCTTCGTGTACTGCATTACAACCTGAATCATATCAGGAGAAAATTCTGGATCAGAAAGAACAAAAAGCTTTTTATCATTTTCAAAATCTGCCTGAACTTCTTTTTTAGATACCGATTTTTTTCTTAAATTCTCTTTAGAAAAATAGTTTTCTGCAAGAATAAGAATATCTTTCGAAGTTACCGGTCCACTTATAAAAAGCGCGCAGTTATCAGGAACATAATAACTTGAATTTATATTTGAAAGAACAGCCCTCGCCTCTGCAACAGAAGTTTTAGAAAAAAGAGCAGGATATATTCCGGAGTCATGCTTCCACGGGTTTTTAGAAAAAACACGCGAATCAATGCTTGCATTTATAAAACCTTCTATACTGCCGGCGTTTTCCTTAACTTCTTTTTTAAATCTGTTAAGTTCGCGCGAAATATCACTGTCGAGAAACACCGGATCAAAGGCAGCTTCTGAAATTGCCTTTAAAACCGGAGTAAGTTCGTCGCTTGTAACGGTAATTATATAGCGGCTC
>CAJORB010000017.1:0-6289 GCA_905236565.1 uncultured Treponema sp. | reverse complement strand
TTATAACGGATTCCACAATCCGCAGGCTGTCTTAGACGGAAAATGCGGCAACTCTCTGGCAGACGGATGGTCTCCGATTGCTTCTCACTACAAAGAAATTACACTTGCTGCAGGTGAATCAAAGACTCTTGTTTTTGTTCTCGGTTATGTTGAAATGCCACAGGACAAAAAATTTGAATCTGACGGAAAGACAATTAACAAAGAAAAAGCCCTTGCGATGATTGATAAATTCAACTCGCCAGAAAAAGTTGCAGAAGGAATGAAAGAGCTTCGCGCATACTGGGATAAGCTTCTCGGAATTTTAAATGTTAATACGCCGGAAGATAAAGTTAACCGCATGGTTAATATCTGGAACCAGTATCAGTGTATGGTTACGTTCAACTTGTCGCGCTCTGCTTCTTACTTTGAAAGTGGAATCGGACGCGGAATGGGATTTAGAGATTCTAATCAGGATATTCTTGGATTTGTTCATCAGATTCCTGACCGTGCACGCGAAAGATTGATTGACATCGCATCTACTCAGCTTCCTGACGGAGGATGTTACCATCAGTACCAGCCTCTTACAAAGAAAGGTAATGCAGACATCGGTGGTGACTTCTCTGATGATCCACTCTGGATGATTCTTTCTGTTTCTGCATACATTAAAGAAACCGGTGACTGGTCAATCCTTGATGCAAAAGTTCCGTATGACAATGATGAATCAAAAGCAAAAACAATGCTCGATCATCTTACTGTAAGTTTCTATCACATCGTAAAAAATCTTGGACCACACGGACTTCCTCTTGCAATGCGTGCAGACTGGAATGACTGTATCAACCTTTCATGCTTCTCTGATACTCCGGGTGAAAGCTTCCAGACATATACAAATCCTAAGTTTAAAAAAGAAGGCGGCTATTCTAAAGTTGCAGAATCTGTTTTTGTTGCAGCGCTCTTTACTTATGTCGGACCAAACTTTGTCGGAATCTTAAATCATCTTGGAAAGAAAGGTGAAGCAAAGAAAGCTCAGGCAGAAATTGACAAGATGAAAAAAGTAATGATGGCTTCTGCATGGGATGGAAACTGGTTTATGAGAGCATATGATGCTAACGGCCAGAAGATGGGTTCTAAAGAATGCGAAGAAGGACAGATCTTTATTGAACCACAGGGATTTGCAATCATGTCTGATATCGATGAAGATGCTGCAAAGAAAACTCTTGCATCTATCGACGAAAGATTAAATACACAGCACGGTCTTGTTCTTAACAACCCTGCATTCTCTAAGTATTACATTCAGTATGGAGAAATTTCTACATACCCGGGCGGATACAAAGAAAATGCCGGAATCTTTACTCACAACAATGCATGGATTATCTGTGCTGCAGCGTACGCAGGTCAGGGCGACCAGGCATTTAAGTACTACTCAGAAATCGCACCGGCATTTACAGAAGAAACTTCTGATCTTCATAAGACAGAGCCTTATGTATACGGTCAGATGATAGGCGGAAAAGACGCAGGAAGCGACATCGGTCAGACCGGAAAGAACTTTGGTCAGGGTAAAAACTCATGGCTTACAGGAACTGCCGCATGGAACATGGTTGCAATTTCGCAGTACATTCTTGGAATCATGCCGGACTTTGACGGATTGAAAGTTGATCCTTCGATTCCGTCACAGTGGGATGGATTTACAGCAACACGAAAATTCCGTGGAGCTACATACAAGATTACGATTAAAAATCCAAACCATGTATGCAAGGGCGTTAAGTCTTTAGTTGTAGACGGAAAAGAAATCGACGGCTGTGTTGTTCCTTACGTAGAAGGAAAAACAGAAGTTAATGTTGAAGTTACATTAGGTTAACAATTCACTGCACCAAACAAAAAAACATGCCCAAGTGTCATGACTGGCGCCTAGGCAGAGCAAAATTGTTTTAACGGGCTCCCGCAGCAATGTGACGAAAAAAAGCTGACTGAGCGTAAGTGGACTCCGACTCACCTTCGGCTCGCGAACGCTCAGAACCTTTTTTTGTCCCCTTGCTGCTCGCGCCCGTTAGACATTCTTGCGCAAGCCTTTTTCGAAAGTTTAAGCGTCTTGTTTGCAGATGATTATTATTTATTAAACCTATTGACACTTTTTTTGATATTCTATATTATAACTAATCATGCGGGTGTAGCGAAGCTGGTTATCGCGCTGGCCTGTCACGCCGGAGATCACGGGTTCGAGCCCCGTCACTCGCGCATAAAGCTTTCCTGCAAAGGAAGGCTTTTTTTTGCACAAAAAAATTCCTGAGTTAGAAACACTGCAGAATGAAAAATCTGATTGATAAGCTTGAACAGAATTCAATCCTCACAAAAGATGAGTTTGTAACTCTCATAAAAAATCACGATGAAGAAACCGACTGTTACGCTGCCTTAAAGGCAAGAAAAATTGCAGACGACATTTACGGAAAAGATATTTATATCCGCGGCCTTATCGAGTTTACAAATTACTGTAAGAACGGCTGTTATTACTGCGGAATCAACTGCAAAAACAAAGATGCAGAGCGCTATCGTCTGACTGATGAAGAAGTTTTTTTATGCTGTGACAGAGGTTATGAACTTGGATACAGAACGTTTGTACTCCAGGGTGGAGAAGATCCGTATTATACAGATGATAAAATCGTCGCTATAGTAAATTCAATAAAGAAAAAATATCCTGACTGCGCAGTAACGCTTTCGATTGGCGAAAAAGAATATGACAGCTACAAAAAATTTTTTGACGCCGGAGCAGACAGATATCTTTTAAGGCACGAAACTGCAGATGAAAATCATTACAGAAAGCTTCATCCTGAAAATCTTTCGCTTGAACACAGAAAAAAATGTCTTTACCAATTAAAGGAAATCGGATATCAGGTAGGCTGCGGCTTTATGGTCGGAAGCCCTTTCCAGAGTGCAGAAAATCTTGCCGATGATTTTTTATTTATTCACGAACTTAAGCCGCATATGGTGGGAATCGGGCCTTTTATTCCGCATGAAAAGACGATATTTGCAAAAGAAAAGGCCGGAACGTTAAAAGAGACATTGTTTTTTTTGAGTTTATTGAGGATAATGGAGAAGAGGGTACTTTTACCTGCAACGACAGCGCTTGCTACGATTGATTCAACCGGGAGAGAAAAAGGAATTCTTGCCGGAGCGAATGTCGTGATGCCGAACCTGTCGCCTGTGGCGGTTAGAAAAAAGTACAAGCTGTATGACGGTAAAGTCTGCACTGGAGAAGATGCTGCAGAGTGCAGGGGTTGTCTTGAGCGCAGGATTGAATCTGTGGGTTATCATGTTGTTGTAAGCCGCGGAGATTACAAAGCGTAAGGAGTTTAAATGATAGTTTCTACAAGAGGACGATATGCCCTTAGAGTTATGATTGATCTGGCAGAACACAAAGACAGTGAAAGAATCGCGCTTAAAGAAATTGCAGAACGACAGAGCATATCACAGAAATACATCGAAAGCATAATGACTCTCCTTTCTAAAAACGGAATCGTAGACGGAATGCACGGAAAAGGCGGCGGCTACAAGCTTACGAGAAATCCTGAAGACTACAAAGTAATAGAAATTTTAAAGCTTACAGAAGGAACACTTGCTCCTGTTGCATGTCTCGAAGAAAACTGCGAGCCGTGCCCAAAAAGAAAAGAATGCAGAACCGTAAAGATGTGGGAAAAGCTTTACAAGACAATCACAGATTTCTTTGACGGCATTACGATTGCAGATTTGTGCGAAAAATAAATTTTAATTTTTTTTATTTTTGGTAAATATTTTTAAATAAATTAGTATGATATTGTTATGAACATTTTAATAAAACAATATCAGAATGATAAACTGAGCGTCGCATTTGTCGGCTGGGGGTACGGTGAAAACTGGAACTGCGTTAAGAACGCGATAAAAAAAGTTCCCGGTCGAATATGGGATGATAAGGACAGAGTCTGGATAATTCCTTCTTCGCAGAGCGCGATAAACATCCTTCTTGAAAATCTATACGAAACAAAAATCTTTTCTTACATGACTGAATGTGCAGAACCAAAACCAGAAGGCGATGGAGTAAATTCAGCTTTGGAAAAAATGAAAGAGATTTTAACTGCGCGGCATTACAGTAAGAATACGGTTTCGTGTTACATTGAATGGGTTAGAAAATTTCTTGAACGATATAAGAATTATAAAAATGCGGGGCAGGTTCAGATTAATGAGTTTCTTTCTGAGCTTGCGGTAAAGCATCATGTGAGTGCATCGACTCAAAACCAGGCGCTTGCGGCAATTTTATTTTACTTTAGGTTTTTAAAACAGGAAAATCCGGTTGAGTTATCCGGAGTGATTCATGCAAAGAAACCGGTGAGGGTTCCTGTTGTGTTCAGCAGAAACGAGGTAAGAAAAATAATTGAACTTATGGAAGGTCAGAAAAAGCTGATTGCAAAAGTTTTATACGGAACTGGAATGAGACTTAACGAAGCGATAAGCCTTAGGGTGCTTGATATTGATTTTGAGCGCCGTGAAATTGCTGTGAGAAACGGAAAGGGCGCGAAGGACAGACGCGTGATGATTCCAGAATCGCTGAGCGAAGAATTAAAAAAGCATCTTGAAAAAGTAAAGTTGATTCACGAAAAGGATTTAAAGGACGGATGGGGAAGAGTTGATCTTCCCGGGAAACTTTCTGATAAGTTTACAGGTTCACGCTATGATTGTAAATGGCAGTTTGTCTTTCCGCAGAAATCAAGATGGAAAAACAAAGAGACCGGAGAAGAAGGCAGATGGCACATAGAAGGTTCTCTTTTGCAGAGTGCAGTAAAGCAGGCAATCATACTTGCCGGAGTGAACAAGAATGCAAGCTGCCACACGTTCCGCCACAGTTTTGCAACACATCTTCTTGAAGACGGCTACGACATAAGAACAGTTCAGGAGCTTTTGGGACACAGCGACATAAAGACAACGCAGGTTTACACTCACGTCTTAAACCGCGGCGCCAGCGGAGTCATAAGCCCGCTGGATAAGATATAGAAGTTGTGATTTGGCGAAAAAACTTAGTTCCAGGAACTGAGTGGGTAGATGTTTTTTTTATCTGAAGAGAGGTTTTATGTCTATCTGTATAAGATTATAGTGAAGAATTTCAGGTTCAATAAAAGACACGAACGGTTTTATGTCTATCTGTATAAAATCATAGTGAAGAAGGACGGCACATTTGTTTTTTTAGTTGCATATGTCTATCTGTATAAGATCATAGTGAAGAATTTCAGGTTCAATAAAAGACACGAACGGTTTTATGTCTATCTGTATAAGATTATAGTGAAGAAGGACGGCACATTTGTTTTTTTAATTGCATATGTCTATCTGTATAAAATCCTTGAAAAATACTCAATTTCTGATATCATAAAGGTATAGGTTCCGCTTTTTTTTATTTCCGAACAAAAAAACAGGATTTTTAAAAATTTTACGGCGGATATGGAGAAGAGTTGTTATGCTCACAGCCCACTGGGCTGGAAAAAAGAGGTAAAAAAATGGAAGAATTATTAAAAGAAATGTCGGTTAATACAAATAATATTTGTATTAAATTAGAAGAAATTGCAAATGTTTTAAGTAAAACAGATTGGCTTGGAATTATCGGACCATGGATATTAAGTATAATAAGTGGAATTGTAGGTTATAAAATCTCATCACGTAATGAAAAAAGAGCATTTAAAAGAAATTGTCATATAGAATATTTATCCTTTACAAATGATTTCTTAAATGAAGTTAATTCCATAATTATGGAATTAGTAAATCTACAAAAAATGGGATTCATCTTAATGGGATTTGATAAAAAACCTGAAGGTTCAGAAAAGTATTTTTATGGTAATCTAAATGATTACCATAGTGTAGTTTATAAAATAAGGGAATTAAGAAAGGAAATAGATAAAATCCAAGTTGATGAAAGAAATTATACAAGTATTCGTGAATATAAAGAAAAATATGTTACTCAGTCAGATGATGTATTAAACTTTAATAAATTTATCGAAATATGTTCTACATATCAGAAAAAAGCTGCAAATTACTACTATTTAATCTCGAAAGATTTAAGAAAAGAACATGCGGAAATAATTAACAAAATAGCAAAAGCTACACAAAATAATATGATTGGTTTCAATGTAGAGGAATTAAAAAAAGAGTTAGTAGATCATATTAACAATATAAATGCAAAAATTGTAGGAAAAAAAATAAAAGAACCAAATTGGTTTAATGCAGAAGAACAAAAAGCATAACAAAGGTTCGTAGCCGACACGCGGTCAAGCCGCGTGCGGTACAACCAATTGTTATG
>CAJORB010000016.1:0-17460 GCA_905236565.1 uncultured Treponema sp. | reverse complement strand
GGAGCGATTTTGTGCAACAAAATCGCGACAGTTGTATAAAAGATAATGAAAACTCATAAAACCCAAAAAAAAAGTCCCGCCGAAGCGAGACTTTTTTTAGTTAGTAACAATTATTAACAATTCTCTGAGAAGTATTTAATTGTTCTAACCATCTGGCTTGTATATGAGTTTTCATTATCATACCAAGAAACAACTTCAACCTGATATGTATCGTCGTCTACTTTTGATACCATAGTCTGTGTAGCATCAAAGAGAGATCCGAAACGCATACCGATGATGTCGCTTGATACGATCTGGTCTTCGTTATATCCGAAGCTTTCTGTTGCAGCTTTTTTCATTGCAGCATTAACAGCTTCTTTTGTGATGTCCTTTCCCTTTACTACAGCAAAGAGCATTGTTGTAGATCCAGTAGGTGTTGGAACACGCTGAGCAGATCCGATGAGTTTTCCATTCAATTCAGGAATTACAAGACCGATAGCCTTTGCAGCACCTGTTGAGTTAGGAACGATGTTAGCAGCACCTGCACGTGCACGGCGAAGGTCGCCTTTGCGGTGTGGGCCGTCGAGGATCATCTGGTCACCTGTGTAAGCGTGAATTGTTGACATGATTCCAGACTGAATAGGAGCAAAATCATTGAGAGCTTTAGCCATTGGAGCGAGACAGTTTGTTGTACAAGAAGCTGCAGAGATGATGTTGTCATTCTTTGTAAGTGTTGTGTGGTTTACATTGTAAACGATTGTAGGAAGATCATTTCCAGCAGGAGCAGAAATTACTACTTTTCTTGCACCAGCATCAATGTGCTGCTGAGCGAGTTCTTTCTTGCAGTAGAAACCTGTACATTCGAGAACAACGTCAACTTTGAGTTCTCCCCAAGGACAGTTTTTAGCTTCTTTTTCTGCGTAGATTTTAAGAACTTTTCCATCTACAGTGATTGTACCTGCATCATCATCTGCAGAAACTGTGTGGAGGTTTTCACCGATTTTTCCACAGTATCCGCCCTGTGCTGTATCATATTTAAGAAGGTGAGCGAGCATAGAAGGTTTTGTCAAATCGTTGATAGCAACTACTTCATATCCTTTAGCGCCAAACATCTGACGGAAAGCCAAACGACCGATACGGCCGAAACCATTAATAGCAACTTTTACATCTGCCATATTATATCTCCTAGAAAATTGTGATATTTACAAGCATTTTAGAATTTACAAAAACTTTAGTCAATAAGATTATGTATGCGGAACAAAATAAAACCCCCGTTTCACTACTAAAACGAGGGTCTATCGTGAATTTTTTCACATAATCTGCTTTTTAAGCACCTTTTTTATGATGTTTTTTGTAAAATTCAACAAGAGAAATATAACCGTCATCCTCGTCATAAATATAAAGCTCCTTCTGTATGACATTACCCTTCCCGTCTGAATAAAGTTCTATATTAAGCGGATGATCCTGAGAACGCAAATAGTCAAAATACTCTGCATGTTCTTTCTGAAGATAAAATCTGTCAAAATCAAATTTAATCCGAACATATGAGGCATCATTCTCTTCATCAGAAGATCTATAATATTTGCTGAATTTTGCTTTTATAAAGTTGCGGTTTTCCGGAATCTTTAAGCTAAGGCCTGTAACATGATCGATTCCGTTTTCATCTTTAGAAAGAATGGCGTAAACAACCTGTCCTGTAAGAATAAATTTCCCGTCTTTACAGATTTCATCATAAAAATCTCCAGAAAGTTTTTCATCTGTAAACTCAAGCTGAACGTACCTGCCCTTCAGCGGATTAAACGGATCATAGAAATTACATTCAAAACGATAAATTCTGTTTTCCTTTTCTGCAGTTTTTTTAATTAAAGAAATTTTACAGAGAATAAAAATTGCTGCGATAAGTTCAAAGGCAACTGTAACTGCAAAAAATATTTTTTTATTTATTTTCATTTCCGTTTCCTCCTTCTGCTTCTTTTTTCTGTCTGTTAAGGAAAATCTGGTTCATAATAAACATTCCGATTCCAAAACAAATGAACATTACACCAGTCTGAACAAGTCCCTCAGAGACAAGGAAGAACTTTATAAGAATTACAAAGCTCATAAGGACGATATAAAGATTAAACTGCGAAAGAGAACCTTTTCTGTACGATTTAAACATTCCAAGTACACAGTAAAGAACAACAAGTGTAAGGAAAGCATAAGAAAGAATTTCCTTAAAAAGTCTTTCACCATGCATTTTATCAGGACTGAATAACATAAGAATAAACAATAAAGCCATAAGAACGACAGGATAGTCAATCTTTTTCTTTTCAAATACAGCTTTAACAAACGGAATTACTTCAAAAAGTGCTACAGTAAAAATAAGATAAAGCGAAGATATAAGATTCATATGAACAGTAAAACCGATGTTATATGAAAATTCCTGGCAGAAGAAAACTGCTATTACAGAGAAAAAGACCATAAAAGATTTAGCAATTACAACCGCAGGAGCTTCGATATATTTATTTTTGCTTTCAAGGAACCAGAGATAAAGACCGCATGCAAATGCAGAAGCAATAAGGATGAACAGTCTGTCATTTACACTAATAGAAATGGTTAAGAAGGCAAAAATTACAGCAGGCATTTCACTGCGTTTCTTTATAAGATTCATTACAAAATAATAAACGGCTGCTGCAAGAATAAAATATTTTTCTGCAAGCATGATGGCTTTTTGTTCAGGATATGGAATAAAACTAAATTCCATATTTAAGCTTTTCCATGTGATGAAGAAAAGAGAAACTGCATTTATTACAGTAAATTCAACAAGCGTAATAAATCTATCTTTGTCGGTTTTATAAACTCTTTTCATATATGGAATAAGTTCAAAAGCACAAAGTGCAATTGCAATAAGGAGCACAGAAACATTAAGACAGTATCCGATGTAATTTTCATTAATAACATCAAAACTGCTTATACTGTGCACGACAAGAGAAAGAACTGCAGGGATTATAAAAATATTATCTGCATTTTTCTGTCTAAAGCCTGTACTTTCAAAGACATTGTTTCTTGAAAGGTTTATATAAATTATAAAAACTTCGACAATCACAAACGGAACTGCATAATTTATTCCCGCATAAAGACCACTGAATAAAACTGCAAGAAGTGAAATATAGAAAAAACTGCTTTTCCCAGACGCAATAAACACATAAGAAAGAAGGAATACAAATATAAAGAAAAGATCTTTTGTAAACACACTCAAATGCGGATTAATACTGCAGCAGACAAACCACACATAAATCAACAAAAGAAAAAGAACAGAAGCTGCCTGCAGGACAAATATGTCAGATTTTTCACCCGAAGAAAGCTTTTTAACTACAGGCTTTACAGACGCAGCACAACCTGCAAAAACCAGAAGAGTTGTAACTATGTAGTCACACACAGAAGCTGCAGCATTAAATCCTTCTGTATTTCTGTAAAAAGAAAGTCCTATGTCCTTCCAGAAATAGTCATAACTTAAAAGCGCAAGCAGAACTACACAGCCTGCACCGCCTGAATATTTAAATACCTTTTCATCTTTTTCGATTCCGAAATTGAACATAAGTACAAAAAGACTTACATAGCACAAAATCCACAAGCCAGGGATGCTCTTTTCAAGCACAAAGCCTAAAAGAAACACGGTTTCTGCAACCGAAACGTACTTAAAGCCTTTTTTTGACAGTGCAAACGGAACGACTGCAGCAATAAGAAGATATGCAAAAACGGCATCAGTCCGCATTACAAACTGACCGACCATACAGTAAATTACAGTAAGCAGAATCGAAAAAGCGAACGCAAAATAACTTTCTGTACAATACAGAATAAGAATCGTAGAAACTGCCCAGACAAGAAAGAACAGCGCAGGGTTTGAAGGCAGCCTGTAAATCTGGCTTATAAAACTAATTCCCGCACCAAAAAGAATGCTCCATAAAATACTTATAACTTCGTTGATACGGACAGAGATATCCTTTTTTAACTTAAATTTCATGAACGCATATATAGCCGGTGTCGTAAACATAATCACAAAGGCAGCTGCAGTTTTTGCTACCCTTGAAATTGAAGCCCAGTTATATGCGATAATAGAAATGATTCCGCCTGCAACAAGAAGAGCTGCAATGATAGAAAGAACCATGGAAACAGGAATATTTTTCTTTTTCTTTTCCTCAAGCATTCTCTGTTCCTGTTGTTTCTGTTCTTCAATTTTCTTTTCGTAATAAGACTTTATCTTATCAGAAGCAGTTTGCGTAATGACTTTTTCTTTTTCAAGTTTACCAAGCTCTTCAAAAAGCCAGTTTATGTGATAAAGGTTCATCGCACTCCTCTTTTACATAAATTATATAGTTTTGATTATATCATATATTTTTAAAATTCAAATATAAGAAAATTCTTAAAAAAAAGTACTGCACAAAGGAACTTAAAACTGTATCACAGGAATAAAATTCCAGAACGAAACGACTGATTTTATAACCTCATATATAAAGTTCATTACAAATGCTGCGATTTTTACAGAAAAAGGAAAAATAAAACTTAAACCCATAAAAATTATCGAAAGATATAAAAAAGCCGTAATCAAAGGCGAAACAAACATCGTAGAAACAATTCCGGCAGGACTTATAAATCCAAAAAGACGAAGAGAAACAGGAGCTGTAAAAGAAACTGCTCCGACAGAAGAAGTAAGCGACGAACATATTCTGTCAGGAACAAAGCCAGAAAAGATTTTATTTAGCGCAGGGCTTATTAATAAAATTCCGCATAAAGCTCCGTAAGACAAAAGAAAACTAACCGCAAAAACATCCTGCGCACGCACAGCAACATGAACAAGAAATGTAAGACATAAAACGTAAATTCCGCTTCTTTCTCTTATATTAAAAAGTTTGCAAAAAGTAAGGATGACACAGCTTATGAGCGCACGAAGTAAAGATGCAGAAAGTCCTGCAAACCAGACAAAAATAAAAATCAGAATAAGCTGCATCACAGTCCAGAGTTTTTTTAAAAGACTTTTAGAAACAAAAAGACCTGTAAAGCCAGAGATAATCGAAAGATGCATTCCAGAAAGCGCAAGGATATGAGAAAGCCCTGACATTTTAAAAAGTGTGTTCATCGACTGGTCAAGATATTCTTTTGATCCGGATAAAAGCGCAAGAACAAGACCACCTGCTTTCCCCCATGCAGACATCAGTCTTTTAAACTGAATTCTACAAAGCGCCCTCATTCTTTCAAATCTTCCAGAAAAGTTTTCATCAAAACTGCACGAGATTAAATCGGTGCATATTAAAAAAACTTTTTCATCAGTTTTTATATAGTTAAGATTAAATTTAATTTTTGCCCCGCGTTCGATAAGATAAGCATGAGAAGTTTTTTTTTCGATACGGGAATAAAGCCTGTCAGGATAGAGCGCTTCGACAAGAGAAGTTTCCATCAAAACCGTTGCAATTCCGCCTGAGAAAAAAACGGTTTTATCCCGTGCCTGTGCATAGTCCACATCGATTTTAACCGAATAATATTTTTCTGATGACTTTACAGGATTTGAAACTACTTTTCCAGAAACCAGATGAATCTGTTTTTCGTCAACTGCCGGAACAAACGAAGACTCCGGCAGCGGAACGATTTTTGAGTAAAGTAAAAATGCAACCACAACGGCGCATAAAATAACTAATTGACTTTGTTTTCCTTCTACCATTTTAGACTCGAAAGAGCATTTCGAGCCTGAGTAACAATACTTTCAGGATAATTTAAATAAGTCGTATACAAAAGACAATCAAAAGAAGATTTGTCACCCAGGTCTCCAAGTGCTTGGATTACTGCAGAAACGACAGTTAATGCAGGGAGATTTCCTTTGTTCATCTCCATGTTAAGGTCTCCCAGGTAATCAACAAAAATCTTTACAGAATCTTTTGACGAAAGAATTTCAATGTATTTAATTACGTTTGCAAATTCGGCTTCAGATATAAAGCCTGCATCAAACTGACTTTTTGCTACATCAAAATACGAAATCATCAGGGCCGAACTTCTAGTCCAGTTGTTGTCTGCAAGAATCTTACAGTTGGCAAGCAGAAACTGTGAAATTTCTTTTGTTACCGATGCAGAATCCCCTATGATTATCATAGTTTTTTTTAGAAGATTTTCCGCTATTTCTGCGCGAATTGATGAAGAAATTTTATCATTATTCACGAAAATCTCAAAAATAAGCTGCATTTCTGCAAAATCAGATTTATCAATAGTAATTATAAGTTCCCGAAGCGACTTTTCTGCGAGATTAGAAAGCGACTCAACAAGCGGTTTTTCAAGTTTAGGCCATGTCTTGTTCTTTAAGCTCGAATACAGAATCCTGAACGAATCATTATCCCCAATTGAAGAAACAACCTGAATTGCCTTGCGTTCTACTTCTGTCGCCTGAGTTTTATCATCTTTTGCAGCTTCAAGATATGTATTTATGAATGCAACAATTTCCTTTGCATTTGATTTTTTGGCAAAAAGTTCAAATTTATCAAGGACACTTATTCTTACGTTACTGTCCTTAAATCCGTAATATATTGCACCGAGTTTATTAATTGAATCTTCAGGGTTAGAAACAAATTCTGATTCCGGGTAAGTCATAACAGCGGCAATTGCAAGCCCCGAAAGATCTCTGTCATCAGGAATGATATGCATGTTTTCAAGGACAAAACTTACAGCCTTTACAGACATTTTCGAAGCCTGTTCTCTATCTGCGTCTTTTACGCTTGCGATTTTATCCTGAATATTTCCCTTTATAAATTTTACTTCCGGATCAGTTTTTTTACTTTGAGCAGCAGCCAGAAATGTCATAAATGCTACAGTAAGTATGCTTAATGTCTTTTTCATTCCGGACCTCCATAATCTTAGATTATAAATCTTCTGATACCGGAAAATCAATCTCGGGTTCAGAACTATTATCCTGAGAAGCAGCCTTAAGGTTTTCGGTCAAAATTTCACTTACCTTAGCTTCCTGATTTAAACCATCATTCTGTTCAGAAGATACATCGTCAGGAGAATCTCCCATTTCCTTTGCATCATTTTCTGTTTCCTGGATGGCTTCAAAAATCTCTTTCTGTTTTTCAGGAAGAACTTTATAGACAAAACTCAGAATAAAGTTTTTCATAGTCGGTTCAATATGAGTACACTCAAAATGTACGCGCGACTGGTTTATTTCTGCATTGTATTCAACTGCCTTTATGATACCAAACATAAGGATAAATGTTTCTTCAAGCTCAAACTGCAGCTTAATCTGAATGTTCGAAACGGCCTTACCACCGATTCTTATCATTGCACCATCTTCTGAAATATCTTCAAGAATACAACGGTATCCCGGTGCAGTCTCTACAGTTGAATAGTTAATTATCTTTTCCTTTATTATGTAAAGCTGGGCCGGAACATGACACTCACACCTTACAGAACGTCTTTTCTGTGCCCTAAGCATTTTATCTGAATGAGTTATAAAAAGCGCAGACTGACCGTTAAATACACCTGCACTCAAAACACGCGAATCAAATACATAGTTTGCGTCCCCCTTTCTCCAGAGGTATACGCTTATATCCTGGTTTTCCCATTCATCACCCTTGTATTTGATGATTCCCTTTTGAGTCGGAAGCTTGATTACAAGATCACGGCCGCTGTTGATGATTTCTGATTCATGAAGTCCCTTTCCAGGAAAAATTACACGAAGCTTCTGTCCCTTATCAAGGTCTTTTGTAGATTCAAGTCCTTTTTTCTGGGAAGAATCAATCTCGATTTTAGTACGGTATTTATAAAGTTTAGAAAGAAATTCCTGAACTTTCGGCGTATCCTGGATTCCCTTGTCCTGAGCGTCTTCGATTATGTGTGTTATACATCTTGATAAAGCCGGAACAGAATAATAAAGGCTTATTGGTTCTTCAAGATCACATAGTCTTGCAAGATTCCAGAGCGAAGCAATTTCCGGCATAGAAAACTTCTGGTCAAGGCCTGCAGCATAAAACTTTATTTTTCCACTGAAAAGCCTTAAAATTCTTACCACGATGAGAACAATTAAAAATGTAATACCTAAAACAACAGCTACTTGCAAAATTACCTCAAACTTATAATACTATAATACATGAAAAAGTTCCTTTTGTATCTAGAATTCCTTCTGGTATGCGCAGTTTTCGTAATTCCGCCGTTTTTTGCAAAGCCGGTTTCTGAAATACAAAATTCAAACTTTTCACTCACCTTTTTAAGGCTTGTTTTTCTGGCGATAAGTCTCCTTATATATTATCGGCACGAATTTACTAAAAATCAAATCAAATCTGTAAAAAAAATTGATATTTTAATGCAGGCAGGAAGCGGAATCCTATGCTATGGAATCCTGATGGTTACCGGAACAATCATGTCTGTAATAACGATTGCGCTTAAAATAAAGCCTCCCTACTCCATAAACCTTTCAGATATGAATGCACCGCTGTGGATTTCTATCATCACATGCTTTCTCATATCTGCATTCTGCGAAGAAACCGTTTACAGACTCTATCTTCCTTCAACGCTCGCTCTTTTTACAGAAAAAATAAACGCCTGTTTCCTGGCTGAATTCATCTCAGTCTCAGTTTTTGCTTTTTCACATATTTATCTTGGAGTTCCGGCTGTCATAAATGCTTTCCTTTCGGGAATCACACTGCGCTTTTTTGCCGTAAAGAATAAGACCATCCTTACAGGAACGATAAGCCACTTTTTCTATAATATTACAATATTTATTCTGATGTACTATCTAAAAGCTTAAAAGTCCATTCACTTATGCAGTAAAGACCGTTAAGCTTTGAAATAAAATCTTTCTGGGCAGGCGTAAAAAGTATTGAGGGCTTTACAAGAAAGTTATAGACATAGCAGTCTTCACCGTCTACAGTGGCAGCAGAGAAATAATATATATATGTCGTACCGCTTCCATCAGTAATTCTATAAGGAATCCCTGACGCCATCGCAAAATCTACTCTGTTTCTGGAAACAATCTTAGAAAACCTCAGTGAACTGATTTTTTTACCAGAAAGGATAACATCCGTGTCTGCCTTATTTTTATAAAGGCATTTAGGAATCATATTTTTATCGCACCACGTAGAACTGTCTGTATCAAGATAGGCTTCTATTTTTGAATCCATCGAATATACCGTAAAATTCTTTTCTGTCCTGAAAAATATCTTATCCATCGTCTGATTTAATGCACCGAAATGAATTTTAGAAACCGTATTCCCATTATTATCAGAGAAAGAAAGACATACAGAGTTTTTATCATCAAGATAGTATGCGTTAAGCTCCTTTTTTGAAACACCGGATTCTGATATAACGTTAAAATCACTTACCTTCTGACAGAAAAGAATAAAATTATTTACAAAGGACGTGTCCATCAGAAAATACAGGCTTTCATTCCCATCATAAAGTTCTGCGCCCCAGATTCCGTCAATATTTTTTGCCCTTAATATTCTATTATCTGGAGAAGAAAGAGTAAACTCTGTAATATTATATTTTGGATTTAAAAGTGCAGACTGCCTTGAATTTATTTTTTTTATGCCTGTATTTTTCAAAAATGAATGCGCAAAGAGAATTACAAGAGAAAAAAGTACAGTTAATAAAACAAAAAGGATTCTGTCGTTAAATTTTTTCATTCTGTTTTTTCCTGATGATATTCAATACTACGGCGGCTGCAATGATAAAAAATACCGAAACAAAAAATCCCCATATTATTACTTTTCTGACAGCTTTTAAATATTCAAGCGGATCAGTAATTTTATAAAGAGATGAATTTCTTACTCCCCCGCCTTTCATTTTTTTAAGTTCAGTCTGACCTGCAAGATCAAGAACAGAAGAAATTATAAAATCCAGATTCCTGAAATCTCCCGTTTCTCCTCCGGAAAGTTCAAGAAGAAGATTTAATGCAAAATACTGGTCAGAAAGTACTATGACTTCAGGATTTTCATTTGTTCCGAAATTATAAATACCTGTAAGCGCATTTTTAAGCCTTACGCCCAATACCGATTGTTCCTTTGTAAAAAGCGGATCTTCAATTGCAGATTTTTCTACATAGAACGGATTTGTAATAAAGAGTCCTGTATCCGGTGCAATCTTTGATTCTTTTACAGTCCAGCTCATATTTGACGTAGAAAAAAGAGGTTCAACTCCTGCACCGGCTTTAATCGGACTTGCCCAGAACATTGTAATTCCATCCGGAATATTTTTCTGAGGCAAAAGAGAAATCCACTGAGGATAATTTATATTTTCATACTGGTTTGTTTCATTTATCGCGTCAGGATGAACAGAAGAAGAAATGAAACTCGTTCTTACATTGGAAAGGTCATTTGCAATCTTATCTTCAAACTTAACTCCCCATTTTTCAAGAACCGGAATAAAGTTATCGTCTGCATTTTTTGTAATCGACCAGTCAGAATCTATATTAACCTTATACTGCGAAGTTGCTATAAATGCTTTCCCGCCTCTAAGAATGAAATTTTCAATTACGCGTGCTTCATCAGGAGAAAGTTTTGACGTTCCGAATAAAATAAGCGGAATCGAATTTTCAAGCTGATCTTCGATATAAGGAAGCGACTGCTTTGCAAGAGGATAGACTTCTATATTAGAATTCTTTAACAAAAGCTCAAGATAATTGTAATCATCCGAAACATATTCGTTTCCTGCCAGAATATAAACAGAAAGCCTTTTATTATTTATAAGCGAGTCAAACCTCATGTTAAGTTCAAATTCAAGAGAAGCCGTAGAAAGTACAAACGGGAGGACTTCCTTTCTGCCCTTATATTCAATTACAATTGCTGAATATACTTTAACAAATTCAGTTTTATTATTATTTACATTCTGAATCTGCTGCGGCATTACATTTAAAAGTTCAAGAATCTTCTGGTTTTCATCCTTATTTGCATCTGCAAGCTTAAGCGAAATCTTTTTATTTTCTTTGGCACAGATTTTCAAATAATCATAAACGTCATTAACCTGAGGATAGCGACTTACAAGTTCCTTAGACCTGTAATATGTAATTAAAACCGGGTCAGAAACACTCGAAAGCGTTTTTTTCGTATATTTAGAAACCGAAAACTGCTTGTCCTTAGTAAAATCAAGGCGCGTATACAGCCTTGAACTGTCTAAAAATGCGAATATCGTAATCAATACAAGCAGACTGCAATAATTTTTTAACCTTCCCTTAGAAAAAATCCTTCCGCGCTTTTTTTCATCTGCATAGCATGCAAGAAGTATAAAGACGGAAGCAGATATAAGATAGAAAAACAAATCCCTTGTATCAACGATTCCTTTTTTAAAAGAATCAAAATGGTAAGTAAAGCAGACAAAGTTAAATAAAGAAGTAAAAAAATTATTGCAGCTTGCGTAGTACGGAACAATTCCCAAAGAATTTATTACAAGGAGAAAAACAATACTTACCGAAAGAAAAAGCGGTTTAACAGAAAAAATCTCGTTTAATAAAAGACAGAACGAAATGGCAGTAAAAGCATAAAGTGCAAGGCCCAGAAAGCCTGTAATCACCTGGGCAGATTCAACTTTACCAAAAATATTTACGCAGGCAGGAATTACAAAAAGCGGAATCGTAATAAAAACTACCAGAATAAAAATGGATGCAAGTTTTGAAGCAATTATTTTAAAACTCGAAAATGGAAAGAAATCTTCTACACTGCTGTCAGAGCATATTAAAACAAGAAGAGGAATTATAAGACTGTATACATACGGAACAAGAGAAAAAAGCGAAGATAAATCGCTTGAGCCGAATCCTGCTATAAAAAACCTCTGAAAACCAAAAAACTGAACGAAAGCAGTAATAAAAAGCAGAAGAGCTGATATACATGCAATACTTACATGAGTTAAAAGATCTTTTTTTACGAGAGGAAATTTTATTTTCATTTTCTATCTCCTTTCGTAAGGTTTATATAAGCCTGTTCAAGATTCTTTGATTTTGTTTTTTTCTTTATATTTTCTACAGAATCCGAAGCAAGAACTTTTCCTTCACTCATAATTACAACATCATCACACAGACTTTCTGCCTCACTCATTATGTGAGTTGATAATAAAACTGTTTTTGTCGCTGCAAGTTTTTTTATTATTTTCCTGGTTTCGATAATCTGGTTAGGGTCAAGACCGCTTGCAGGTTCATCAAGCACAAGAACCTCGGGGTCATGAATAAGACTTGCGGCAAAGTTTACCCTCTGACAAAAACCCTTTGAAAGTGTAGAGATTTTCTGTTTAAGAACATCTCCAAGGCCAAACATTTCAATTACTTTTCTAAGAGTTTCCCCGTCAGTGCAGTTCCATATTTCCTGAGTCATTTTTAAATATTCGAGCACAGAATAATTTCTATAAAGATGAGGATTTTCACTTACGTAACCGATAAGACGCTTTGCTCTTTCGACCTGTAAGGCTGCATCAAATTTATTTTTATTGCTGTCATAAATATATACGCTGCCTGATGTTGCATAGTGAATCGAACAAATTGCCTTTATTACTGTCGTTTTACCGGCACCGTTCGGACCTAAAAGCCCGGTTATCGACTTTGGTTTTGCAACAAACGAAACATTGTGTGCGGCTGTTTTTTTCTGATTAAAAAAAGTTTTATACTCTTTTGTAAAATCAACAAGTTCGATCATTTAATCCTCAAACGGAATTTCAAAATGCATTCTGTCCTTTGAAAGAATTGCACCAGGATAAATCTCCTGTGCTTCTTTTTCTAAAACAACAAGTTCCCTGTCTGTGTAACGCGGACTGTAATGAATCATCGCCATTTTTTTAGAATTACTGTCGCGCGCAATCGTTGCAGCCTGAGTCGCGGTCATATGTTTTTTTTCTTTTGCCTGGTCTAAAAGAGCGTTTTCAAACATTGCTTCACAGACAAGAAGATCAGAGTTCTTTACTTCTTCTGCAATCGAATCAAGATAAAGAGTATCAGTAACGTAAGAAAATTTTCTTCCCTTACGCGGCTTTCCGAGAACCTCTTCGGGTTTTACGTCTTTTCCGTCAAGAGACTGTACGGTTTCGCCATTCTGAAGTTTTGACCACAAAGGTCCGCATGGAACATTAAGCTCCTTTGCTTTTTCCGGATTAAATTCTCCGGGTCTGTCTTTTTCTTCAAGCGCATAGCCTACGCAGACTTTCGTATGGTTTAAAGGAAAAGCCCTTATTATAAAATCCTTTTCTTCGTGAACAACACAAGGCGCCGTAATTTCTTTTACGATTACAGGATAATTAATGTACATATCTAAAACCTTGCGGCTTGTTTCGATGTATTCAGCAATTTTCGGCGGCCCGTAAATGTAAAGAGGCTCTGTTCTGTCCACCTGGCTTGAAAGCATCATAATGCCCGGAAGCCCTGTTACATGGTCTGCGTGCGTATGAGAAACGAAAATTGCGTTAATCTTTTTCCATTTTAAGTTAAGGCGCTTAAGCGAAACCTGAGTTCCTTCTCCACCGTCAAACAAAAAAAGGTCTCCATCACGGCGCAGAAGAACAGAACACAGATGTCTGTAAGGCAAGGGCTGCATTCCGCCGCAGCCAAGAATAAAAGCTTCCATGTTCATTTAGCGACCCCTGATTTTTTTAAGAATGACTTTATGCCAGAAAGCCCTCATTTTTTCTGCCAGAATAAAAAGTGCATATACAGATTTTTTAAGCGGAACATCATAAGTGCCCGCACGGTGAATGTTTTTTCCGCCGAAATTTGCCTTAAACATATAAAGCCCGTGCATCGGATGATTTTCATTTTTTCCTTCAGGCGGCATTCCATACATATCGTAATATTTAGAACCGTATTCCTTTGCATCCTGCATTGCAGTCCACTGCAAAAGATGATTAGGCATTAAATTTCTTTTTTTGTTTGAACTTGCACCATAAAGATAAATTGCTTCATCATGAGAAAAAAGCGTCATAATCGAAGCAATCTCTTCTCCTTCATGTTCTGCAATATAAAGTGTAACAAGCGGACAATCATTTCCTGCACTTATCTGTTCTGATGAATATTTTAATAGATCAAGATAATATGACTTTGCGTGGCTTGAGTTTCCGTCACGGGCATTAGTTTCCTTTGTAAGTTCATAAAACTTGTCTACTTTTTCAGACAAGTTTACACTGCTTCCAGTATATTTTTTTACTGTAACACCCTTTCTCTGGCTAAGACGGATATTATATCTCCATTTGGAGTGCATTTTTTCAAGAATTTCATCAACAGAACATGTTAAATCTACCTGAGTGCTGTCAGGCGGCTGAATATCAACCCTGTTCTTCTTTATATTAAGATGTTTTTTTTCAGAAACAACAGCGGCATTTTTATTAAATTCATCACGAAGTTCCGGAGTATCAAAAATAATATCCGGATCAAATTTTAATGCAATCGTGTTTTTGGGAAGATAAGGCTTTAAAGCTTCTGCCGTCTTACAAAGCTGAATTACAAAATCTTCTGTCGGATTTTTAAGCTTTGGAAAAAGCGGAATATACGCAATCGAGAAAAATCCCTTACAGAAATTTCTGTTTAATACGGCACATTCCTTTCCATCTTTATTTTCATTTTCTTCGATAAAAAAGCGGCGGTAAGTCCATCCGTGGCGGGCTTTAAAAGAGCACCAGAATGGAGTCTGTAAAAAACTTCCCCCGTTCGGTTTTTCAGATTTATCTATTTCCTTAACATTAAATTCAGACATGATAGTTTATTCTATCAGAAAACAAATAAAAATGGAATAATGTTCCTTTGTTCAATTCAGCCTGGAGCACGATTTTTACATTTTTTTCACAGGTGGAATTTATTTTAAAAATTTTATATACTCGCCGTATGACCGATCTTGAAAAAGCAAAAGAAATATTTTATCAGGAAAACTGCACATTCGTTCTCGTAAAGGGCGATGATATCATAAAAAGCACGGAACACGCTCTTACTCCCCTCATAAAACTTGCAGAGGGCGAAAAAGATTTTACAGATTATTCAATATGCGACAGAATTGCAGGTCGCGCGGCCTCTTTTTTGTACGTTCTTCTCGGGCTAAAAGAAGTCTATGCCGTAAAAATGGCAAAACTTGCAGTACAGATTCTTGACCGTGCAGAAATCAAATTTGAGGCAGACGAATACATTGAGACGATTCTTGATGCGGATATGAAAGACATAGATAAATCAGAACAGGCCGTAGTAAAATCAGGCTCTGCTGTAAAAGCCCTCGAAGATTTAAAGGCCGCGCTCCTTTAAGCCTGCCACCAGCTGAACATAAAATTCACGTACATCAAAACCAGGAATGTTTTCACGGTTAAGATCAATCATGTCTCCGTGCGAAATTCCACGCACTCCCTTTACCGTAAGGAAGGTATATTTTGTTCCCCATTTAAATGAACGCTCACCTACAAGACCATCATTAGGCCCGTCAAATTCTTTTACAAGCCTGTATGAATAGTTAAGCGGGAACTGTCCGCCTTGAGGAATATTTAATTTTGAACCGACGCTCTGATAGTAAACTTCGCTCTTATCCTTAACATTTTCGTTAAACTCTTCACATGCAGATGCAGTAAGATCTTTTACAGATTCAACAAAATCAGGATTTTTATCACCGAGATTTTTAAGAGTATTGTTGTAAACAGACGCAACCATCTTTACCTGTGCTTCTGGAATTTTATTTAAAAGATAATCTGCAAATTCACATCCTCTGTGCGGAGTATTAATAGTTGTAAGACTTGCAACATATTTCTCCATGCCACATTTAGAAATCATGTAGCGGCTGTCAAGTCCACCTTTAGAATGTGCAATGATATTTACTTTTTCTGCTCCGGTTTCTTTAAGAATTTCTTTTATTCTCTGAGCAAGCTGCTCTGCAGATTTTTCAACAGGAGCGGCAGATTCATGATTTCCGTAATAAACACTTGCTCCGTTTTTTTCAAGTTCAACAGGAATGCGTCCCCAGTAATTAAAGTATTTAAAGTCGCGAAAGAAAATTCCGTGTATCATTACGACAGGATATTTTGTTGCGCAGATTTTCTGATCCTTTCTTGATTCATTCAGCTCTTCTTTTGAACTTTCAAGCTGAACTTCATAATTAACGATTTTTATAATCTTAAAAAGGACAACGAGATGCACAACCGGAATAAGTCCGCATACAGCCCCTATAATTCTTAGTTTAATTCCTAGCTGTTTTGAATAAATGTAAACGCGAATGATTCCGTTCCAGAAAATTGCAAACTCAACAAAGAAAATCCAGAGAAGATTTTTTACGCCGTAAAAATGAACGCTTGCAAAAAAGTTTGACTCATAGCGTGATACCGTTTTTAACCTTAGTCCGTATGAACCGTAAATGAAAACACAGATTGAAATGACTGTCGTGAAAAGGAAAATATTAAGAAGGAATAGACCACCAGCACAGTGATGAAGCTTTGGATTTTTAATTTTATTTACAAGATCCGGATGAATGTTTATATAAATAGTCGCCGCAATAAGACATACCTGGATAAAGAATATTGCTCCAAACGTCAGAACACTTTTTAAGAGTATGAAGTTTTCTGTAAATAAAACGACTACAGAACAGAATAAAAACCAGAGTGTATGTAAAAATTTATATTTTATATCGCCCGTACTCAAAACATTCCTCCCAAAATATTCTTTCTATGCAATAATTATAACGCTTTTCTGTAATAAAAAAAAGCAGATTAAAGAATTATATTTTTTAATTCTCCAAAATTGCTGATTGTCTTAAAACATCTGTTCTGGTCTACTTTACCAAATCCATAAGAAGCCCATATAAATGGAATTTTTAACTGCTCACATGCTTCAAAATCGCCCTGAGTGTCTCCGACATATACAGGAGATTTTAAATTGTTCCGTCTGATTACAAGGTTAATGTTTTCTGATTTTTCTAAGCCTGTATTTCCAAAACACTCAAAATCACTTATAAAATTTTCAAGTCTGTTTTTTTCTATTACGACTTCGATATAACCTGACTGGCAGTTACTTACAATAAATACCGGTATTTTTTTTGAAATTTCTTCTATTGTTTTCCGCGCTGATGGATAAGCTATATCCTCTTCGTTTTCAAGAAGAACCTTCTGTTCTTCGTCTGCACAACGCTGAATTAAATAATCCTTCTGTTCCCTTGAAAGTTCCGGGAAAAGATTATCTGCAATTACATCCATTGTTTTTCCAAACTGGCCCTTTAATATTTCTGCTGTAACACGCTTAACAGAGGGGAAATTCTTTTCGATCGCGATATTCCATGCCTTTGCGACAATCGATGTCGTATTCCATATTGTTCCGTCTACGTCAAGTATAAGTCCATCAAATTTCATATAATTCCAATAAATAAAAATCAATCTCGAAACACACACACCGCGCCCCAAGATTTAAACAAAAAAAAGCCTGGCAGCTTGCCTAACATCGTAAATGCATCAAGTCACGCGGACAAAAAAAAGCCTGGCAGCTACCTACTTTCCCACAATTAAGCAGTATCATCGGCGTTAGAGAGCTTGACTTCC
>CAJORB010000015.1:0-5623 GCA_905236565.1 uncultured Treponema sp. | reverse complement strand
GGGCCGTTTTAGCTTGTTTGAGTAAATTCAGCTTAGATTATTTAGATGTGATAACTACTGAGTTTTCTGCGTTTGAGTATGGAGCCGGAACATATTTGTCTGCGTTCCAGTCGTTTTCCCATTTGTGGCCGTCAATCAGGTAGCGGAACTGATATTCTCTTCCAGCATCAAGTGTGAGTTTTACAGAAAATGAGCCGTCCTTTGCCTGCTTTAATGCTGTATCTGTGCTGCTCCAGCTGTTAAAATCGCCTGCGATATTGATGGTCTTTGCTTCACCTGCTGCTTCTTTTGAAACTGTAAAAGTGACTGTGCACTTTTTCATATCCTTAGAAAAAGTCTTTTTTAAAGCCATGATAAAACTCCTATTATTTAGATTGCCTAAAACCTCTTATTAATATACTATAAAATGTGCGATAAGTACAGTGGGATTATCGCTTAATCTGCCTGGCAGGTTAAATTGAATTTATATAGCGATTTTACTGTCGCTCAAAGAGGCCATTTTATGGACAAAAAAAATTACTTATTCACTTCGGAATCTGTAAGTGAAGGACACCCTGATAAGGTGTGTGATCAAATTTCGGATGCGGTTTTAGATGCATGTCTTGCAAAAGATCCAGAAAGTCACGTTGCATGTGAATGTTTTACTTCTACTGGATTTGTTCTTGTCGGTGGAGAACTCACGACTAATTTTAAAGAACTTAATGTGCAGGAAATTGCCCGCGATGTAGCAAAAAAAATCGGTTATACAGATGCAGATTTTGGACTTGATTATAAGTCTATGGCTGTATTCAACGCGATACATTCTCAGTCACCTGATATTAACCAGGGTGTTGTAGGTAAGGGCCTCAAAAAATATAAAGGTAAGCAGGGAGCCGGAGATCAGGGAATGATGTTTGGTTTTGCCTGCAATGAAACAAAAGAATTGATGCCGGCGCCTATTATGTTTTCTCATAAACTTCTTCGCGAAGCAGCAGCTTTAAGAAAAAGCGGAAAGATTGCATGGATGAGACCTGATGCAAAAAGCCAGGTTACAATTGAATACGATGGAAACAAACCTGTGCGCATTGATACAATCGTAATTTCTCATCAGCATAATCCTGATGTTACTCATGCTCAGATAGAAGATGATTTGATTTCTAAAGTTATAAAGCCTGTTTTAGAACCGACTGGTCTTCTTGATAACAAGACAAAATATTTTATCAATCCTACAGGAAAATTTGTTGTAGGTGGCCCTCATGGAGATGCAGGCCTTACCGGACGCAAAATTATTGTAGATACTTACGGCGGAATGGGTCGTCATGGAGGAGGAGCTTTCTCTGGGAAAGATCCTTCTAAAGTTGACCGTTCGGCAGCTTACATGGCACGTTATATTGCAAAGAATATTGTTGCTTCAAAGCTTGCAGACAGATGTGAAGTTCAGCTTGCATATGCAATCGGTGTTCCGTTCCCGGTTTCGATTATGGTAAATACTTTCGGAACGGGAAAAGTTTCTGATGCGGTTTTGAGTAAAGTTGTAGGAAAAGTTTTTGACTGCACACCGGCAGGAATTATTGAAACTCTGGATTTAAAGAAACCGGTTTATTCAAATACTGCAGCTTACGGACACTTTGGCCGCAAAGAATTTACCTGGGAAAAAACAGACAAGACAAAAGAAATTCTTTCTGAGATAAAATAAAATTATGCGGCAAGGAAGGTTATAATATTTGCAGTCCACGCTGAAAGCTGCAGAAGTTGTAAATGTTCTTGCCGCATAAGAGGATTTTAAGGTTGACACTTTTATCGGATAAAGAAGTCGTTACGGTTTTTGAACGATTAAAAAAGCAGAATCCTGAGCCTGCATCTGAGCTCGATTATAAAAATCCGTATACGCTTTTAGTCGCAGTCGTGTTAAGTGCGCAGGCAACAGATAAAAGTGTTAATATTGCAACAAAAGAATTATTTAAAGTTGCGTCAACGCCAAAAAAAATGATTGAGCTTGGTGAAAAAAAATTAATCACTTATATACGTTCAATCGGTCTTTATAAAAACAAAGCGCATAATATAATTGAACTAAGCAAAATTCTTTTGAGTAAATTCAACTCAAAAGTGCCGTCGACAAGAGAAGAGCTTGAAAGCCTTCCTGGTGTTGGAAGAAAAACGGCGAATGTTGTTTTAAATGTAATTTTTGGTGAGCCGACGATGCCGGTTGATACTCATTTAATGCGCATAAGTCCAAAAATTGGTCTTGTAAACGGAACAACTCCGATTGAAATAGAAAAAAATCTTTTAGAAAGGATTCCGAAAAAGTATTTAAAAAATGCACATCATTGGTTATTATTACATGGAAGATATGTCTGCACTGCGCGAAATGCAAAGTGTGATGAATGTATTATAAATGATTTATGTAAACATAATGAAAATGCTGAATAAGTTTAGCAAAGTGTTTTAATTTGCGAAGACTTAACGGCATTTAACGGAGGATTTTATGAATGAAGAAGCTGTAGAAAATGCTGCAGAAGAAGGTGAAGTTGTAATTCAGAGTGTGTCTGATGTCGGACACGCCGCTGTTGAAAATGTTGCAAAAACTGCAGGAGATTTTTTTACCTGGGTAAAAGGATTTATAACCTGGGATAATTTGTTTAAAGTTGTCGGAGCGCTTTTAATTCTTCTTGCACTTTTTATAATTTATAAATTATGCATGCGTGCAATTAAAAAGGTTCCGCCAGAAAAACTTTCTCCACAGAAAGCAGTCGGCGTTCTTAAAATCGTTCAGTATGCGTACTACTTTATTGTCGTGATGTATATCTTGAGTCTGTTTGGTGTTAAACTTTCTGCCATCTGGGGAGCAGCGGGAGTTGCCGGTGTTGCTTTAGCTTTTGCAGCTCAGACTTCTGTAAGTAATATCAT
Source organism: uncultured Treponema sp. (assembly GCA_905236565.1). Taxonomy (GTDB): domain Bacteria; phylum Spirochaetota; class Spirochaetia; order Treponematales; family Treponemataceae; genus Treponema_D. Next base: position 2,737 of record CAJORB010000015.1, on the reverse strand, counting down.
AAGCGGAATTTTTATCGTTGCAGAAAAGACTATGAAGCCGGGAGATCTTATCACTGTTGGAAGTGAAACAGGTGTTGTTGACACAATCGGGCTGCTTTCTGTTCAGATTCATACGCTGGATAATCAGCTTATCAGAATTCCTAACTCGACGATAATCAATTCTAACATGCTTAATACTTCTTACTTTCCGCGACGCAGAATCTGCATTACGGTTTATGTAAGTTACGATACAGATATGGAATATGCTCTTGAAACTCTTAAAAAAGTTCCTGCGCTTTGTAAAACTGTTTTAAAAGATCCTGCTCCTGCAGCGTGGTTTGATGGTTTTGGTGACTCGGGAATTAAATTAGTTCTTGCAGTCTGGTTTAACAGCGCAGATTTTCTTGCTACAAAAAATGCAGCTTACATCGGAATCAAGAAAGTTTTTGATGAAGCAAAAATTGAAATTCCTTATACAAAGATTGATGTTAATTTTCCAGAAGACGGAATAAACACAAAACCTGCAGTAAAATCGCAGAAAAAAGCATCATCAAAATCAAAGGCAAAAAAATAAATGAGCGAAAAAGAAATTGACGAGCGCTTTATCGCGCTCGAAACAAAAATTGCGTATCTCGAAGAGTTTACTGCAGAGCTTCAGGAAGTTGTAGTTGAACATACTAAAACAATTGACAGGCTTACTGCAGTAAACAAAGCGCTTACAGAAAAAATTGAAGACCTCATGCAGAACGAAGAAATTCCGAACAGAAAACCGCCGCACTACTAGACTGTGCTACTAGAACATGATGCAAAATTAAGCTGCCAATATGAAACGAATTGAAATTTTATATCAGGATTCAAACATAATCATAATCGATAAACCTGAAGGGCTTTTGTCTGTTCCTTTTGAAGGGTGCCGGGTAAAAACAGCCCGGGACATTTTAGAGCAGGTATTACGAAAAAAAGGTGAGTATTCCCAGAAATACCGGCCGCTCGCTGTTCACAGGCTGGACAGGGACACTTCGGGCGTGATGATGTTTGCGACTAACGAACGCGCGCAGAAAATCATAATGGATAAATGGCACTCAATGGTAAAAAGCAGAAAGTATGTAGCGCTTGCAGAAAATCCGACTAACTTTTTTAAATACGGTATTCTTCCTGACAGCGGAATTATTGATGACAGCCTTTCATATAACGCATATAACGTCGGATATGTTGCAGAGCGCGGAACGCCGCGGGGTGCAGGTCACGGTAAAGATGTGCGCGCTGTCGGGATAAAAACCGAAAACGAAATTCCTGCGCGCACGCATTTTAAAATCGTTAAGCGCAGCGGCCGGTTCTCTGTTTTTGAACTCGAGCTTGATACAGGAAGAAAAAATCAGATTCGTGCACATCTTGCTTCGAAAGGTTATCCGATTGCAGGAGATAAAAATTATCGTGCGCATACAAATCCTTTTGACAGAATGTGTCTTCACGCGAGGACTCTTGAATATACAGACCCGTGGACCGGAGAAGAGAAAAAATTTGAAGTTTTAGAACCAAAAGAATGGTGGACTGTCTGAGGTGATGCGATGAAAGTAAAAACTTTTGTATGCAATGAATATTTTTCATGTAATGTATTTGTATGCTCGGATGAAAGAGGAACTTTTATAGTTGATGCTGGGTATTACGAACCGGAAATTGAAGAATATTTAAAAACAGTTCCGCCTGTACAGTTTATAATTCAGACTCACTGTCACTTTGATCATATTATGGGATTAAATGAACTTATTAAAAAATATCCTGAAATCAAAGTTTACTGTTACAAAGAAGAAATTGATCTTGCAAAAGACCCGCGAAAAAACGGCTCTGTTTTAATGGCTGCTCCATATATTGCAGACTGTGATTTTGTTCCGCTTGGTGAAGGAAAAAATAAAATCGGTGATTTTGAGTTTGAATTGATTCATACTCCGGGACATACAAAGGGAAGCTGCATGTATTATTTTGCAGATGAAAAAATGCTTTTTACGGGCGATACGATTATCGGACCAAGTATCGGGCGAACCGATCTGCCAACCGGGAGCGAAGCGGACATTTATTCAAGCTTAGAAAAAATAAAAAAAACTGGTTTTTCTGACGATATAAAATGCTTTTTTGGACATGGTTCAGCATACAGCTTTGCAGATTTAAGGAGTTTTAACCCTTATATTGCCTGACACTTTTCCTAAGGCTTGCCAATTCCACCTTCATAGGTTAAAATTATTTCTAATACGGTTTTTAAGAGAATTTAACGAGAAAAGAGTTTATTCAGATGAGTAATTTAACTGTCCTTGGCGGAGACCCGCATAGATTAGGGGCTACGATAACAGATAACGGTGTAAATTTTGCCATTTTTTCGCGTGATGCAGTAAGGGTCTTAATCTGTTTTTTTGAAAATTATAACTCTAAGACACCTTATGCCGTTGCAGAACTTGATCCGGCTAAAAACAGGACCGGTGATATCTGGCACGCTCTTATTCCCGAGGCAAAAAAAGGTTCTCTTTATCTCTACCGCATTGACGGTCCGCATGATATCCATAAGGGACTTCGTTTTGATTTTTCAAAATACATTCTTGATCCTTATGCAAAGGCTTTGAGCGAAGGCTCGGTTTACAAGCATCTTGCTTCTTCGCCGGTTCTTGAGACAGACAATATGCCGTCTTCTTCTAAGGAGCCTCGCGAAATTGAACTTTTTCCTAAATGTGTTGTAGTTGATGACAATGATTTTGACTGGCAGGGCGAT
>CAJORB010000014.1:0-5714 GCA_905236565.1 uncultured Treponema sp. | reverse complement strand
CAGCAGCCTTACAGACCTTGTTTCAAAACCTTCTCCAGAAAAAAAAGAGCAGTCGCGTATTTTAAACGAAACGCTCCAGACAATCGATGAAAAAGGCGTTTACGAGCTTACAGGCTTTATAAAACCGACAACCGGAACAAGAATCACTTCTGAGTTCGGGCAGACAAGAACCCTGGTTTACAATAACGGGAAAAAATCTCCGAGTTACCATGCAGGCATTGATTACGGCATTCCTGAAGGCTCAGAAATAATTGCATGCGGTGCAGGAAAAGTCGTAATGGCACGCTGGAGAATCGTAACCGGTTACAGCGTTATAATAGAACACCTTCCGGGCCTTTACAGCATTTATTATCACTTGAGCGAATTAAAATGTAAGGAAGGAGACATCGTTAAAAAAGGACAGCTTGTAGCTTTGTCAGGAAAGACAGGCTTTGCAACAGGTCCTCACCTTCACTGGGAAATAAGGCTTAACAGCATTTGTCTTGATCCTGATTCTTTTCTCTGCAATTTCACTTTCCAGCCGCTACAGGCTAAATAAGGGCAAGAAACTGTTTTTCGTCGATAATCGAGATTCCAAGTTTCTGTGCCTTTACGTTTTTTGATGAACCGCTTGAAGTGTCGTTTGTAACAAGGTAAGTAAGATCTTTTGTAACAGATGTTTTTACAGAACCACCGTTTTTCTTTACAAGTTCCTGCGCATCCTGCCTCTTCATAGAATTTAATTCTCCGGTAAAACAGAAAGAAAGTCCTGTAAGTTTTCCTTCTTCGATGCTTTCAATTTTTATGATTCCGTTATCAGAAAGATAGCGCATTTCTTTTTCGTTTTCGACAAGTCCTTCTTTTAAAGTTGCAGCGGTTATGTCTGCAAACATGTAGACTCCTGCAAAATCTTCTGCGCTTGCGCCAAGGATTTTATCAAGCGAATTAAAACCGCTTTCTACAAGCTTATCGACCATAGTCTCACCGATTCCCTCGATGTCAAAGCCTGCTATAAAGCTTGCAAGTCGTACGCTTCTGTGAGACTGAATCGAATTAAAAACCTTCTGTGCCCCCAGAGAAACTTTTTCGCCTTTATTAACTTTCTCCTGGCTTTCTTCGTTTACAAAATACGGAACAAGCTTTTCGACCGTAAGGCTGTAAATATCAGAGACGCTTTTAATAACTCCATCGTTAAAAAGAGCATTTACAAGTACCTCTCCAAAGTCGCGTATGTCAATACATTCTATCCATTTAAAAATCCTGTGAAGGATTCTTTTTTTACAGTCTTTGTTTGGACAGTAAAGACGCGAGCCAGAGTCTTTGAGTTCTGTTCCGCATGAATTACATCTTTTCGGAAACTCAATCGCTCTGCAACCGCTTTCATCTTCTTCATGAACGACGCGCTCAATTTTAGGAATGATTTCTCCGCGCTTTACTACAACAACATGGCTTCCTATCATCACACCAAGGTTTCTTAAAGTATCCGGATTTGCAAGGCTTGCCCTCTGTACCGTTGTGCCTGCAAGCTCAACCGGATCAAAAATTGCAACCGGAGTATATGTCGATCCCGACTCACTCCACTCTACTTCGCGTACAATGCTTATTGCTTCTTCAAGTGAAAACTTAAACGCAATCTGGTGGTCAGGACGGTTTCGCCTTGCGTCTTCAAAATTTATAACGCGCTCTTTTATTACAAGACCATCGATATCATATTCAAGTGTTTTTCTTATTTCCATTACGTGAGCGCGGTAATCAATTACTTCCTGAGGATTCTTACAGATGTAAAGCGGGCTTGTAAAAAATCCAAGTTTTGTAAGCCATTTCATTTTTTCTTCTTCATCAGAGAAAGGCTGGCTCCCTTCTGACGAAAGTGCATCGTAAGTAATGAGCTTTAAGTGTTCTGTTCCCTTAGCTTCCTTACGCTTCATAAGACCATTTGCAGCATTCCTGCAGTTTGCCTTATCAGAAAAATATTTCTGATGAACTTCATGCGTCATGATTACTTCGCCTCGGATTCCGCCTGTAAAGTCAAGCTTTTTTCCATCGATGTAAAGAGAGGCCTGAACGCCCTGCATTTTTTTTGCATTGTCGGTTATATCGTCGCCGATTGTTCCGTCGCCGCGTGTAACTGCCCTTATAAGAATTCCTTTTTCGTACTGAAGTTCAAGAGAAGCACCGTCAAGTTTATATTCAACAAGATACTCAGGATAAACATGTTTTTGAGCCCATTCGAGAAACTGCTCTGGAGTTGCAGCCTTTTCCTGGCTTCCCATAGGCATTACATGCCGGGCTTTTTCAAAGTTTCCGGAATCGGCTCCGATTTTCTGTAAAACAGGATTTGAAGGATCGAGCGCCTTTAACTCGTCCCAGAGCTTATCAAATTCTGCGTCGCTTATTTCGCTTTCGCCGTCATAATATGATTTCTGATATTTTACGATGAGTTTTTCAAGTTCGCCGATACGTTTTTTGCCGTCACTTATTTTTGCAGCTTCGTCTAAATCAAATAAATCCATTTTCCCACCTCAAATAAAAAATCAGACTTTTTTAAAAAAGAGTTCGTTTATCTTATGGTCTGCGTTAAGTCCTTTTTTTTCAAACTTTGTAAGCGGCCGCCACGTCTGATGTTCTGCAAAACCCTCATATTTATTTTTTAAACCTTCTGTTGCAGAAAGTTCTTCGAGTGCAAAATCTGCATATTCCTGCCAGTCTGTTACAAAATAAACGTATCCGCCTTTAACCAGTTTTTTTTCAAAGAGGTTCGTGCGCGGCCGCTGGACAAGGCGCCGTTTGTGGTGCTTTTTTTTAGGCCACGGATCTGCAAAGAATATATGAAAGCCGCTTACGCTTTCATCTTTTATCATCTGCTCAAGAACATCAAGGGCATCATACTGAACTATATAAAGGTTTTTAAGTTCAAGCCGTTTTATTTCGCCCAAAACGGCGCCGACACCAGGCTTATGTACTTCGATTCCAAGATAGTTTATATCAGGATTGTTCTTTGCAATTTCGACCGTAGCCTGTCCCATACCAAAACCGATTTCGATTATGACAGGATTATCGTTGCCGAAAACCGTTTTAAAATCTATAAGTTTCTGTTTAAACGGAATGCAGTAAACAGGCGACAGTTCATTGTAATCTCTCTCCTGTGCAGAAGTAAGGCGTCCCTGTCTTAAAACATATGTTTTTATTGTTCTGTAAAGACCCGATTTAAAATCTTTTTTTTCAACATTTTCGCCGGGCTTTGTGTTTTTTTCGTCCTGCATATTTTTCCTACTGTCCGACTTCGATTTTTGGCATTATGTAAATTATATTTTCTGATTTATAAAAAATCCTGTAATATGCTGCCTCAGGAAAATTCTTTTCTACTTCTTCCTTATATGCAAGGTCTTCGCTTTCTCCGAGCCTTGCAAACGGCGCGTCGAAAAAAAGCAGGTCCGACTCTTTTGAGTAAACTGCTATCATTACGCTTGACTTACCGAAATTCTTTTTTTCAAGAAGTTTTTTTGCAGTAAGTTTTGCGTCGTCCCTGTCATATTCAACATTAAAAAATCCAAAAGAATCTTTACCGCACGAATCAAGATAAAATACAGTATACTTTCCCTGCGGCATAAGGCCGTTATCTGCAACTGCCGCCGTAAGATATGTATAACCTGCATACTGTCTTGAACCTTCATTCTGTATGAGCTGAGGATTATTTATAATCCATCTATATCCCGTCTCTTCATTGTAGACATTAATGTTTTCGACGCGCCTTACATCAGAGTTCATATTAAGGAAAAAAGAAAGCTTCTGCACAGGCTTTGCATCTTCTGATTCAAAATCATATACGATTTTTGCTTCAACAGAAGAAATCTCAGGCGCATTATTTGCACACGAAAAAAAACAAAATGCACAGAAAAGAACAGTTATCTTTACAATGAGGCGCTTAAAAAAAATGTCAGCCGTTTTTTCTGTCATTTTAGAAATTAAAAATAAGGTTAATGACTGTCAAACCAGAAGCACTAAACTGATTAACGAGAGATTCAAATTTAACGTTAACCTTCTTACATGCATCATCAAGATAAGAAAGATAATACATACCAAGGTCTGTTCCTTCCTGACCTTCAGGAAGTTCCCTGTAAAAGTCAACGAGCGAACGTTTATTTGTATCTGCAGCTGCTTTAGTTTCGAAGTTCTCTTTTACTTCCTGGAACTCGTCATCCTTGTTGTAAAGCGTAATATGAAGTCTTCCCTGTTTACCGATAGAACTTGAACCACCACCAAGCTTCCAGCTTAAGAATACCTGCTCGTGCTTTGACTCAAGCTCGCGTACAATCTTTCGTCTTACATCAGGATCAAGAACGAGAGTATTGATATCATCACGATCAGAGTACATCTGCTGTGCTTCTTTCTTTATATTTGCGTTTTCGTTGTTAAGCGCAAGTTCCATAACCATTACAGAAATATATTCTGCAACTTTTGATTTATCCATATAACGTGTAAGAAGGCTTCTGATAGAAGAAAGCATTTCAGAAAAATTTTCGTCCTTGCTGAATTTTGTAATGATGTACCAGTTTAAAAGTCCAAGTCTGTTCATGAATTTTTCTGAAGTCAAAAGATAAACATTTTTTTCTTCTGGAGAATAATCTTTGTTAGACATGATTCCTTTCCAGATAGGAGCAAGAATTGCTTTTCTTGTCTGTTCAATCAAACCATTCTTTGTAGAAAGAATCTGTCTTAATTTCATTTCGCCGATATTTGTTTTTTCATCAATGAGCTGCGCAGGATTTGCACGGTTATGACGGCGTACACAGTCAGATGCGATGAATGCCTGGAATATTTCTCTGTCAAACTGTTTATACAAAACTGAATATACAATCAGTTTAGAAAGATCCATTACTTCCTGACGCTTAGAAACAAATTCTGACATGGAAATTTCGATTTTAGAAACATACTCGAGAAGCAGCATATTCTGAATCGACTGAGGTGAAAATTTATTTAATGAGACACCATACTCTTCGATATTGTCTGCAAGTTTAATTCTTTTAAGATTTTTTTTATGGCTTATAAAATTTGACGCACCTTCTTCGGTTAATATTAACTTCAAAGGTAAATCAAGCATTAATTTTTTTGCGGACATTTATGCTTTTAACTCCATTTTTGATACTTTATTTATATTACTATTATTATATCCTATGAATTTTGGCTTGTAAACCGTTTTTTTCTACCCTTTTTTACCCTTTTTTACCATTTTTTGTCCTTTTTGCCCGGTTGCAGACTGTACCGAAAGCATTATATAATAAATTCAACATGGTTATAGCAGAAATCGGTACTTCTCACGAAGGTTCAATAGAAAAGGCAAAAAAACTTGTAGATGCAGCCTCAGAAAGCGGAACTGACTACATCAAATTTCAATGGGTCTATGCATCAGAAATCCTTCACCCAAAAACGGGCTTTGTGGACCTTCCGACAGGAAAAATCCCTCTTTACGACAGATTTAAAGAACTCGAATGCCCTCCTTCGTTCTATAAAGAATTGCTCGACTATACCCACTCAAAAGGAAAAAAATTCATATGTTCCCCTTTCGGCTTAAAAAGCCTGGAGGAACTTTTGTCGATTCAGCCTGACGCAATAAAAATTGCCTCGCCTGAGTTAAATCATTACAAAATGCTCGAAGCCCTCCGCGACTACAGAGCATCTCAAAAAGAAAAGATTCCTGTCATCCTTTCATCTGGTGTTTCAAAAATGCAGGACAT
>CAJORB010000013.1:0-16681 GCA_905236565.1 uncultured Treponema sp. | reverse complement strand
TACCGCGCGTCACGAGTTTTCTTCGAAAACTCTGGTAGCGTTCCTAACATTGGGTTTTCAGCATCCAACAGACTTGTACCGCGCGTTTTACATCAACGGCCCGAAGATTCTGAAAATCCATCCGGTCGTTCTTACATACCACGGAATTTTCTTGTAATTCTCAACTGTGATTTCTTTACACTCAAGCTTTGTCTTATCAAAATCCTTCTGCGCTTCTTTAATCGATTTTGTTCTGTAAAGAAATGTTCCGCATTCAAAGTGATGATAGAAGCTTCTGTAATCAAGGTTTATCGATCCGACTGTTCCCATTTTATTATCAGCAATAAAAACTTTTGAATGAATAAATCCTGACTGATATGCATAAACCTTTACGCCGTTTTCGATAAGATTTTTTATGTAAGTTCTTCCGACGCAAAACGAAATAAAGTGATCATAATAGTGCGGTACAATCAGTTCAACATTAACGCCACGGCTTGCAGCAAAAATAAGAGTGTCCATCATCGAGCCATCGATAATTACATAAGGTGTCATTATCGAAACATTCTTTGTCGCATTTTGAAGAATATACCGGTAAACATTTTCTCCGATATCTGCACCGTTGTAAGCATCGTCACCATACGGAATTACAAGACCAGCCTTCCCTTTCCCTGTATGATTTTCAAGACAAAGCTGCGCTTCTTTAGGAATAAAGTTTTCAAAATTCTCACACGGGACATCTTTTTTATTCTGAACATTCCACATTTCAAGGAACATGAGTGTAAAAGTTCTTGATGCAGGTCCTGTAATTTTTATCCCGGCATCCTTCCAGTATGCAAATCTTTTTGAATAAATATTTGCATACTCATCGGTAATGTTTACGCCACCGGTATAGGAAACTTTTCCGTCAATCGAAATTATTTTTCTGTGATCACGGTTGTTAAGACCAGTGTTAAAAACCGGAATAAACTTTAACCAGATTTTTGATTGAATTCCGAATGACTTAAAATAATCGCTTTCCATTGCGCTCGATAACGCAACAGACCCGATACTGTCAAACAAAATTCTTACATCAACTCCCTCTTTTGCTTTTTTAGAAAGAATCTGCAAAAGCTTATCAAGGATCTGACAAGGCTCAACGATAAAAAATTCGATAAAGATATAACGCTCGGCTTTTTTTAATTCATCAATGAGGTCTGCAAAAAAATCTTCTCCGCATGAAAAATACTGGGTTTCAGAATCAAGGTAGCCTGTAGCATCGCCAAAGTTATAAAGATACTGTGCAATATCTTTTACTTCCGGAAAATATTCAGCGACAGCACGCGCATCGCGCTTTGGCGGTATGTAATTTTTCGTGTCGGCACGCAGCTTTCTTAATTTCTTTTTTAAGTTAATTCCGCCCTGATTAAATTTATACATAAAATAAAGCGAGATTCCGAAAAAAGGTGCCAGAATTACAGGAAGAATCCACGCTATTTTAAATTCGTTTTTCCCTGGAGTGTTTACAAGATATAAAAGAAAAACGGCAGAAACAACAGCACTCACTTCGAAAAAGTACTCCATATTAGACTGAAGGATTATCGTAAATAAAAGCATGATTAAAAACTGAACAAGAATAAGAAACGAAATAACAAATAGACGGCTCTTAAGGAATGTCCTTAATTTCCTTGCTGCAAGAGTTTTTGCATTCGGTTTAACTTTAAATTTTCTTAATTTTGCTCTATTCACGCTATAATTTTAACACAAAAGAATAATTTGATAAATCATAAATTCAAGGTTAAAATATATATAGGAGATAAAGTCTGGTTGAACAGCTTTAAAATCTTGCATCTTCTTTTTTTACGGAGTTTATTATGGCTATAACACTTTATTCACTTGGAGCAGCACAGGAAGTTACAGGCTCAAAGCATATTCTGGAAATTAACGGACACTGCTATATGATTGACTGCGGTGCATTTCAGGGTAAACGAAAAGAATCTGATGACAAAAACAGAAATTTCGAATTTCCTCCTGATAAACTCGAAGCGGTAATCCTTACGCACGGACATTTTGATCACTGCGGACTTTTACCTGTACTCGTAAAAAAAGGTTTTAAAGGGAATATATACTCAACGCCTGCAACACGCGATCTTGCATCACTTGTAATGATGGACAGTGCAAGAATCCAGGCACGTGATGCAGAGTTCTTGAGAAAGCAGGCAAAAAAGAAAGGTGAGAAATTTAACTGGAATCCTATCTTTGACGAAGAAGACTGTGTAAAAGCTTCAAACCAGATTGTAACGCTTTCCTATAACAGACCACTTTACGTCGGACCGGAAGTTCAGCTTGAATTTTTTGATGCAGGTCATATATTAGGTTCAGCTTTTGCAGATGTCAACATAAGACAGAGCGGCAAAGAAGATGTACGCGTTCTTTTTACAGGTGACCTGGGAAGAAATGATAAGCCGATTGTAAGAAATCCTTCGACCGAAGTTCCGGCTCCTGATTACATTGTTCTTGAAAGTACATACGGAAACAGACTCCACGAACCGACAGATATCGCGCTCGGAGAAATCAAGCAGCTTGTTCGCGAAACGATAAATAAAAAAGGAAAAATCATCATTCCTTCATTTGCAATCGAAAGAACACAGGAAATCATTTATTACCTCCATCTTCTTGTTGACCAGAGACAGATTCCGTCGATACCGATTTATGTAGACTCACCGATGGCTTCGAATGCTACAAGTATATTTAGAGTTCATCCGGAGTGCTACGATGCAAGCGTTACAGAAGCATTCTTAAAGCATCACAAAAATCCGTTCGGTTTTGGAGACCTTCAGTTTGTGACAAGCGTAGAAGAATCAAAGGCGCTCAATGAAAAAACAGGTCCGATGATTATCATCAGTGCAGACGGAATGTGCGAAGCAGGACGCGTACTGCATCATCTTGCAAACAATATTCAGGATGAACGCAATACAATTTTAATTGTCGGATACATGGCAGAAAATACTCTCGGTCGTAGAATCCTTGAAGGCGAAAAAGAAGTTCACATCATGGATGCATGGTACAAAGTAAATGCAAAAGTTCAGAAGATAAATGCATTCAGTGCACATGCAGACTACAAAGAAACAACAGAATGGTTAAAGAAAATCGATACAAGCAAACTTAAAAAGATTTTCTTAGTTCACGGCGAAACAGATGCACAGAACTTCTTAAAGAATCATCTCGAAGAAAACGGCTTTAAAGATATAACTATCGTTAAATACGGCGAAAGCTATAGTCTTGATTAATTTTTTTCGCACCAGCTGTTAAATTTAAACATCAGCTGGTGGGCAATTTTTAAATTTATCATCATAAGCGGAATCGTTACAAGAATAATCAGTGCGGCCCATAGAGTAAATTCAATTTTAGAAAAATATTTTACTAAAATAAAAATGCCTGCAGGAAGACAGATTACACTTGTAATCAGTGACGGAATATATTTTCTGATATACAAAGCCTGCCCAATATGAACCAGAAAGTGCGCCGTTAAAGACAGTATGAGCCCAAGCCAGATCGAGTCAAGAATTTTCCCCGGAAAGAAATAAGCAAGAAGACTTATCCCGAAAAACGGAATAAACTCTTCGTAAACCGCAAGTGCAAAACCCGGAGTCTTTAAGTTTCTATAAGGCGCAGTAATTTTTGGAAAGCGCTCAAACATCTCAGGATTCTTTTTAAAAAAGATTTCAAACCCTACAATTTCTTCCATATCATGAAAAATAAAAAGTATCGGCAAAAGTAAAATGTATTCTTTCATATTTATCTCAAATCCCTTTTTACGCACTCTGCGAATTTTTCTGGTAAATCAAACTGCGGGCTGTGTCCTGCGCCTAAAGCTTCATGAACATCTGCGGATCCATCTGAACTACAACTGTAAGATTTCCGTTTCTGGTTCTTAATTCATCAATCATTTCTTTTACTTTAGATTCATCTTTTAAATGAATGCTGTAACTGATTGTAAAAAGAGTTCCCATGTTGGAAGTTTTTACATCTGTAAGTTCTGATTTTGTAAGATATTTTTTAAAGACGTCATCAAATACACCGTTGTAGTTCATGTCTTCCGGAATCGTAATTCTCAAAATCTGATCTTCAGAAAATTTTATTCCGCGGCACATAATTATATAAAAAACAGTAACGATTATTAAAAGTGAAAATCCGATTATGTAATAACCAAGTGCAATTGCAACTCCGACTGTAAGAGTAAAGAATATATAGAAGATATCTTTTGCTTCTCCAGGAACCGACCTGAATCTGACAAGCGCAAAAATGCCGGCAAGAGAAAGTGCTTTCTTTAAGTCAGTTGCTATAAGCGGAATAACTACAGCAACGACAATCGGTAAAAGTAAAATCGTTGCTACTACGCTCTGCGAATAAGATTTTCTCTTCTGAGAAATGCAGTATCCTAAAGAAATCAAAATACCGGCAAGAAGTCCATAAAACATGTTTGTAAGAATTACAGCATCCTGTTCACCAAATCTTAAAAAATTTCCCATAATATTCTCCATTCTTTATTGTTTGTAATTTCTATATTCGCTTCCATATTTAGAAAACGAAGTGTTATATATTTTTCTCTTAGAAAGAAATTGAGCAAACCACAGCGGAAAAGTTTTAAACGCTTTTGCTTCCATTAACCATTTATCTTCTTTTAAAAGGCTTTCCCCATAAACAGGAGAGTCTAAAAGAAGATCTTCTCGTCGTGTTAAAATATTTTTATCAAGCGTTAATCTAAAGTCGTCATTTTCTTTATCAAAAAAAGCAAGCCTGTCATAAGAAATAAAAACTTTTGGTTTTAATTCATAGCGCTTCATCAAATCTTTAATTTCAAAAAGCACCTGACGGTTTACAACCTTATCATCAGGAACAATTTCGTCTTTTAAAAACCTTCTGGCACCTTCAAGTGTAAAAAGACTTCGCCTTTTATAAACTACACCATCAAACTTCTTTTTTATTTCAAGAAAAACAGTCTCGTTCTTGTTCTTTACCTGACCATAACTTCTTATACGAAGCTTCTCTTTATAAACAGGCTTTTCAAGACTCTTTATAATAAGTTCATCCGAATCCGTGTCAAAATAAACATTCGAAACAGGATAAGTTTTCCCGTCCGGATTATACACATCGCTTTTCATTTTTTCGTTTAAAAGTGGAATCAGTTCATCAACATCAGCTTGTGTGAGAATATATTTTAGTTCAATCCGGTTAAAAATCTCTATGGCCAATTTTTAAAAAAATTCCTTTCATTCATTCTAACCGTTAATAATGCTTATGTACAGTTTTTCTTTACTTATGTGAAATTCCTGTGCTATAATTTAAAAATATATTTCTAATCTAAAGGAGAAAGTTTATGAAAAAAATTATCACATCTTTCTTTTTGTTTTGTTCCGTTTTGCTTACTTCTTTTGCACAGACAAAGAAAGCAGATCCGAATTTTAAACCGACATTAAGTTCTCCGATCCCGGTAATTAAAATTACTTCAAAAAACGGTTCAAGTGATTTTGTAACAAAACCAGTTGCAAAGCTTGTAACAGACGCGCGTGCAACATGGGGTGATGAAAGATCAGATCCTGCACCTTTTTACGAAGAATGCTCTGTAACTGTAATTGACAGCGAAAAAAACGAAGCAATTTCCAATGCAGACGCTAAAGTTAAAGTTCGCGGAAACTGGACAACAACCTACGATAAAAAGCCTCTTCGCATTCGCTTTAACGAAGAACAGTCGCTTCTCGGAATGAATTCAAATGCAAAAAACAGAGACTGGGTTCTTTTAACTTCATACAAAGACTGGTCATTCTCACGCGACATAACAGGACTTTACATTGCAAAAATGCTCTGCCCTGGTTATGTAAGTGACTTTAATCTTGCAGAAGTTTATATCAACGACAAATACTTTGGTGTATATGTTGTTGCAGAGCTTCAGGAAGTTGCAAAAAACAGGATTAACATAACACAGCCTGCTAAAGGTTATAAAGGAACAGACATCGGTTACTTAATTGAATATGACTACTACCACTATGCAGAAAAAAATAATTTTACAATCAAATATGAAAATCCTGTAACTGATATAAACGGAGAATCAATTAATCCACCTGAAAAAGTCGGATACACAATCAAAAGCAAAATTACAAACGATGCTCAAAAAACCTTTGTTTCAAATTATCTGAGCAATGTATGGAAAATCTGTTATGAAGCTGCTTACAACAATAATCTTTTAGAATTTGATTCAACATATACAAAACTTATAAAATCTAAGGCACCAAATGCTTATGTATGTATTTCAAAAGTTATCGATATAAACTCTCTTATAACAGCATACATTCTTTCAGAACTTGTATGTGATCCGGACTTGTATTATTCAAGTTTTTATATGACTGCAGACTTTGGTCCAAAAGGAGATAAAAAACTTCACTTTGAAGCACCATGGGATTTTGACTCAACGATGGGAAACAAAAATTTCTGCGCAGATGGTAACGGACTTTATGCAGCAGTTAAGCAGTGGGATGTAAACCACCAGGAACAGATATATTGTAATCCATGGATGATGGTTTTTGTAAACTCTGACTGGTTTAATAAAGCAGTATTAGACAGATGGCATGCATTCCAGGCAAACAAACCTCTCGATAAAATTATTGCAAACATTGACTCTATAAGCACAAACTATCAGGCAAACTTTGCAGCAGATCAGAAAGTCTGGAAGAACATAGGCAAAAATGCTCTTATCGGAAACGAACTTTGCAAAGCATCTGCCGCGTGCAAAAATCAGCAGAAAGCTGCAGCTCGTTTAAAAGCTTGGCTTACCGCACGTTTTGCTTATCTTGATAAAACGTGGTAATTTAACCGTTCAACTTTTTATACAGGGCCGATACTTCTTCTGAGTACCGGCCTTTTTCTTTATAAATTACAAGAGGATTTTCTACAGTTGTCATGCAGTGAGCATCTTTAACTGCTTCGACTAAAATCATTGTCGACGGTTTTAAACTGAATGGTTGTACAAAGCGAACTTTTTTTGCTGCAAGATTATATTTAGAAAAAAATGTCATCATCTGCTGCAACCTCTCCGGCCGATGAATCATATAAAAACGCCCTCGAGGTTTTAAAATATAAGAAGCGGCTTTTATTACATCCTCAAGACTGCAGAATATTTCCTGTCTTGCAATTGTCTTAACCGACACCGCGCCGCCAGTAAAAACTGCATACGGTGGGTTTGAAGTTACGACATCAAAACTCTGCGATTCAAAAATTTTTTTAACATTTTTAATATCGCCCTGTACGACTTTTATTTTTTCTTCAAGGCCGTTGAGTATAACATTTTTCTCTGCAAGCTCTGCCTGCTCTTTTTGAATTTCAAGTGCAGTAAACTCACAAAAAGTACAGCCGGTCTTTCTTGCAATTATCAGAGGAATTACACCGTTCCCCGTTCCTAAATCGGCGGCGCGTTCATTTTTCTTAACGACTGCAAAATCAGAAAGCAAAACTGCGTCTATCCCAAAGCAGAATGCGTTTACATCCTGCATGATTTTAAGATTAACTGCAGGAAAACCGTCAATGCGGATTGCGGAATCTAAAGAAGCGCAGTCAGCAGATTCTCCAGAGGTCCAGTCTGCCGGGGCATGACTCATATTACATTTCATATCCAGGCTGAATGATTGTATTATCGTCTTTCTTTACTTTATCGTAAACTTTTTCTTTCCATTCATCCTGCGGAACATCGACAACACTTACAGAAAAATGTTCTTTCCCGCGCTCAAGTTCTTTACTTGCAGTTTCTAAAATTGCATCTGCAAGTCTCTTTTTTGTCGCATCATCACGACCCGGATACATCTGAATTGTTATATGTGGCATTTTCGCCTCCGTTTTTGAATATAATTAATTATAGCATATTTTAAAACTTTATTTCAGCAAGTGAATATTCAATTTTATAACCGGTAAGCTTACTTAATTCTTCATTCACTTTTTTATAATTAAAATACCATGCATCTATTTTAATTTTTTCTTTTCCACGTTTATTGCTTATTTTCCAAATCAAAGTACTCTGTCCTCCCCATTTAGGATAATAACAGCCCATTTTAATTTTCGTCTCTTCTGTAACTTGAATTTTAGAATTAAAGAAAAACCAGTTCCGGTATTCTACAATGTTTCCTGAAATTGTAATTTTCTTTCCAAGAGGAGATCCGAGAAAAAGAATACCCATAATAAGACATAAAATGGCTATCCCAGGATATCTTTCATCGTCATAAAACTTAATGCCCGTAAGTGAAACAAAAAATAAAAACAAAGAAGCTGTTCCCATAAAAACAGCACCTATATTCATAAAATTCAGTACGTTCGGGTAGATTACGATTTTATCTGACTTCATTTTATGCACCGAATTTTATTCCTTATCACTTTCAAAATAATCACTGCGCTGTTCAAACCAGTTGAGTTTTAATTTCTGCCAGTCCTCTTTTTTTAAGGTTACGGTATATTGATATTTTCTGACTGTCATTTTTGCATCTTTTATCTGGTAATCGTAAATCGTAAAGGAAATAGGGAAAATAATGTCATTACTAATCGGAGATACGGGTATAGAAATACCGACTGATACAATCCGCGAATCAGTTACCCAGCAGAATGAATTTATCCATGCAGGTGACCCAAAAAACTGTATAAAAAGAAGATTTTCATTTCTGTCAAAAATCCCGAATGCGGAATCAACGTCTGCGCTGACAGAATACTTTCCAGACTTTTCTTTATATAACTTTGCGTAGATATCATTATAAGCAAAACGGTCACCGTAAAAATTCCATTTTTTAAAAACCGGATACAATTTATTTTTAAAAGAAACCGGATGGTCATCCTCGTAAATAAAGCTTTCGCTGACAAATTTAAATTTATCAAGGCTTATAGAAGGATCAACTTTTTTAATTTCATCAATCCACCAGTTTAACTCAGGCGGAAAAACAAACTCCTGCGCAAAGGTACAAAACGCCAGCGCCACAAAAATAAATGATAGTAAAACTTTTTTCATATTATTCATGAGACAAAAACCACTCCTTTATATCATCAGATGACATTTTACCTGATGCAATTCCCAAGCCAAAATCAATTAATTCCTGTTGTGTATAATTTAATTCCACCCCATTCAATTTTAAGAATAATAAACTTAAGTGAACACCTGTCCTTTTATTGCCATCCAAAAAAGGATGATTCTCTATCAATGAATAACATAATTGAGAGGCTTTATCAAAAATATCAGAATAAAGATCTGCCCCATCAAAAGTTTGAAATGGAGCTTTTAAGGCGGAATCTAAAAGCTTTACTTCACGAACTCCATCTATTCCACCAGTTTTTTCGATTAAGGAAGAATGAATTTTTATAACCTGCTCGTAATCAAAAAAAATCACTTCCCGAGCTCCTTATAGGCTTCTATGTTCTGTTTTATGAGCGAATCAGAAAGTTTAAAAAGCCGCTCATCAGAAACTGTTGTAAACTGGCTTTCATCTTCCAGGACAGTAATGATAACTTTTTTACCGTCATACTTTTCAATAGATGGGTTATCAGCCAATACTGTATTTCCTTCAATCCTACCGGTCGTAGCAAACATTTTGAACCTCCGTTAAGATATTATACTACACTATCACTTGTTTTTCATTAAATTTCCACCGGGCAAAAAAAAGCGGCCTGGTAATCCAAGCCGCCTTTATATCTGCAGTTAATTATTGTTTCGCCGTCTGCCGTCTCGCCTATTTTTCTACATCAACACATTTAATATGAAGTTCATCCAGCTGCTTTTGATCAACAAAAGACGGGCAATCATCCATAGGCGACATTGCAAGATTATTCTTAGGGAATGCAATAACCTCGTGAATCGATTCTTCGTGGCACATAAGCATTACGAGGCGGTCAAGTCCCGGTGCGATTCCTCCGTGAGGTGGTGCTCCAAACTTAAATGCCTGTACGAGAAAGCCGAACGCTTTTTCTGCACGTTCGCGGCTGTAACCAACGATTTCAAAAATACGTTCCTGAAGCGCAGGATCGTTAATACGCATAGAACCTGATGCAAGCTCGTAACCGTTAAGTACGAGGTCATAAAGATCTCCCTTTACTGCACCCGGATCTTTTTCAAGAGTATCCCAGTACTGCTTTTGCGGAAGGGTGAACATATGATGTTCTGTTTCCCAGTGATTTTCTTCTTCGTTCCATGCAAAATATGGAAAGTCAATAATCCATGCAAAGTGGAACTCATCGTTCGGATTATATAAATTCAAATCTTTTCCAAGCTGCTTACGCACAGCGCCAAGAGCTGTACAAGCAAGCTGCCATTTTTCATCACTTACAAACAAAAGAAGGTCGTTCTTTTCAGCACCGAGTTTAGAGCAGATTTCACTTTCTTTTCCTGCATAGAACTTTGAAATACCACCCTCGAACTGGCCGCTTTCTGCAACTTTCATCCATGCAAGACCTTTTGCCTTGTATGTCTTTGCAACTTCTTCAAGTGCTTCAATATTTTTGCGGCTGTATTTATCTGCAACGTTTTTTACAACGAGCGCTTTAAGTCCACTTCTCTTGTGTCTCTGAATTTCGCGTCCAGCATTTGCAGCTCCTGCTTTAAATGCATTAAAGTCTGCAAGGTCTGCCATAAATGCTGCATCCTGCATCTTCATATCAAAACGTAAATCAGGTTTATCAGAACCATACCAGTCAAATGCATCTTCCCATGCAATTCTGTCAAACTTAGCCGGAAGGTCATAGTTCAAAGTCTTTTTAAAGATATGCTGCATCATGCCTTCTGTAGTTGCAAGAACCTCTTCTCGGTTTGTAAAAGAAAGTTCCATATCGATTTGAGTAAATTCAGGCTGACGATCACCGCGTGCATCTTCGTCACGATAGCAGCGTGCAATCTGGAAGTATTTGTCAAAACCAGAAACCATCAGAAGCTGTTTGTAAAGCTGAGGGCTCTGTGGGAGAGAATAAAATTTTCCCGGATGTACACGGCTTGGAACGAGGTAGTCTCGCGCACCTTCTGGGGTTGATTTAATAAAGGTTGGAGTTTCAATTTCCAAAAAACCTTTAGAAGTTAAATATTCGCGTGTAGCAAATGCAACCTGTGAGCGAAGAATAATATTGTGCTGCATAGGTTCGCGGCGAAGGTCGAGATAGCGGTATTTAAGACGAAGATCTTCGTTTGCAACTACTAAAGTTCCGTCTTTCTGACGAACTTCTTCGATAGAAAAAGGAAGCTCCTGACTTGTTGTAAAGATTTCGATATCTGTAGCTTCTACTTCGATTTCGCCGGTTGCCATATCGGCATTAACATCTTTATCTGAGCGCGCTGCAACGATTCCTTCAACAGCGATACAATATTCGCTTTTAAGTGAAGCAGCAATTTTTTTAACATCATCACTTGCCTTGTCGCCGACCATAACCTGTGTAATACCATAGCGGTCGCGAAGACGAATAAACAAAAGTCCGCCCAAGTCACGGGTGCGGGCAACCCAACCATTTAAAACAACTTTCTTACCAACATCACTCTTGCGGAGTTCACCGCAAGTTACTGTTCTCTTAGAGTTTTCCATAATGTTGATATTGTAGCGTTATGAAGATTTTTTTACAATAAGACAGTTACCAGTAAATCTTTGTAAAATTCTCGATTTCTTTACTGCTGATTGGAACCGGTTTTACGACCTCTGTATCATCGTCACTGGAATTTTCATCAACACATTCGTAAAGTATTATTTCGTCATTTTCTGCGGTTATGATTGAATTTGGATAAAGCCGTACATCACATGCGATATCGCCTTCTATCTGGTCAAGAGCATCTTTTGAAATCAGGAAAGAACCACCATGCTTATAGGCAACAGCACTAATTCTGCATACTGCGTTCATGCACGGTCCGATTATTACATTATCAAGACGCAAATCTTCGCCAATGGCACCGGTTATAACATCCCCATAATGGATTCCTGCATTTATAGAAACGCAGTATTCCCCGCTTCTCATTTGAGTTTCGTTCAGCGTATCTGCCTCGACCATAATTTTTCTTGCAGCAAAGAGCGCGTCATTCGGGCCGCCTGTAAAAATTGCAACGCATCCACGTCCCAGAAAGTTAGAAACAAACCCGTTCGACTGATCGATACAATCTGTAATAAGCTTAATAAATTTACTGCACGTGTCAAATTCGTGTCGCGGCAAAATCGTAGTTTCATCGCTGGTTATTATCGAAGTCTGAACATACATAATCGTCAATGCGGTTTTTGCATAATCTCCGAGTTTAACTTCGTTAGGATCACTTCTATTTACAAGTTCAAGAAATTCATGTGAAATAAATTTTTCATAAGAATCATTTATGTTTTCAAGAATCGTCATAATGCGGTGCGTATTATGGAATATCGACTGATGCGCATACGCCATATAGAATACATCGAACATTGCAAGAATAAGAATTCCGACCTGACTAAAGAGAATTACAATCATAGAACTCTGCACAGGGAACAGAATGTCAAAGAAAAATCCTGTCGTTACAACAATATAGAACGAAAGATAAATTCCGTCTTTTATCTGCTTTACCGCAAAGTTTCTTGCCATTCTTATGATTGCGTAAAAATAGAAAAGCCCGTTTGCAGAAATAAGTATTACGCTAAGATAGTTTGTGTATTTAATCGGGAATGCACAGAATATAACTGCAAATGCAGAAAAAATTCCGAAGATTACTTTATCAACATACGGATAATGCTGTTCAAAACTCTTATCACACATCATTAAAACAGAGAACAACTGCGGCGACATCCAAAGCGGAACATACTTTAACCCCTGTATAACAGAGAAAGGAATATCAGGGAACATCCACGAAAGAATACTTCCGTTCGAAGTTAAAAGCTGACACAAAAGCCCAAGAAGAAGAAAACCAAAAATCATGTTGGCAAAGTTTTTCGTATCACCGATAAACACAGAAAAGTTTATGATACACGTAAACAGAATTGCTCCGAGAAGAATCGCGCATGAAATAATAATTTTTATAAAATGCCTCGTAATGACTTTTTGTTCCGCAAATAAAAGCGAAGAAATAATTCCCGACTGATGATTTGAAAAACTAGAAACCTGTATTACAAGCTCAATCGTTCCAATGCTGTCAGAGTTTAAGAATAAGTAAACGGGACGCTCGGCAGATTTTGCAAGCTTTTCGTTCGAAGAATACCTTCCATATTCTCCAACCTTTGCACCATTGCAGAAAAATTTAGAAGCGGTCGCAGGACAAACCCTTGAAAAAATCGCATAACGCGTATCAGGTTTTAAACCCATTATCTTAATTCTGTAACATGCAAAATCTGCCTGTAAATTCTTTTTGGCGTTATACTCCCATGCACCCGGCACTTTTATAAATGCCATGTCATACTGTTCGCGGTTAAAACTCTGGAATTCCTGTGCAGGATAAAATTCCCAGTTACCGTTTAGGTTTATAATATCATGTTCAAGAGATTCAGGATCTGTAACATGAACGACGCCGTTCCATACCTCTGCGGCAAAAGATAAGGCTGTGCTAAAAAGGAGACCGATAAGAATCATAAAAAGCTTTTTTATTTTTAAAAAACTCATTCCATACCTCCTTTTGCGTTTACACCTTCATTGTTATATGCAAAACTTGAATTAGGAATAACTTTGTATAAGAGAGTTTTTTCTCCGCGAATTTCTCCCATAACTCCTTCGTAAAGGCAGTCAATAAAAGTGCGGCAGTAATTTAATGCTGTTTCCGAAATCAAAATGTTTGAATTAAATTTTTTATTTAAGCCTTCTATTTCTACGGCCTGTACAATGCTTTCTGCACACGCAACGGCATCGATATGTTTTTCATTTCCCATAAAACCGACAGCAACTTTTCCGCTGTGAATTCCGATTCCGATATTTATCATCGGAATATTGTAACGCTCAAACTCCAAAACAAGACTTTCAAACTTGCGCTGGATTTCAACAGCACAACGGCATACAGAATCATTTTTTTCAGGAAAGATAGAAATGATTCCGTCTCCAAGATATTTAGAAATAAAGCCGCCATAAGCTCTTATTATCGGTGAAATAGTTTTGTAATATTCATTTATAAGGGTAAATACCTGATGCGTTGTATACTTTACCGTCATCTTGCTGAACTGTCTTATGTCAGCAACAAGAATCATCGCATCACAGATGGAGTTGTCGCCTGCTTCGATATCTTTTATATCTGCAACCTGCAGATAATTTACAATCGTACTCGGAATAAATCGTGAATACGAAGCATTTTTTCTTTCATACTTGTCTACGATTTTCTGATTTTCTTTTGAAAGTAAATCTCGCTTTGTTCCGGCAAGAATTGTCTGTGCAACAGCAAAGCTCATGATTGCAGATTTAAACAGAACATATCCAAAATTTCCTTCCAGTCTTGTCTGTGCAAAAACAAATCCATACGCCGCAGTAACAAGCATTAAAATAATTATTCCAACATTAAATGAATAAATATAATTAGGCGGTTTTCTGTTTATAAGAATAAGGAAACATAAATATACCGACATTAAATAGCCGACAACAAAACACCAGACTAAATATTCACTTACAATCTGAATCGGTGAAACAATAATAAAAACCGGTACAATATAATCTATAATTACTGCAATAAAATTCCATTTAAATTTAAGATCATAAAGATTTTT
Source organism: uncultured Treponema sp. (assembly GCA_905236565.1). Taxonomy (GTDB): domain Bacteria; phylum Spirochaetota; class Spirochaetia; order Treponematales; family Treponemataceae; genus Treponema_D. Next base: position 2,036 of record CAJORB010000013.1, on the reverse strand, counting down.
AACATAAAGATTGTAAAATGGAATAATAAGTGCAAGAGACGTGAGTGACGTTTTATAATTTAACCAGTTTGGAATCGAACCTCTGACATAACCGATGAATGAAAAATCCAGAGTACATACAACAACAATCAAATCTATACTTAAAAGACCCAGCCACAGGTGCATTTTCTGTCCGCGGTTAAGAAAGAAGATTACGATATTGTAAATTGCAAGAACAATAAGAACGCCTGCAACACAAAGCTCGAGAGCAATATTTCGAAGAAGAAAACTCTGCATGAGCGTATCTTCTGCAAGCTGCGGAACAAGAAGAATACCGCCAAATTTAAGTTCGTAGTTTGATACATGAAAAACAAAATCTGCAACACCATTTTCATCTGCAGTAAACGTAACAAGACGCATATAACGGTTCGTCTTTTTAATATCAACACCGCTGCCACTTACTTCATTTGATTCATAAATACTTTTATTGTTTACAAAAACATCTGCACATGTATAAATACCGCGATACAAAACAATACCGTATTCTTTTTTTGGCTTTAAATTTCTTACAGTATAATGATAAGTTGCATATCCGATTTTATTTTCTATCTGATATGGAATTTTTACGTATTTTCCGTTAAAAAGCCTTATGTCAAATTCCTGCACAACTCCGTCGGTATAGAAAAAAACAGGGTCAACAAATTTTTTATCATAGTACTCCCATGTTCCATCCATACTCATATATGAGTGATTAAGGCTTTCTGGATTATCGACAACCTTTCCAGACTTAAATTCGGTTTGAGAAAATGCATTAAATAAATTTAACAAAAATAAAAAAACTAACGCTTTTTTCATGCGTTTTTAAATTATAACCCACAAAATCGATATTTGCATTAAATTTTTCATCAAAAAAAGCGGGAAAAAGCGCGTATTTTATGCTAGAATAATTATACTAGGCTGAATTGACTAAAAGCCCTTTATATTTTTGCACTTACGGACAGAGTTGCTATGAAAATTCTATTTTTAAAAAACAAAAAAATCATTTTTATTGCAGCAGGAACAATCCTGATTCTTTTAACCGTATTATTTACGGTAAACGCAGTTTCAAAACGAACATTAAAAATCGCATTCTATCAGATTCCGGACGGAACAAAAGAAGCGATGATAAAAAATATAAAACCGCTTGAAAGCAAACCAAAGTTTTACACGATTGACGGTTCAAAACCACTTTCAAAAAAACTTTTCAAAAAATATTCTATTATTTTTACTTACAACTCAAAATCACTTACAGAAAAATCTTCGCTTATAAAATCTGTTCCAGAGGATACAGTTTCTTTTTTGCCGTCAAAAATTGCAGCAAGCACAAAAATCGAAAACGAAAACTACGCACTTCCCGTACTCCTCGACCACTTTGAACTTGCAGTTTATAAAACATACCGCACTCAATTAAATTTAAAAATTCCGCAGACATTAAAACAGCTTACTTCATATCTTATTGCAGTAAACGAAAACGCTTCTTATCCGCTTCTAGTAATCGGAGCAGATGATAACGAGCTGTGGGGATTTGTAAGTACATTTGCAGAGAGTATGTTTTCTTCTGAACAATATGAAGTTTTGTGCAAATCACTTTACGAAGCACAAAAAACAAATCAGGATATTCCCTATAATTTAAAACTTACGCTGAACGAAATTAAAAAGCTTATGCATCTTGGACTTATGCACCCGCAGTGGACACAACTTACTCAAAAAGATGCTGAATATCTTTTAAAAGATCACAGAGTCGGAACACTTGCTTCAACTTTAAGCATGCACAGAAAACTTCCGAACGTACTTACAAAATATTACGAAGCAACAATTTTTCCTAAGGACGACACAAGTTCGAAATTTGGAGTTATCTGCCCGCAAGTCTGCGCAGTTCTCACGAAAAATAATTTAAAAACCGCAGACGGGGCAGCCGCTGTACTGCACAAACTTGTAAGCGATGACATGCAGAAAAATCTTTCTGCAGATACCATGCTTGCTCCGGCCGCATCCGTCGGTGAAAGTGTTGATTCAAT
>CAJORB010000012.1:0-44143 GCA_905236565.1 uncultured Treponema sp. | reverse complement strand
GAAAATCATCGGGTGCTCCAAAGGCATCTGCTGCATCTGAAGAAAAGACAACACAGACCGCTTCGACAACCCAGAAGAAAAAGATTGTCATAAAGAAGAAGGCTTCAAGTCCGGATAAAAAAACTGTCGCAGCTGCAGAAAAACCTGCAGTAAAGCCGGGTGCTCATCCAGCAGGAGAAGCTCCTAAACAGGAAAGAAAGGCTCCTTCGGATATCAAGCAGCCGTCTGCACAGTCAGGACAGAAAACATTTAAGAGAAACGGCTCTTTCGAAATCAATTCTACTCGTCCTAATGTAAAAGCCGGAAATCTTTCTGATCACTCGCAGCGCTCAAGTTACTCAAACCGCGATGGAAGACCGGGTTCAAACGGATTCCAGAGACGCGAAGGTGGTTTTACCGGAGCTCAGGCTCGTCAGGGCTATCAGAACCGTGAACGCGACGGACAGAACAGAGGCGGCCAGGGTGGATTTAACCGCGACGGAAGACCAGGTGGATTTAACCGCGGCGGCCAGGGCGGCTTTGGAGGCCAGAACAGAGGTCCAGGTGGATTTAACCGTGGTGGTCAGGGTGGCTTTGGCGGACAGGGCAGAAGCTTTGCTCCACCACCAGATAACATTACAACAAATAAAACAGCGGCAAAGAAAAAGTTTACAGGTAAAAAGCAGACTTACAGCCGCAAAGATAGAGAAGAAGCTTTTGACGAAGACAAGTTCTTTGAGACAAAGAAAAAGGTAGAAACTCCTGCAAGTGTAGTTCCTGCAAAAATTGATATCATGGAATCAATTTCTGTATCTGACCTTGCACGCAAGATGAACCTCAAGGCTTCTGAAATTATTTCTAAACTTATGTCGATGGGAATGATGGTAACAATCACTCAGTCAATCGACTCAGATACTGCAACACTTTTAGCTGCAGAATATAACTGCGAAGTTCACCTCGTTTCGCTCTATGATGAAACTGTAATTGAATCAGATTCAGCAGGAGACGAAAACATGGTTGCCCGTCCACCAATCGTAACTGTTATGGGACACGTTGACCATGGTAAGACAAAAACTCTCGATGCAATCAGAAAGAGTCACGTTGCAGAAGGTGAAGCAGGCGGAATTACACAGGCAATCGGTGCTTATTCTGTTACAACTCCAAAGGGTTCTATTACGTTCCTCGATACACCGGGACACGAAGCATTTACAATGATGCGTGCTCGTGGTGCACAGATTACGGATATCGTAGTTCTCGTTGTTGCAGCAGATGACGGTGTAATGCCTCAGACTCTCGAAGCCATTAACCACGCAAAGGATGCAAAAGTTCCTATCATCGTTGCCGTAAACAAAGTTGATAAACCAGAAGCAAATCCTGAGCGCGTTAAGACTCAGCTTTCTGAACTCGGTCTTACCCCGGAAGAATGGGGTGGAGACACTCAGTATGTTCATATTTCGGCTCTTAAGAAAGAAGGTATTGATGATCTTCTTGATGCAATCTTATTGCAGGCAGAAATGCTTGAACTTAAGAGTGCATGGGACTGCCGCGCAGAAGGAAAGATTCTTGAAAGCCGTGTAGATCAGGGTCGTGGTGTTGTTGCAACGGTTGTTGTTCAGAAAGGTACACTGCATCAGGGTGATCCGTATGTTGCAGGAATTTATTCTGGCCGCGTACGTGCTATGTTTGATGACAAGGGAAAGAGAATCCAAGAAGCTGGACCTTCTACTCCTGTAGAAGTTCTCGGTATGGAAGAAATGCCTAATGCAGGTGATCCGTTCCAGGTAACAGAAAGCGAAAAAGATGCACGCGCTATTTCTGCAAAACGCCAGGAATTAAAGAGATACGAAGCTGCAAAAGCAGTTAAGAAAACAACTCTTGAATCCCTTTACAGCGATATTGCAGACAGTGAAATTAAAGAACTTAAAGTCATCATCAAGGCTGACTTACAGGGATCGGCCGAAGCTCTCAAGACATCACTTGAAAAACTTACAACAAGAGAGATTCGTCTTAACGTCATCCACTCAAGTGCCGGTGCAATCAACGAATCGGATGTTACACTTGCAGCAGCTGACTCAAATGCAATCATCATCGGATTTAACGTTCGTCCTACTCCAAAAGCAAAAGCTCTTGCAGAACAGGAAAGCGTAGAAATCAGAAAATATAATATCATCTATAAGTGTGTTGAAGAAATTCAGCAGGCTATGGAAGGTATGTTAAGTCCTGATACTAAAGAAGAAGTTATCGGTCAGGTTGAAGTTCGTGATACATTTAAAGTTCCGAAAATCGGTGTTATCGCAGGTTGTTACGTTACAGAGGGTCTTGTTAAAAAGACATGTACGGTTAACCTTATCCGTGACGGCATCGTAGTATTCAACGGAAAGATTGCTTCTCTCAAACGCTTTAAGGATGACGCAAAAGAAGTTCAGAAGGGCTTTGAATGCGGTATCGGTCTTGTTGACTGGCAGGATATTAAAGTCGGCGATACACTCGAAATCATTGACACTGTAGAAGTTGCTCGTAAGCTTGGAGATTCAATTTCTAAGGAAAAAGAAAAAGAAGCTAAAGAGAGCTCAGAAGCAGGAGATGCTCAATAATGGGTGAATACAGGCTTTTAAGACTTGGAGAACAGATCAGAAGCGAAATAGCAAACATGATTCTTCGCGGGGAAGTTAAAGATCCCCGTGTAAATCAGTTTCTGACCATAAACAGGGTCGAAGTAGTTTCTGACCTTGCTTATGCGAAAGTTTTTGTTTCTACATTCATGACAGACCAGCAGCTTGGAAAAGGCGTTCAGGGTTTACAGAGCGCTGCAGGTTTTATCCAGTCAACGATTGCAAAAAAACTTCGTATAAGACAGTTTCCTAAACTTACATTTGTAGCAGATACAAGTTTAAAAGACGGATTCAATATGGTAAAAAAACTTGACGAGCTCGCTTCCCATGATGCAGAAGTTGCGCGCAAGGCCGCAGAATCCGGATACAAATCAGAAAACACGGCAGAATAACGGGGCGAAATGGCTAAAAAAAACAGCAGTGTTTCGGGAATCGTTTTACTTGCAAAACGTCCGGGGCTTACAAGTTTTTCGTCTCTCAATGCCGTAAAAAAATCACTTGAAACATCTAAAGTCGGACATACAGGAACCCTTGACAGTTTTGCTCAGGGGCTTTTAGTTGTCTGCGTCGGAAATTTAACCCGGCTTGCTTCTCATATTACGGCCTTTGATAAATCTTACGAAGCTGTAATCGAGTTTGGAAGCGAGACTGATACTCTTGATCCAGGCGGAACAATAATAAAAACCGCACCGCTTCCGGGTTTATCAGAATTAAAGGATGCACTCAAAAAATTTTCTGGTACGATTGACCAGGAGCCTCCCGCATTTTCTGCACTTCATGTCGACGGACAGCGCGCAAGCGACCTTGTTCGTAAAGGAAAGACAGTAAAATTAAAATCACGTCCTGTCACTGTTTTTGATTACGAAATTCTTGAGGTAAAATCAGAAGGCGAAAAAGTTAAATATGCACGTATCCGCTTTGATGTAAGCAAGGGCACTTATATAAGGTCGCTTGCGCGCGATATTGCTCTTGCATGCGGCAGCGCAGGGCATCTTGAAGGATTGCTTAGAACAAGAATCGGCTGCTTTGATTTACGAGAGGCTGCAGGCTTTGACTTACTTGAAGGTTTTACGATTGAAAGTGTGCTAAAGAAAAACCGGGCAGAACGTGACGATGAGCGCGGCGCGTTTAGGGCTAAAGGTTTTTTTGATGATGAAAAACTTTTTGAACAGATAAAGTTAAAGATTAAGAAAATGGATTTTAAAATCGCGCAAACCTGTGGTCTTAAAACAGCCGTAATAAAAGATGATTTTATAGGACACTTTAAAAATGGAAGACTCTTAAAGTTTTCGTATTTTGATTCAATTCCGGCAGACGAAGAATCAGAAGCAGGAAAAGAAACAGAAAAAAAATACGCTGTTTTTTCTAAATATGAAAATTTTTTAGGAGTGATTCTTTTTTGCGGCGAAAAAATAAAATACGAATACGTAATTTCTGATAATTAATTTTTTTCGCATACCGTCTTTTGAAAAATCAGTCAAACTCGATGTCAAAGACGTCGCCTTTATAAAACTTCTGGCTGTCTTCAAAACCGCAGATTATGTCTGTAGAAGTAATTTCGACTCTTGTTCTTGTTCCGTTTATAAGACACTGATATACACCTTCCGGCGGAATTGCCTGAAGTATGTTTTCTTTAGGAAAAACGTAGCCGTCATTCTGCATCTGTATTTCAAGAGAATACGGACGCTCAAGAAGATCCTGAGCTTTTGAAAAAAATCTTTTTAATATAATTGAACGAATGTAAGAAGAACTGATTCTTTCTTTTTCTGTTCCGTTATCGTAGTAAACGTTTTCTACAAAATCAAATTTGATATTATTGTTTTCTGCAAAATATTTTATGGAAGAAGCGTCTGTCGAGCCTTTGTAGCCGCAGCGAAAGTCTATGCCTTCTGCAATATATTTCATATTGCACGAGTTAACGAGCATCTGTAAAAATTCGATTCCTTTAAGAGAGGCAAAAGTTTCGTCAAAATCAACGATAATTGCAAAATCGATTCCGAGGTTTTCAAAAAGTTTAAGACGCTGGTTTAGTGTAGAAAGGTCGCCTTTATAATCGTCTGAGTGTTTTACACTGGGAAGGGGACGCTTAAATGAAACAACGCCCGAAAGTATTTTGTCTTTTTTGCAGTTTTCGACGAGGGTGGTTAAAAGAAGCCTGTGGCCTTTATGAAGACCGTCAAAACTTCCTATAGAAATTCCGCATCCTGTCTTAAAGAAACTTTGAGTATAATCATTTTCGATGTCGCGCTTAATCTGTTCCCAGTCAAAGATTTTCATAAGTCCATTATAGCACAAAAATCATTTTTTTTCACGCTCAGCATCAAAATAACAAGGCGTAAAACCTCCTGGTTTAAATTCACTTTATTAAATCCCCGCAATGTTATATAATAAATTCATTAAATTTCTTTGATTTTCGAGGTTTTTATGAACGAGCGCGTTAGTGCATTCCTTTCTAAACATAATTTTGTCCAGCACATTGATATTGACAGTTTTTCAAAAGCACTGCTTTCTGATATGAGAAACGGCATTGCAGGCAATAAATCTGACGAAGACATGATCCGTACATGGACGACTCCTCCACAAAAGGCTATTGCCGGCAAAAAGGTTATAGTTATTGATGCAGGCGGAACTAACTTCAGGTCCTGCCTCGTTTCATTCGACGAAAATGGAGTTCCTTCAATCAGTAATCTTGAAAAAACTTCGATGCCCGGCATAGAAAGGGAACTTTCGTTTACAGAATTTTTTGACCAGTTTGCAAAAAATCTTGAACACCTTAAAGGACTCTCAGATTCAATCGGATTCTGCTTTTCATATCCTACAGAGATTCAGAAAGACGGCGACGGAATCCTTTTAGGTTTTTCAAAAGAAGTTAAAGCTCCTGAAGTTGTAGGGAAGCCTATCGGTAAATCTTTAAGCGATGCACTTGTCGCACACGGCTGGGAAAGACCAAAGCGTATTTCACTTCTTAACGATACTGTTGCAGCACTTCTTGCAGGGGCTGCTTCGCGTTCAAAAAACGTGCAGTATTCGTCATATATCGGTTTTATCCTTGGAACAGGTATGAATGCGGCTTACATTCAGCCTGCAACAGACGTATCAAAGGATTTTGAAAAAGCTCAGATTGTTGTATGCGAATCGGGTAAATTCTGCAGTGTAGTTCAGTCTGACTTTGACAAGGCAGTTGATGCAAAAACTTCAAAGCCTGGAACCTTCCTTATGGAAAAAGGATGCTCGGGGGCATACCTTGGACCTCTTTCTTACGAGGCATTAAAGCTTGCAGCAGAAGAAGGCTGCTTTAGCCCTAAAGTTGCAGAAAAGATTAAAAAGCTTGAAAAGCTTACTTTAATAGAATCTGACGGATTTTTACACACTCCGTATGACAATACGACTACACTCGGTGCAATTTTTGCAGACGGCGGTACACAAGAGGATTATGGTTTTGCCTTTGATCTTCTTGATGCAATCGTTGAGCGTTCTGCACGATATGCCGCAACAATTCTTTCTGCCTGTGTCATTCAGAGCGGACAGGGAAAAGATCCTACAAAACCAGTGTGCATCCTTTGTAACGGTTCAACATATCACAAGACATACAAAGTTGCAGACCGCGTAAAGGGTTATCTTGAAGAAATCCTTACACGTCAGAAAGGGCTTTACTGGAAAATCGTTGCAGTAGAAAACGATATAACTTTAGGTGCCGCAATCGGTGGTTTAATTGAACGCTAAAAAAATAAAGACCGTACTGCTTGGATTTTTGATTCTTGCGTACGGTTTTTTTAATGCCCATGCAGAAAATAATTTTACGCGTTATATAATCAAAACAAAATATTTTGATGTAATTTATAAAAGTCCTTCAAAACAGACGGCTCTTCTTATTTCTAAAAATATCGATGACATTTATCTTGATATCCGCCGTTCTCTTAAAGTTGAACAATTCTATACCTTTAAGCGCTTTCCGGTTTACATCGAGTATTCTACACAGGACCTTAATGCATATTATACTGAATATCCTTACAGACATATAAAATTTTACGATACGATTCCGTCTGCATATTCGACACTCACTAATTTTGAAAATACCGTTCTAGAAGTTTTACGCCACGAGCTTGTTCATGCGGTTTCGTACAACGTAAAAAACGGTTTTAACAGTTTTATAAGTGAGCTTTTCTTTAACGGTTTATCAAGTGCAGTTTTTACTGTCCCGACATCGATTGCAGAAGGAATTGCAGTTCAAAAGGAAAGCGAAGGCGGAAAGGGAAGGCTTAATGATCCTTTTGCAACTCATGTAATAAAGCAGGCGATAATCGAAAACGCATGCCCGGATTTTACTCAGATTACCGGCGCAGATGACCGCTATCCGTATTCAGAAATTCCTTATATGTTTGGCGGGGAGTTTACTGATTTTGTTATAAATAAATACGGAAAGGATTTATACAGGGATTTCCTTTATGCTCTTACAAATAAGCAGAACAATTATTTTGTAACTTATAAAAAAGTTTTTAATACCAGGCTTGAATCAGATTTTAACGAGTTTATAAGTCAGGTAAAAATTCCTGATGTTACCGTAAATCCATATGACACAGAAGGTATTACGGATTTTAATTATAAAATTAATTCTAAAACAAACTGCGAAACACTCTGTACGAGTTTTATTACAAAAGAAGAATCCGGAACTGCATGGATTTCTTATGCAAGCGGAGAAGTGTGGTTCTGTTCTAAAAAACAGGGCCGCGATAAAAAATCTGTTATAAAACCAAAAAAACTTTTTACATTAACAGGCGTTACAAAAATTTCTTTTTCCAGTGACGGAAGATATCTTGCCGCTTCAAGAACAATAAGTTCATTTGAAAGAAAAAATACTGCCGCAGTTTACGACATGAAAGAAAAATCCCTCATTTATTTTAATAAGACAGGGTATGAAGATGCATGCGTTTTAAGTCATAATGGCAAATATTATTTTGCGGCAGTTAAATCACAAAGTCAGGCTTCGAAAATCGAAATCTATTCTATCGAAACTAAAAAGTTTTCGCTTGTAAAGTCTATTGAACTTCCTTACGGAAAGTATGCCTTTAATCTTTCTGATGCAGGTAATCATGGTCTTGCCTTTATTTACCGCGAAGGTCTTAAGTCTTCTATTTTCTTGTATTATATAGATTTAGACCGTCTGGCGACGATAAGGGTTCCTGATGATATTTATATAAAAGATCTTTCGTGTACGGCTTACAATAATTTTACTACAGAGCAGAACGGAGCTGTCATGACTTTTTCTTATGCCGTTAAAGACAGCCTTCCGCGCCTTGGATTTTTAACGTTAAATCTTTCTGACTCTCACGTCGTCCGTTCAACGCTCCATCTTATGGAAACAGATGTCTCAGGCGGAATTTATTCTCCGACTCTTTATTTTTCTTCTAAGAGCCAGAAGCTTCCTTCTGTAATTTATTCTTCGCATTTTTTCAGGAGTGCAAAGATTTCTGTAATCGATACGGATAAATTTGAATTTAGAAAATTCAGCATTCCGTTTGAAGAAAAAGAAAATGCGTTTGGTGGTGGAGCTGGATTTCAAAACGCCGAAAGCTTCATCGATAAAAAATTTAATCCGTTTGATTACGCATTCCGCGGAATCTTTGCTCCGTTCAGCACGATTATAATAAGCAATGACGCGTTTAATATAACTTCACTCGGTCTTCTTGGGCTTACGTGGCACGCAGATTCTTATCAGATTTCGTGCGGCTTTGATCCGCTTACAATGTGTTATGGAATTAACGGCGCACTTTTTAAATACTCTGATACTCAGAATGCATATTTTTATCTCATATCAAATGCAGTCTTTGATAAAGAGGCTTTTAAACAGACTTACAGTTTTTCTGAAATACTAATTAATATTCCTGTCATGTCGCATTCGAGCATACAGCTTATGAGCAGCAATTCGTTTTTTTACGGTCATCCTGTTGAATTTGATTTTAACGAACTTTTTATTCCGCGCGAAAACACAAAGACTTCGACAAGTTTTTCGAGTACAGAAGCCGTCGTTTTTTCTACGCTTCGAAAAAACGGAAACGGTGCTCATGAAAAGAAGGGCCTCTTTTTTGGTCCGCACATGAACTATTCTTATTATCATTCAGTTTATGAAAAAACGGGAAATCTTCGTGCTGACGGTGACGGATTTAATCTCGGACTTATCGCAGGTTTTTCTGTTTCTGATTTTATTCCGCTTGATGTAAGAGCATATCTTTTTACGGATATTTTAAGGTTTACAAGCGTTGACTGTTCTGCAGTTCTTTTTTCGTTTGAAGTACAGAAGGGAACGAAGGATTTTTTTATTCCGCTTTATCTTAACAGGATTTATTTTACGGCCGGCTACAAGGGTGAACTTTTTTACGAAAAGAAAATTTCTATGGCAGCCTTTAAGCCGGATGAAGTGCGTGACGGCATAAAAAACGGCCATTTTGACCAGTCGGTAAGTCTTGGCTTAAATGTTGAATTTACTCTAAATACGGGAGTCCTTGTCAAACTTGGGACAATCGGACTTGGAACGGATGTGGTTCTTTTCTTAAAAGACGGCCAGAACCCGTATATAGGAATTTTACCAAAACTATCTAGTAAACTTGTTTTTTAACCGATAATGGAGTAAAATATAGAGAATAGGGGAAAAATCGTGGCAAAATCAGGTTCTTTAGGAAAAACAATCGTTTTACTTATTTTGGTAATAATTCTCTTGATTGGCGGACTTTTATGGTTTGACTTTATCGGTGTAATTCACGTAAAGTCATTGTTCTCTCCTTTCTATAAGGCAATAGGACTACAGCCTCAGACTTCGACTACAGCCACAAATTCAAGACCTCTTATAGCCGACCTGGACCAGGACAGACTGGACAAACAGCGCGAATCCCTCGAAATATTCAAGCAGGAGCTCGAAAAACGCGAGTCTGACATTGAAATTTCAGAAAAAAAGAACGAACAGATAGCCCTTGAAATAGAAAATCGCGAAAAATCTTTGGAAGAACGCGAAAAAACATTTAACAATGAGAAAGAAAAGTACGATAAGAAAGAAGTAAACATCGTACAAATTGCTGCAAACTTAGAAGGTATGCAACCAAAGAACGCAGTTGAGATTCTGTCTGCTATGGATGATCAGCTGGTGATTGACGTCCTTCGAAAGGTTGAAGAAAGGGCACGTGCCAACAATACAAGCTCGATGGTTGCTTATTGGCTTTCTCTCATGGATGCCAACAGAGCCGCTACAATCCAGCGAAAAATGGTTTCGAAGCCTGTTTCACTTGATGACGAAGATGAATAATTAATCTTTTGCATCACGGTAATTTCACGGTTTATGGCTGCGTCGCAGTCTTAAAAAAGATGGAGGTTACCGAATGCAGGGATTGAATGTAAATTTAGATTCGACCTATATTCCACAGACAGCCAGGGATACTCAGAACAGTCAGGATTTTAACCGACCGGAAGGCGAGGTTTCTTTTGTTTCCATGCTGAACAGAGAAATTGAGCTCAAGGAAAATCCGATATCCGACAATTCCCGCGCGTCTAAAACCGACATGGATGTATCAAAAAGTTCTTCTAAAGACGATTACAGCAAAGAAGAAAAAGTTGCTTTTGCCGACAGGGATGTTAAGAAGAATCAGGATAATCCGGCTAACGAAAAAACAGAATCTGTAGAAAAGCCTTCTTCAAAAAAAGAAAATCTTTCTGACAAAGAAAAAGTTTCTGAAAAGAAAGAAGACAACGAGCAGTTTGTAAGCCGCATCATGTATCTTAAAGATAAAGTTGATGCAGAAAAAATCAACAGAATGCTCAGGGATTCTAAAGAAAACAAGGTAGAGCTTGCAGAACATAAACTGCATCTTGTTTCTGTTAAGTCAGATGATGAAAATCCTGAATTTATTATAGAGCAGGCAAAAAATCTTAAGTCACTTATAAAAGATGATGACGAAAAAGATTTGTCAGCCGTTCAGATTTTAGATTTAAAAGAACAGAAGCCGATTTTAAATTACTCAGAAAACTTTTCTGAAAATTTAAATGCAAAAAATTCTGCAAAAGAAATTAAACCTAAGAAAGATGTAAAAAAACTTTCTGATGTAATTTCTGTAACAGATTTAAGAACAGAGAAAAAAGAAACTGTTGTTTCTGCAAAGAAAACAGATTTTGTTGCATCGATAAAGCAGACATCAAATGATAATGCTCAGGTGACAATGGAATTAAATGCAAATGCAGAAAAAAATATTCTGTCACTTGATGCACAGACAGCAGGTGCCCAGGGCTCTACATTCCAGTCAATGCTTGAAAATCAGATAACAGAAAATGCAGCAGATTTCGTAAAAGCCGGAAACATCGTTCTTAAGGATAACAACGTTGGAAACATTAATCTTATCCTTCATCCGGAAAGTCTTGGTAATGTTAAGATAAGTCTGGAATTATCCGATAAGGTTATTACCGGAAAAATCCTGGTGTCAAGTCAGGAAGCTTTTAATGCATTTAATTCTACACAGAACAGCTTAAAGGCAGCCTTCATTGACAGCGGTTTTGAATCTGCAAGCTTTGATGTTTCTTATGCAAACCAGGGTCAGCAGTTTACAGGAAACGGCAATCAGGACAACAGCCAGAATGAAAAATATGCGGCAAAACTTTATGACAATTTTGTTGCAGAAAATTATTCAGTTGTTGAAAATAATTCCGATAGTTTAAACGATGTTCGGGATTACTCGATAAACATAGTTGCATAAAATAAAGAGGTGAATGATGGAAATCAACGGAGTAAATTTTAATCCACAGATGAATCCACAGGAAATGTTTGAGACACAGTTGAAAGTTGATGCTCACAATAAAGAGAATACTTTCGAAGGTCGTCAGATTAAAAATCAGCTTGATAAGGATGACTTCTTAAAACTGCTTATTACACAGTTGTCCCATCAGGATCCTACACAGCCAATGGACAATACAGAATTTGTTGCACAGATGGCACAGTTCTCATCTCTGGAACAGATGCACAATATGTCAGAAGGCTTTACTAAGATGGCTGCTTTTATGAACAACAGCGAAGCAGTTTCAACGCTTGGTAAGACTGTTCAGATTGAAGTTGGCGAAAATAAGATAACAGGCGTTGTCGAAAGTGTTACACGTGGAGAAGTTCCACAGGTGCTTGTAAACGGCAACTATTATAACTTAGAACATATTAACGCAGTATACGGATACTAAAACGAGGGTAGCTATATGATGAGATCACTTTATTCTGGTGTATCAGGAATGCAGAATCACCAGACAAGAATGGACGTAATTGGAAACAACGTTTCTAATGTTAACACATGGGGCTTTAAAAAAGGTCGTGTTGATTTTCAGGATATGATATCACAGCAGCTTTCGGGCGCTGCAGCACCTACTACAGAAGTTGGTGGTGTAAACCCTAAAGAAGTTGGACTTGGTGTTCAGATTGCTGCAATCAATACAATCCATACACAGGGTAACTTGCAGACAACTGGTGTAAACACTGATATCGCAATTCAGGGAAACGGTTTCTTTGTATTAAAACAGGGCGATCAGTCATTCTACACAAGAGCAGGTGCTTTTAGTGTTGATAAAGAAGGAACTCTCGTTAACCCTGCAAACGGTATGCGCGTTCAGGGATGGATGGCTCGCCAGGTAAACGGTCAGTCAATCATTCAGACTGCTGCAACACCTACAGACTTAGTAATTCCGTTGGGACAGAAAGATCCTGCACAGGCTACAGAAAACGTTAAGTTCCTCTGTAACTTAAATAAAAATACTCCTGAAATTCTTGAAGGTGCTTCAGAAGAAGATATCCTTCGCGGAACATGGAATACAGAATTTAAAATTTATGACAGCTTCGGTAACGAACATCTTTTGTCTGTAGATTTTACACGTGTTGTTGGAAATCCAAACCAGTGGCAGGCAAGAGTTCGCGTTGACGTAGAAAATGAAGACTTTACACAGACACGTGTTGGTCTTGGTACTACAGACGGAATGGGTGAAACTTTCGTAATCAATTTTGATAATCACGGAACACTCCAGTCAGTAACAGACTCTGCTGGAAACGTAACAAACCCTGAAGGCGAAATCGTTTTACAGGCTTCGTTCACAGTTCCTAATGCAAATCCTGACGAAGAAGGAAACCCTACAAGACAGACATTTAACATTAACCTTGGAACAATCGGAAGTCAGAAAGATACTGTAACACAGAGTGCTGCAGATTCTTCTACAAAAGCATGGTTCCAGGACGGACATAAAATGGGATATCTTAACAACTTTAAGATTGACCAGAGCGGTGTAATTACCGGCGTATATTCAAACGGAACAAACCGTGCAATCGGTAAAATTGCAATGGCAACATTTACTAACCAGGGCGGTCTTGAAAAAGCCGGAGACAACACTTATGTTGAATCAAACAACTCTGGTATTGCAAACATCGGTGAATCTGGAATTGCAGGCAAAGGAAAGCTCTTAGCCGGCGCCCTTGAAATGTCAAACGTTGACCTTACACAGGAAATGGTTGATATGATTACAACACAGCGCGGCTTCCAGTCTAACGCTAAGACAATCCAGACTTCAGATACAATGCTTGAAACAGTATTGAGCTTAAAGCGCTAATAACCAGATTGTAAATAGCTTAAGATAAAAAAACACTTTGCATTTTTTAAGATTGCAAAGTGTTTTTTTTATGTGAATAAAAATCCGCGCTGTGTAAAATTATAATTTAAATCTTATTGAGGCGCCGGCTGACCAGATTTCATTTTTAAAGTCATAAGAACCGGTTGCATCAAGTTCAAATGTTCCGATTTTAAAACCAAATCCACCGAAAATCTGTGGTATAAAAGAATCTTTAAACTCTGTTTTAACTGAACCGCTGCCTGAGTGTACGACTGTCATTCCGTTATTTAAACCTGCAGAACTTTTCCAGCTGTAAGAACTGTCTGCTTCTGACCAGATTCCTCTAAAGCCGATGAAAGGAGTAAAAAAGATTATTGTTTTTGAAAGCTGTGCTTCTGCAACTATTGCCTGCATTGTGCTTGAACTTTTTACTTCCTGACTTCCTGCAGATTTTCCTATCGATGTATTTACATAATAGTATCCTGCTCCTACAGAAAGCTGCGGTAGAGGTCCGATTCCTTTAAGAAGCGCGTAGCGTAAATCTCCGCCGATGGCAAAATACTCAAAATCGATTTTTTCAAAAGTTCTCCCGAGTTTTTCTGTATTTACCATAGAAAAAGAAAAACCTGCATCAAAAGGAAGAAAAATTCCTCCCAGCCGTGCATTAAAGTTTATCGTAGGAAAAAGAAATGAATCTGGTATCGAATAGATTCCTGTCATCTTTGCGGCATTTGATAAATCTTTGATATCAAGCTGTGTTACAGAGCCATCGATACCGACAGCAAAATGCATCGGAAGGGAAGGAACAAATTTTCCTATCCATGCATCCGCATAAGTATTTGTCTGTACTGCAGCATTAGGAATTACTGCTGTAAGCTGTCTTGAAAAACCTTCAAGATGAGAATCGATTTTAGAAACTTCGTTCTGTGCAAATGCTCCGTGGCCGAGCGCGAGCGTTAAAAATAAGATGGCCGGTATTTTTAATTTCATATTTTATCTCCCGATGTAAAAAAAACAAATTAGCAGATCTCTTAGTTACAGCACAGTATATCAGTCATTTGAGTTGAATTCAATTTAATAAATTTCTTAAAAATTAAGTTTAAACCTATTGACACAAATTAATATTTTTTTTATATTAGTTATCACACGCCGCGATAGCTCAGTTGGTAGAGCGCCGGACTGAAAATCCGTATGTCGTCAGTTCGATTCTGACTCGTGGCACTTGGCTGAAAGACTTCTGGTTTTTCAGCCTTTTTTTTTGGTTTTTGAGTTGATTCCGCCTGTAATATTTATGCTGAATTGGGTAAAAATGACTTTGTCGGGTGTATCAAAATTACTCACTTGTTAATAACCACTTTATCTACTATAATATATTTCATGGAATGGATAATTTTATACAGAGATGACCTCGAGAAAGCAGCAAACGAAACAAAGGAAATGCTTCTTGTTCATAATATAGAATCTACTATCGTGCCGATTGCTAAAATTGCAGATCTGCAGGACGAAAAAATCAATGAATCGGTAAAAAATGCGACTCACTGCGTTCTTTTTGATAACCAGCTTCTTCTTGAAGATAAGATTTCATTTTTTTACGGATATCTTGTAGGGCGTGTAAAAAAGTTTTTCTCGCTTACAAATGAGTGGGCAAAAAATATGGAATTTTTTAAGAACGTTTTTCTTTTTAAAGGAGAAAATGCGCTTAAAAAAGGACTTGAAAAACAACTTGATGCAATTAAGACAGAAGAAAGATCGCGCGAAGCTTTTTCTAATCTTTTTAACGAAGGGATTCCATATACAGCAGATTGTTTTGCATACCATATTTCTAAAAACAATTTAAAAGTCTGCCAGGATTTTGTTGATGCAGGAATAAGCATTAATACGAGAACTGAAGAAGGAACTCCGATGCTTAATGTTGCAATCAGGGCAGAGCAGAGCGAAGCGGTTAACTGGATTTTATCTCAGAATGTTGATATCGATGCTGTTTCTAACGACAGAGGTTATTCTGCCGTAATGGATGCAGTATGGAAAAATAATTACGAACTTACTAAAATTCTGATTGAACGTGGCGCAAACTTAAATTTCATAAGCCGCGACGGTCAGTCGGTTTTAGTTCTTGCAGTCGGAGCAGGGAAATTTGATATTTGTAAACTTCTTGCAGAGTCTGGTGCTGATCCTGACGTAAAAGACCAGATGGGTATGTCTGCCTATGAGTATGCAAAACTCTTTGGCAAAAAAGACATTGCACAGATGCTTGAAAAATATCATAAAGAATAAACAAAATAAACGAGCACAAAAAAATGAAAAAAAACAAAACTAAAAAAATTACCGTAGCGTTTGCCGGCGGTGGAACAGGCGGACATATTTATCCGGGACTTGCAATTGCAGATGAGTTAAAGGAACTCTGCAAGAATAAAGATGTCCCTTTAAATCTTGTTTGGATAGGAAACTGTTCTAAAATGGACAGAAATATAGTCGAGTCAAATCTGGGACTTGATGATCTTCCTTCTGTAAATAAGTTTTACGGAATTCCTTCGGGAAAATTAAGGCGTTATTTTTCTTTAAAGAATTTTACAGACCTTTTTAAAATTGCGGCCGGCTGTATTGCTTCTTTTTTTATTCTGTTAAAAGAAAAGCCTGTAGTTCTTTTTAGTAAGGGTGGGTTTGTAAGTGTTCCGCCTTGTGTAGTTGCAAAACTCCTCGGAATAAAAGTTTATACGCATGAATGTGATTTTACACCTGGACTTGCAACTAAGATTAACAGTCGTTTTGCTACAAAGATTCTTTTATCTTATGAAGAGACAAAAGAGTTCATGCAGAAAGATTTTGCAGAAAAAGCACTGGTTACCGGAAATCCTGTTCGTCCTGTGTTTTATTCAACTGATGCAAAGATAGGAAAGGATTTCGTTAACTTTGGTTATTCGAAAAAGACAAAGCCTGTTCTTTTTGTTATGGGCGGTTCTCTTGGTGCAAAGCAGATTAATGACCTTGTATTTGAAAACATCGAATTTTTGTGCAAGAGATTTTATGTCGTTCATCAGACAGGAATTAAAAATCAGGATTCGATTCCTGTAATTCCTGACAGCGTGCTTGACAGTTACAGACAGTTTCCGTTTATTTATGAGCAGATGCCGCATGTAATGGAATATGCAGATGTAATTCTTTCGCGCGCCGGTGCCAACAGTCTCTGGGAGTGTGCTGTTTTGAAAAAGCCTGTTGTCCTGATTCCGCTTTGTGGTTCCGGAACGAGAGGAGATCAGGTTGACAATGCAGAGTTTTTTGAAAAGAAAGGCGCTGCGATTGTTCTTAAGGGCGAGTATGCTTCTTCTGATCCTTTAAAGAATGCTTTGAGCGCCATGCTTGATGCTAAAAAGAGAAAGCTCTTTTCTGAAGCAATGGCAGCTTTGCTTGATAAAAAGAGAAGTGCAGAAAAAATTGCAGATCTGATTTTTGACGACTGCATAAACAATATAAAATAAGGAAGGTGCTTAAATGCCGTTTGGACTTACGAGCGTTGATATCTGTTTTATTCTTATCACTCTTATTTTAAGTATAAGGGCAGCGATTAAAGGTTTTATCGATGACTTTTTCGGACTTGGAACTTTTATCTTTGGTGCGTACCTTGCGTACTTTTTTATGCCAAAGCTTTCGCCGTATCTCGAAGCGTGCATGAACCCTACGATTGCAAAAATTCTTTCGTTCCTTCTTATTTTTATAATCATATTCCTCGTTGTTAAAATAATTCAGCTTGCATTAAAGTCTGTTTTCTCGGGAAGCATTTTAAAGAGCCTTGATCATGGACTTGGATTTCTTTTTGGAATTGCAGAAGGCTTTTTTGTAATCGTTCTAATTTTTATCGTCCTTGATGCTTTGAGTACATGGTTCAGTTTTCCGATTATCAAGGAAAGTCTTTTCTATAAGTATTTTAACGGATTTATAAACAGCACAAGTTCTAAACTGCTGGAGAGCGCTTAATGTACGAAAATCTTTTATATCAGAATACAGATTCTCTTTTAAGCGATGATATAAAAAACGACAGACTCCCGGGTTCGATTTTATTTTCCGGGCCTGATGCTTCTGGTAAGCTTACGGCAGCGCTTGAAACTGCAAGAATTCTTTCGTGCAAGGATAAGGTGCCTGGAAAGTGGCAGTGTACATGCTCTTCGTGTCTTTCTCATAAAGCGCTTTTGAGTTCCAATGTAGTTCTTTTAGGACCGCGTGACTGCAGCCTTGAGATTTCTGCTGCAAAAAAAACTTTTTTAAATGCCTTTTTAAGCGGTCAGCATGAGGATGCAGCGCGCTATCTTTTTTTAAGAAGCATTCGAAAATTAACGATGCGCTTTAATCCTGTTTTATGGCAGGATAGTGACAAGCTTTCTAAGATTTCTGCCTATATGCAGGATATTGATGAGCTTTTAGAAGAAATTGATTTTCCGCGTGAACTTCCTGATTTTGATGACCTTTCAAAAATTTGCGATAAACTTGAAAAAGAGACTTTAGAATTTGAAGAAGAGTTGATGTATGACTCTATTTCGATTGCACAGATAAGAAATCTTTCTCAGTGGGCACATATTTCGCTTTCTGAAGGAAAAAAGGTTGTAATAATCGAAAAGGCAGAGAGAATGCTTGAGGGGGTTAGAAATGCGCTTTTAAAAATCCTTGAAGAGCCGCCTGAAAATACTGTATTTATTTTAACTACGAGCAAAAGAAACTCTGTAATGCCTACAATTCTTTCGCGCGTAAGAACTTATAATTTTACAGCCCGTACGCAGGCTCAGAGTGCAGATATAATCGACAGGGTTTATCATGAAAAATTTGATGGCTCAATCGAACAGTATCTGCAGCAGTTTCTTTCTGTTTCACCTGATCTTATTAAACAGTATTCAACGCAATTTTATGAAGAGATTATTAACGGTCACATTCCTGACCTTGCACAGCTTATAAGTAACTGCAATAAATTTGACCCGCGTACAATTTTAAGAATCTTTTTTGTAAATCTTTATGATATTCAAAAAAGTGCTTTAAAAACTGCACGTGGAACTTATGCAAGTTCAAAATGTACTAAGGCTATATGCGATGCATGGAATAATATAACAGTTTACAACCAGAACGTGCTTTCTGCGCTGGAAAATCTAGTAAAGGAAATTGCCCTGATTAACCGTCAGAACGAAAATGCACTTTTAGAGGCCTATGTCAAACTTTAACACAAGAATATCAGAAAAGATTTCAAAACTTTCGGATTCTCAGATTCAGGGGCTCTTTGAAGCAATGAGCGCCGACAATCAGATGTTAAACTCAATAATCCAGTCTTTAACTTCTGGAATTTTAATCGTAAACAATGACTGGGTTCCCGTTCATTTAAATAAGGCTGTAGACAGGTTTGTTCTTTTTTCTACAGATCCGATGGACGCAAATGCAGAAAAAATAAGCCTTTCAGAAATCGTAAAGGATGAAGATATAGCAGCATTTTTTAAAGACTGTAAAGATTTAAATAAAACAAATGTATCGCAGGAATTTACGATTTCAAATAACGGTGGCTCTGTAAGATTTATTACGATAACTGTTACACCTTTTTTAAGTAACGAGGAACTTGCAGGAAATATAATCATATTCCGTGATATAACAGAAAAACGTAACCAGGAAATTCTTTTACACCGCATGGAAAGTCTTGCAAGCCTTACAAATCTTGCCGCAAGCGTTGCTCATGAAATTAAAAATCCGCTTGGTGCAATAAGCATTCATATTCAGCTTTTGCAGAAAGCGATTGCAAAGGCGAGGGGAAAGGATAATCAGATTCCTGATAAAAAATTTGTAGAAAATTATCTTGATATCGTTAACGAAGAAATTGATAACTTAAATAAAATCGTTGTGGATTTCCTTTTTGCAGTCCGCCCGGTAAGTGCAAATCTTGAACTCTTACATCCGAATCAGATTATCGAAAAGCTTGTTGATTTTCTTAAGCCGGAATATGACAAGGAAAAAATCGGCATCGAAGTTGAACTTTGTAAGGAAGACATAAGGCTTTTACTTGATGAAAAGCTTTTTCGCGAAGTAATAGTTAATCTTTCGCAGAATGCAATTTATGCGATAAACGAAAATAAGAAAATAAAAGACGGCTGTCTAAAAATAAAGACTTACATAAAAGATGACAGATATCATCTTGAGATTTCTGACAACGGCTGCGGTATGACAGAAGAAAAACTCTCGCGCATCTTTGAGCCGTATTATACGACAAAGGCAACCGGAACGGGACTTGGACTTACGATGGTTTATAAAATCATCAAGGAATTTTCAGGCGATATCAATGTTGAATCCGAGCTTAATAAAGGAACTACATTCTTTATTTCGATTCCGGTTCCGCAGCTCGACAGACGCCTTTTGTCTTTTGATGGTGAAAAGCCTCAATCAAAAAAAATGCCGGACAGTACTGGTTATGACAGTGAAAGCGAAGAAGGTAAAAAATGAAATTTACTCTTTTAATTATTGATGATGAAAAAAATATCCGCGAAGGTCTTGCAGCCAATTTTGAAATGGAAGGCTATAATGTAAAGCTTGCAGAAGACGGTCAGACAGGTCTTGATTTAATTGCAAAAGGGGACATTGACCTTGTAATTACAGACTTAAGGATGCCGGGTGTAAGTGGCGAAGAGGTTTTAAGAAAGGTTGCGACAGAAACCCCTGGAATCCCTGTAATCGTTTTAACAGGGCACGGAAGCATAGATTCTGCAGTTGATGCGATGAGAAACGGCGCATATGACTTTTTGACAAAGCCATTGAATCTTGACCAGCTTTCGATGATTGTAAAGCGTGCACTTGAAAACCGTGAACTTTCGCTCCAGCATAAACAGTTAAAGCAGGAAGTAGAAAAAAATCATTCTCTTGACAATATAATCGGAAAAAGCGCTCAGATGCAGAAAGTGTTTGAGCTTATTAAAAAGGTTGCCTCTTCAAAGGCTTCTGTATTGATTACAGGCGAAAGCGGTGTAGGAAAGGAAGTTGTGGCAGACGCAATACACAAGCTTTCGCCGAGACAGGACCACCAGTGTATAAAGGTACATTGTGCGGCCCTTAGCGAAACCCTTTTGGAAAGCGAGCTTTTTGGTCATGAAAAGGGTGCTTTTACGGGAGCAGACAGCCTTGTAAAGGGCCGCTTTGAGCTTGCCCACAACAGTACTATTTTCCTCGATGAAATAGGTGAGATAAATCCAGCTGTACAGATAAAGATTCTGCGCGTGCTGCAGGAAAAAGCGTTTGAGCGCGTAGGCGGAACAGAAACAATAAGCGTAGATGTACGCATAATTGCCGCAACAAACAGAAATCTCGAAGAAGAAGTAAAAAAAGGAAATTTCAGAGAGGATCTTTATTACAGATTAAATGTAATTCATATTCATGTTCCGCCGCTTCGTGACAGAAAAGATGACATACCGCTTTTGATTGCACATTTTCTCGAAGAGTTTTCGCGCGAAAACGCAAAGGATATTAAATCAATTGACGCACGCGCAAAATCTGCCATGTACAATTATAACTGGCCGGGAAATATCCGCGAACTCAGAAACTGCATAGAAAGTGCAGTCGTAATGTGTTCCGGAGATGAGATAAAACTCGAAGACCTTCCTCCGACGGTAAGCAATGCAGGGGAAGAAAAATCAATTTCGATTCCTGCATCTGCAACTTTATACGAAGCAGAAAAAATCATAATAATGCAGACTCTTGCTGCAAACAAAAACAATAAGTCAAAGACCGCTGAGCTTTTAGGAATCGGCAGAAAAACATTACACCGTAAACTTGAAGAATACGGTGTAAATGATGACGAGGAATAATTTTTTAAAACCTAAAATATAAACTAGATGATTGTTCCGCTTGGAATAACGGCATTCTTTCTTATTACGATTATTCCGTCTGCAACATAGAAGTTACCGTAATCGCCGTTGTCGTACTTTTTACCGCTTACATTTATAGAACAGTTGTCACCGATTCTTACGTTTTTATCGATGATTGTCTTTGCAATGTGGCAGTGTTTTCCGATTCCCATGTTTGGCGTATTTGATTTTGCGTTTGCTTCTTTTTCTTCGTCAGATTCATAGAAGTCGGCACCCATCGTGATAACTCCGTCGAGCACAGTTCCGCTTTCGATAATTGAACGAAGTCCAATGACAGAATGGGTTATCATAGAATCTGTAATTACACATCCGTCACTTGCAAGACATGCAGTCAAGTCTGCGTGGTTCATTTTACAAGGCGGAAGGTTTGTAAGCTGTGTAAAGATCGGTTTTCTTTCATCATAGAAATTAAATTGTGGTTTAACATTTGTAAGGTCGAGAGTTGCTTCGTAGAAACTCTTGATTGTTCCGATGTCTTCCCAGTAGCCGTCAAAAATGTAAGAATTGATTTTCTTAGATTTGATTGCCATAGGAATGATTTCTTTACCAAAGTCCTGCTTGTCGTTATTTAATACTTCTTCCATTGTGTCGGCATTAAAGATGTAAATACCCATAGAAGCAAGATATTCTTTTTCTTTTGGAAGCATCGGGTCGCGTGAATTTTCCGGAATCTTCCAGTCATCGATGTTAAGATCCGGAGCCGGTTTTTCCATAAATTCTGTGATGCGGTTGTCGCCATCAATTTTCATGATACCAAAGCCGGATGCATCGCTTCTGTTAACTGCGATTGTTGCAATCGTAACGTCTGCGCCGCTTTCGATATGCTTTTTCATGAACTCCTTGAGGTTCATGCGGTAGAGCTGGTCACCAGAAAGAATTATGTAGTGTGTCGGCTTTTGTGTCTTAAAGTGGATGAAATTCTTGCGTACTGCATCGGCAGTTCCTTCGTACCAGCCTGAATGTTCCAGAGTCTGTTCCGCAGCGAGAATCTCAACAAAGCCGTTTGAGAAACGGTCAAAGTTATATGAGTTAGTAATGTGAAGGTGGAGCGAAGCCGAGTTGAACTGTGTTAAAAGGTATATCTTTTTAAATCCTGAGTTAATACAGTTAGAAATCGGGATATCAACGATACGGTATTTTCCGCCGAACGAAACGGCTGGTTTAGAACGTTCTTTTGTTAAAGGATAAAGACGGGTTCCTTTACCGCCTCCAAGAATGAGGCTTAAAACTCTTGATTCATCAAATTCTTTTGGCATTTTGTGACCCTCCAAGGTGTTTAATAAATTAGTTTTTTTAATGATCCGTAAGTCCAGAAATTGATATATTTTGAACTTTTGTTCTATTATAAAACCGAAATCCTCGATTTGCAACTTTTTTCTATTTTTTTCTATAAATTTGGGCAGAATTTGAGTCAGTTCAGCTTAAAAAATTTCCCTAAACTCAAAAAATCAAAAACCGATAATTAAGGTAAGATTTCTAATACGAGGGGTAAATTTATGATTCGAGGATGGTATACGGGTGCCAGCGGAATGAATGTCCAGCAGCAGCGCCTTGATACAATTGCAAATAACCTTGCTAACGTTGATACTGCAGGGTTTAAAAAAGACGTTACGTCGGTAAAATCGTTCAGCGAGCTTCTTTTAAGAAGACAGGATGCTGACGGTGTCTATGAAAATATTTTCGGAAGCGCAGACGCAGCTCCTATCATCGGAAAACTCGGTACAGGCTGCGAAACAAATGAGAATTTCATCGATTTTACAGAAGGATCGCTTCGCCTCACTGACACACCTACAGATTTTGCTCTCCATGGAAAAGGATTTTTTGTAATTATGACTCCGGAAGGAGAAAGATATACACGAAACGGAAATTTTATGCTCGGTAAAGAAGGCATTCTCGAAACTAAAGACGGTTATCCTGTTTTAGGTGAGAACGGCTACATTTATCTTGAGGATGATAAGTTTAAAGTTAATGAAGACGGAATTATTGTAACAAAGGACAATGAAGTCGTAGACAGATTCCGCTGTGTAAGATTTGACAATGAGCGCTATCTTAAAAAGATTGGAAACAGCATGTATCTTGATAATGATATATCAGGGCCGGCTCATATTGCAGAAGGTGATGAGCGACCTCAGTTCATTCAGAATTATATGGAAACGTCAAATGTTAATGTCGTAAACGAAATGGTTCGTATGATCGAAGTAAACCGCGCTTACGAAGCAAACCAGAAGACGATACAGTCAGAAGATGCAATGATGAATACATTGTGGAACCGTGTTGCATCTGTTCAGCGTTAAAAAGGAGTAAGTTAAGATGGTAAGAAGTTTGTGGACAGCCGCTACAGGCATGAACGGACAGCAGGCAAATATTGATGCAATTTCAAACAACCTTTCAAACGTAAATACAACAGGTTACAAACAGCAGCGTGTAGAATTTGAAGATTTGATTTATCAGAATTTAAAACTTGCAGGAACTCCTGCAACAGAAGATACAGTTAATCCTGTAGGAATCCAGCAGGGTGCCGGTGTTAAAGTTGCTGCAACTCAGCGCATTTTTGGTCAGGGTTCTTTGCAGGCAACTGGTGTAGATACTGACGTTGCAATCGTAGGCGAGGGCTTTATGAGAGTTCAGCGTTATGACGGAAGCTACGCATACACACGTGACGGTGCATTAAAAGTTGATATGACAGGGCAGCTTGTAACTTCTGAAGGTCTTCGTGTAATGCCAGAAATAATTCTTCCGGAAAATTTTGACATCAGAAGCCTTACGATTACTGATCACGGAAAAGTAACTGTAAAAGTTGCAGGTGATGATATTCCGGTAGAAGTTGGTCAGCTTGAATTATACCGCTTTCCTAACCAGGTAGGTCTTGAAGCAATCGGTGACAGTTTGTTTAAAGTAACAAATGCATCAGGCGAAGCAATTCCAGGAATCCCGGGCCAGGAAGGAACAGGAATTTTTAAACATAAATTCCTTGAAATGTCTAACGTTTCGGTTGTAAACGAAATGGTTCAGATGATTGTTGCACAGCGTGCTTACGAGTTTAACTCAAAGGCAATCCAGACATCAGATTCGATGTTAAGCGTTGCTGCAAACTTAAAGAGATAAGTTAATATGATATAGCGCGGGTTTTTCCTGCGCTATTATGGTGGGATAAATAAGGGGATATATTATGACAGGAATTACGGGACTTGGAAGTTTAACACAGAGCAGTACAGTTTTATCAAACGCAAAGGCAAGGGCAGAAGACTCCCGCTTTGATGATCTTGTTAAATCTGCACAGAGTACTGTTTCTAGTGACAAGGTTTTAAAACACGATACACGTCTTAACGGTGATATTGCAAGTGATTTTTCTTCTTCTCACGTAAGCGAAGCAGATAAAAATGCTCGTATTTCTGGATTTGCAGCCAACACAGCAAAAGCCCACGGTAAAAAAACAATCGATAAAACTTCTAAGTTATACGAAAAATCTCTCGAGCTCGAATCTTTCTTTGTAAAAATGATGGTAGACTCGATGAGAAAAACAGTAACAAAAGCAAACGGAGATGCAGGCTTTGCACAGAAAATGTACGAAGACATGCTCTATGATGAATACACTACAGCACTTACAAAGAATGCCGGATTCGGTATTGCAGATGCGATTTACCTCGAATTGAGCCGCTGATATAAAAAATAAAAGTTTTTCCTCCAGAAGAGGTCCTGGTCGTATGGCTCGGGACCTTTTTTTTAAAGCATTCCGGCAAGCGCGCATGATACTAAAATCTGGCACCTTATATTTATAAAACCCGGCAACCACGTGCAGTTGAATCTGCCCCATAAAAGCGATATACTCATTTTTATGGCTAAACAATTACCCGAAAATTTAAAAGGCGTTCATATACATTTTGTCGGAATCAAGGGAACCGGAATGGCAGCCCTTGTCGAAATACTTTTTCATGCAGGCGCTGTAATTACAGGAAGCGACGTAGCCGAGCGTTTTTATACAGATGAAATTCTTGAAAAACTCGGACTTAAGGCGTTTTCTTTTTCAGAAAACAATATTACAGATAAAATCCAGTATGTAGTATATTCTTCTGCATACAAGCTCGATAAAAACCCGGACCTTATAGCCGCAGTCAAAAAAAATATTCCATGCCTTTTATACACAGAAGCTCTCGGAAGTTACAGCGAACGCGCTTACTCGTGCGGTATATGCGGTGTTCATGGTAAAACTTCTACAACGGGTTTAACCGGAACAATACTCAAGGAACTTAATCTTCCTTCCCAGGTTCTTGCAGGCAGCGTTATAAACTCATTCGGCGGAACATGTACATATACTTCACCTCTTATTGCAGAAAAAGAGCGCAATCAGGGCGATGAAGCTTCGTCTGAAAATGCTCAGAATTTTAATGACAAAAACATTTTTGTTGCAGAAACATGCGAATACCAGAGACACTTTATGTCTTTCTGCCCTAAAAAAATAATCCTTACATCGGTAGAAAGCGACCATCAGGATTATTACCCGACTTACGAAGATATTCGTGATGCTTTCGTAGATTATATCTGTAAGCTCCCGGAAAACGGTGAACTCATTTACTGTGCCGATGACAAGGGCGCTGTAGAAACAGCTTCTATCGCAGGTAAAAAAAGGCCTGACATAAAAATGATTCCTTACGGCCAGAATGCCAAAGGCGACTATAGGCTTTCGTTCGGTAAAGTAGAAAACGAAAAAAACTGTTTTAAACTTGAACTTTTTAAAAACTGTGGTGAGCTTGCAATTGCAGTTCCAGGAAAGCACGAAGTAATGGATGCAGCCGCTGCCGTTGCATTATGCTCTGAGCTTTTACGTGATGCAGGTATAGATCCACTTTCAAATTATCAGAATATTTCACGCGGTCTTATAAACTTTACAGGTGGAAAAAGACGAAGTGAAATCGTAGGCCGCTTTAAGACAAAATCAGGAAACGATGTAGTTGTTGTAGATGACTACGGTCACCATCCGACAGCTGTAAAGACAACCCTTGAAGGCTTTAGAGAATTTTATAAGGGAAGAAAAATCATCGTTGACTTTATGAGCCATACATACAGCAGAACTCAGGCTCTCTTAAAAGAATTTGCCTCGTGCTTTAAAAGTGCAGACGAAATAATCCTTCATAAGATTTATTCATCTGCAAGGGAAAATCCTGCAGACTTTAATATCACAGGCCTAACGCTTTACGAAGAGGTTTTAAAAACCGGTATCGAAGAAAATAGAGTTCATTATTTCGAAGAAATTCTTGACGCAAAGGATAAAGTCCTCGAACTTCTTGATGCTCCGCTTACAGGTGCATACCCTGACGGATATCTTTTTGTTACGATGGGAGCAGGGGATAACTGGAAACTCGGTAAGGCGATTCTAGAACAATAGAATTTTATTCTTCTTCTTTTACAGGCGTAATATCAATTTTTACCTGAAGGACTTTTTTTACCGTAGATTTCATTACTTCTACACGGCAGTTTTCGTATTCAAATGATTTGCCACTTGCAGGAATCTCGCCCAAGTTTTCGATTACCCAGCCAGAAACCGTACTTGCATCAAAGTCTTCTGCCTTGTCTTTATCAAGCCCAAGTGTTTCGAAAGTGTAATCAAGCGGTGCGTTTCCGTAAAAGATATATGTCGTATCGTTTAATTTTTTGTGGTAATTGATTTCTTCGTCATGCTCATCATAAATCTCGCCGACAAGTTCTTCCAGGATATCTTCGAGTGTTACGATACCAAGAGTTCCACCGTATTCGTCGAGTACGATTGCCATCTGGATTCTTTTAAGCTGGAGCGTTTTTAAAAGCTTGGAAATCTTTGTATGCTCTGTCGTAAAATACGCTTCCTGCATTACTTCGTTAATGTTCGTTTTATCGCTTACGTAAAGATTGTAAAAGTCTTTTTCGTGGATTATTCCGATGATAGAATCTATCGAGCCTTTGTAAACAGGAAGTCTTGAAAATCCCGTTCTCTGGAAGACGAGTTTAATTTCATCAAGAGAAGCGCGGCTGTCAACTGCTGCAATATTTACACGAGGTGTTAAAATATCTTCTACTTCAAGGTCATCAAATTCTATTACAGAACGAATAAGATTTGTTTCGTCTTTTTTTAGTGTTCCGTCTTCCTGAGCTTCTTCTACAAAAGTCATGATTTCGTCTTCGGTGATGATTTCTTCTTTATTCAGCTTGAATACATGCGAAATGATGAATTTCCATCCAGAAAAAATGAGGTTTACCGGATAAAGAACATAGTAGAAAAAAATGACTGCAGGGAAAAACAGCATCGAAACTTTTTCGGGATAAGTTTTTGCAATGTACTTTGGTGTAATTTCTCCGAAAATAAGGACTGCAACAGTGATGACTGCAGTTGCCACTACAGTTGAATCTATTCTTGAGTCAAAAAGGATTTTTGCAAAAAACAATGTTGAAATTGCAGAAGCAGAAAGATTTACGATATTGTTTCCGATTAATATCGTACTTAAAAGTCTGTCATAGTGTTTTTCTGTAAGATTTAATACTCTTCCTGCGCGTTTGTTTCCGTTAGAAAAAAGGGTTCTGAGTTTTATTCTTGATGCGCATGAAAAAGCAGTTTCGATGGCAGAAAAGAAACCAGAAAAAAAGACAAGTATGATTAAAGAAATGAGTAAGGACCAGGACCCGGCGGGCATAAAGTGATTCACCTCAAAATAAAAATAAGGGGACAAAAAATCCTCTTGTTGTTTAATTATAGCATATTCATATATTCTTGTCATTATTCTTTATTAGAAGTAAAATAGAGGAAAGAAACTGCCTTAAGTCTTTATACTGAACAGTTTTTATGAGGATTTTATCATGACATCAATGACAGGTTATTCTTATATTGAACAGAACACAGAAAATGCAGTCGTTTCTGTAGAAATAAAATCTGTAAATTCGCGTTTTCTGGATTTAACCGTAAATCTTCCGCCGTTTTTAAATCCGCTTGAAAGTTTTTTTCGAGATTTAGTGACAAAAAAAGTTGTCCGCGGCAAAGTTGATGTTTTTATAAGAGTAAAAGAAACTGAATCTGATGTAGAAATTACTGCAGATACGAAGGCTGCGAAAGCATATTATGATGCAATAAAAAAGATTTCTGATTCAATAGGCTACAGTCAGGAGATTCCGATAGGTTTAATTATTTCGCAGCCCGGAGTTTTAAACAGTTCAAAAAACTATGATGCAGAAAAATATAAGGAAATGATTCTTCCTGTATTTAATTCTTCACTTGATGTATTTGTAAAAGACAGGCTTCGTGAAGGAGAAAACCTTAAAAAGGATCTTCTTGAAAAACTTGTTAAGCTTGAAGAATGTGCTTCTTTCTTTAAAGAATGGCAGCCTAAAATGGAAGCCATGTTTAAAGAACAGATTACAAAAAAGTTCAACGAACTTCTGGGCGATAACGCTGATGAAAACCGTATAATGACAGAAACAGCTGCAATGCTTGTAAAGTATACGATAAACGAAGAAATCGTTCGTCTTTCAAGTCATCTTGAAGCGATGAAAAACGAAATAAATGATAATCCTGTTCCGGGTAAAAAACTTGATTTTATCTGTCAGGAAATTAACCGTGAGATAAATACAATCGGCAGTAAAAACCAGTTTACCGAAGTAGGGGCAATGGTAATTACTGCAAAGGATGCAATAGAAAACATTCGCGAGCAGTCAAAGAATGTTGAATAGAATTAACAAATTGCATCCGTGCAATTTGTTAATTCGCAGTATTTGCGTACGCAAAACTGCAAGACGCGCACATCGTGTGCGCTTACAACACTGGAGGAAAGAAAATGGCATATAGAGTAAAACCTGGGAAAGAGCTTCGTATCGCAATCAGCGGAAAGTCCGGCTGCGGAAACACAACAATAAGCACTATGCTTTCTCAAAAACTTGGAATCACTTTGATAAATTATACATTCCGTCAGCTTGCAGAAGAAAAAGGACTTACTCTTGCGCAGGTTATAGAAAACGCAAAGACAGATGATTTTTATGACAAGTATGTAGACAGCCATCAGGTAGAACTTGCACGAGCCCAGTCATGTGTTCTCGGAAGCCGTCTTGCAATCTGGATGTTAAAGGAAGCAGACTTAAAGGTTTACATTCATCTTGATGCAGAAACAAGAGCAAAGAGAATTTTAAATAGGGAAGGCGGTGACCTTGAAGAAATCAAGAAGTTTACACAGATGCGTGACTCAGAAGATTCAAGAAGGTATAAAGAACTTTATAATATCGATAACAGTGATTATGATTTTGTAGATTTAGTACTTGACTCAAGCATCGACAATCCTGAGCTTTTATGCCAGCACGTAATTGACCGTCTCATTCTTATGGAATTAGTTGAAGAAGTTTAATTTAATTTCTTTAAATTTCAAAAAAAAATTTTTACATAAAAAAAGTCCGCATTTTTTTGCGGACTTTTTTACACTTAATTAAGATTTAGTATTTAGAATCAGCGTAACCAATCCAGCCTTCTTTTTCGATAAGAGCTTTTTCAAATCCTTCGAGTTTGAAAGGATAGCTCTTAGAAAGAGAACCTGCAATAAGTTTTACTTTCTGAGTTCCATCATCATTGATTACAATCTTACATTCTGTATCTTTATCTGCGAATGTTCTGAACATATCTTCGATGGATTTTTTATCCATTTCGATTGCGAGCATTCCGCAGTTGTACATATTCTGCCTAAAGATGCGGGCAAAGTTTGTTGCGACAACAACATAAATGCCGTTTACTTCCAGTGCCCATGGAGCATGTTCTCTCGATGAACCACATCCAAAATTTTCTCTTGTAATGATTACTTTTTTTCCTGCGACATCAGTCTTAGGATTAAATCCCTCAAGTTTTAAATCTTCCAGAAGATAAGGTTTTAGAGCCTGTTTTGTATTTTCTGTAAGATACTTTGCAGGAATAATCTCATCTGTGTTGATATCAGAGCGATCCAAAAAAAGTACAGCACCACCAAATTGTTTCATCTCGTTCTCCCAATTCGTTATTTATATATAGGCGAATTTGTTATAGTTCCAGCAATAGCTGTTGCTGCTGCCGAAGCCGGGCTCATCAAGTGAACCATTCCGCCTTTACCCATTCTACCATTAAAGTTACGGTTTGTGGTAGAGGCACATACTTCACCTTCTGCCAGTACACCGTTACTCATACCAAGACAAGCACCGCATGTAGGGTTTGTTACACAGAATCCTGCATCCATAAAGATGTCGATGATTCCTTCCTGCAATGCCATCTTGTAAATCTTAGGAGTTGCAGGACTTACGATACCGCGTACTCCCGGAGCAATGTGTTTGCCCTTTAAAACTTCTGCTGCAATTCTAAGGTCAGAAATACGGCCGTTTGTGCAGCTTCCGATATAAACCTGGTTAACCTTTGTTCCCGCAAGTTCGCGAACCGGTTTTACCTGATCTGGCTTATAGTTTATTGTAGCAAGAGGTTCGAGATTTGACAAATCAAATTCGTAAGTTTTTACATATTCTGCATCGTCATCCGAACGCCATTTTTTATAGTCTTCTACAGCAGCTTCTTTAGAAGGGTAGTCGTCTTTGATGAATTCCCAGAGGTAGTCGACAGTCTTTTCGTCAGGGAAACAGATTCCGCTTGTAGCACCGGCTTCTACAGCCATGTTACAGATTGTCATTCTTTCTTCCATTCCGAACTTGTCTACTACAGGACCTGTAAATTCTACTACGCAGTTTGTAGCTCCGTTTACACCGATTTTGCTTATTAAAAAGAGGATTACGTCTTTTGCATAAACACCAGGTTTGAGTTCTCCGTTCAGCGTAAATTTAATTGATTTTGGTTCCTTAAAAGAGCAGACACCCTTTAAGATTCCAACTTCAAGGTCAGTTGTTCCGACTCCTGCAGCAAATGCTCCGAATGCACCGTGAGTACAAGTATGGCTGTCTCCCATGATTACTGTAAAGCCAGGGCGAACAAAGCCTTTTTCCGGGAAGATGGCGTGGCATACACCATTTGCACCGATATCGAAAAAGTCCTTGATATTATTTCTGCATGCCCAGTCGCGAAGAATCTTTTCCTGTGTTGCAGTCTTTGAGTCTTTTGCAGGAGTTACGTGGTCTATGACAGCCTTGATTTTAGAGCAGTCAAAAACACGGTCTTTATTGCGTTCAACTAAATCTGTAATTGCGATAGGAGTTGTAATTTCGTGACAGAAAACACGATCCAGTTTTAATACATATGTGTCTTCAAATGGCTTTTCTACCAGATGCGACTCAAAAATCTTTTGAGCGATTGTTTTTCCCATATTTCTCAGTCCCCTTTGTTTTTTAAGATATATTAAATATATTAAATATTTTTAAATCTGTCAACCAAAAAATATGCACTGATGTATATTACACCAGTGCAGACTTTAAACGGAATTAACCCAATACCTGGACACCGTTTGCTTCTATAGCTGAATTTATGGCACCTTCGATGCCTGCAACACTCTCATCGAAATCAACAAGAACCTGTGCCTTCTGTGCATTAGCAGTACAGTTTGTAACACCGGCAACAGCGCTTACTGCTGCTCCAACCTTATTTGCCGAATCGTCGTCAAACATTCCGGCAACATATATTTTCTTTTGCATTGATTGATGCTCCTATATATAGTTAATTATATATTGAATTATTTTATTGTTCAAGTTAATTTTTCCAAAACGGTAGAATTTTCACCAATTTCTACAGGTGAATTTTATCATATGCCAAGTGAATATTGTCATATGTCTTTTTTAGCTTTCTGAAGAAGTTTTTCCGAGCTGTCCGCAGGCCCCTTTTATCGTACGCCCGCGGCGTGTCCTTAATGTTACGTTAAGTCCTGCCTTTTCTAGTTCTGTAACAAAATCACGGCATTCTTTTGCATCCGGTTCTTCAAACGGGAGTGTATCTATAGGATTCCACGGAATAAGATTTATATTTACGTCAAGGCCGCGGGCAAACTCAATGAGGCTGCCTGCGCTTTCTTTACCCGTATTTTTGTTATGAAGGAGGGCCGCTTCTAAAGTTACTCGCTTTCCCGTCTTCTGGGCATAATAATTTATAGCTTCTCTTAAATCTGCAAGCGGATTTCCCTTCTGTACAGGCATGAGGCTTTCTCTTAACTCTTCATCTGCGGTTGTAAGAGAAACTGCAAGCCTTATTAAAGGCCCGTTATCGGCAAGGTCATAGATTCCTTTTATTACACCGCATGTACTTAAAGTTATTCTTCTTGTAGAAAGATTTCTTCCGTCCGGAGAACTTAAGATTTCGATTGCAGTTCTTATGGCATCGAGATTCATCATTGGTTCGCCCATTCCCATAAAAACGATGTTGTCCAAAGTTCCGCTTACTTCTTCAAGATACATGAACTGTTCGATGATTTCGCCAGGGGTGAGGTTTCTTGCAAGGCCCAGCGTTCCTGTCTGGCAGAAAGCACACTTCATTGCACAACCTGCCTGGCATGAAACACAGGCAGTTTTCCTGTCGCTTTTATCAGTTAAAAGAACTGTTTCGATAAAAAGTTCGTCAGAAAGTTTAATCTGAAGTTTTACAGTTCCGTCAGGATCTTTTAAAACCTGGTTTACAGTTGAACTTCTTACGACTGCTTTTTCCTTTAAAAGCTCTCGCAGATCTTTTGAAAGATTTGTCATTTTATCAAAATCGCATTCGTGACTGTAAATCCATTTAAAAATCTGCTTACCACGGAACGACTGATTTAAAGACAACTGTTCCGTAATCTGTGGGGGAGTGAGTCCTGTCAATGCAATTTTATTCATAACGTCATTATATCAGAAAATGTGCCGGCTATGAAAGGCTTTTGTTGTTCCTTACTTTTTCGAGCGATTCATTTATAGCCTGGCTTCTGATTCCCAGTTTCTGGAAACTTTCGAGTGCCTCTATTGCTTTCTGGCGCTGATTAAGTTTTAAGTAACTGTCTGCAAGATCAATGTAGAGCCTGTAGTTTTTAGGATCGTTTTTAATAAGTGCGCTTAAGCGTTCGATACTTTCTTCGTAATGACCTTCGCCTTTACAGATTAATGCAAGTCCAAGGGCAGCATAAATATCAAAGTCAATGTTCATTGCCTTGTTGTAATATTCTGTTGCTGTCTTGTAATCACCTGTGTTCCTGTATGCATCTCCTGCACGTGTGAGAATAACTTTGTTGTTAGGATCAAGTTCAAGAATTTTATTCCAGTATTCTACAGAGCGGTACTGCTGGTTCATTCCACGGTAGCAGTCTGCAAGTCCAAACAATGCATAAAAGTTTTTAGGATCACTTTCGAGGGCACGTTCGAAATATTTTACGCCGCGGTCGAATGTCTTTAATTTTCTGTGGCAGTTTCCGATCGAAGTTAATACGCGTATATCAACTGCATTAGGATTTAAGTCGAGCATCTTTGTCCAGTAATAAAGTGCATCGCGGTATTCTTTAAAATCGTAATGAAGGTGACCAAGTCCTATGAGTGCATACGGATTGTTTTCTTCCATATCGAGAACTTTTAAATAAAGCTGTTTTGATTTTTTAAAGTCACGTATTTTTCTGTAAGCATCTGCAACACGTGTAAGGACTGTAATGTTTCTGTCGTCGTGAACAAGATACTGTTCCCAGATTGTAATTGCTTTATGAAACTGATTTAAAGCCTTATAACAGTCTGCAAGTCCGAACAATGCATAGTTATTACCGGGATGATAAGAAAGACACCTTGAGTAATATTCAATTGCATCATTGTAATGATTGAGCTTTCGCTCAGAATCTCCAAGTCCTACAAGGGCATAGTTGTTGTTTTCTTCGATTCCGAGAATCTTAGAAAATTCTTCCTTTGCTTCCTTGATTTTGTTCTCCTTTAAAAGCTGATAACCTCTTTTGGATAACTCAGAAATTTCATTTGACTGCTCATTTTCCAGATCTTTAGTAGGGTCAAGGGTGTCGATTTCGTGATCCTGAACAAATCCTTTCTGCTCGTCCATTTTTTTACATCTCCTGAAATTGTTTTTTTATATATTTTATTCACTAATAAGCATCGATATTGTCTGCGCAATTTTATTGTAAATAGGCTCTGTCTTGCGTTCATTGTGGGCAAGAAGATAAAGTTTTAAAGCTTTTAATTCTTTTTTTTCAGAAGCATATTTATCTGCAACGCGCGTAAGACCGTCAGAATAGCCGGTTGTAATGAAAATACGCCTTGCACCTTCTATGTTTCCTTCATTAAAAAGAACATTTCCCTTGCGATTAAGAATTACTTTCTGTTCAGATGAAAGCGTTTTTACAGGCTGATCCGTAACTTTTATGAATCCCTCGGGAATCTGCTTTTGTTCCAGAACTGTCTTGGTTTCTTTATTCATAATCACCTTTTTAAAATTTTATACTATTATATTACAATGTTATCATAAAAACCCTAGAAGTCAATAGCGGAAGTTAAATTTTATTTTAAGCGCTTTCTACTCTTTATATGTATAGAAATCTACGATTGAACGTCCGTAAACCCTCTGGTCTTTCCTGTAAAGGGTGTCGATTTCATCCGGCATGAAGTGTTCTTCTGGCCGGTGAACCAGGATTATGCCTCCAGGGTTTAAAAGTCCGCGTTTTGATGCAAGTTCTACAAGCTGTTCATGAAATTTATACGGGAACGGTGGATCAAAGAATATATAGTCAAATTTGGATTTGCAGCGCTTTAAAAATAGTTCAACTGCCATAAAATGACAGTGAATCTTTACGCCCATTTCTTTTTCTGTTACAGAAACATTGTCGAGGACTGTTTTTATCTTGATTTTATCTTTTTCGCACAGTTCAACGTTTGTTGCACCACGCGAAACTGCTTCTATTGCAATTGTTCCAGAACCCGAAAAAAGATCCAGAAAAGATTTTCCCGAGAGGTCTCCAAGTATTGCAAAGACAGATTCCCTCATTCTGTCCATTGCAGGTCGTATTACGCCGTCAGGACATTTTATGCTGCGTCCAGAAAGTTTTCCGCCGGTGATTCTCATGACTACCTTTTCTTTGTGTAAGAAACGTTGAGAGACCAGTAAACAGAATCATGTACAATCCTGTTATTTTCTTTTGCATAACTGAATGCATTCTTCTTTTCTGAGCTTATGATGTAAGGGTCTGCTCCTGATTCGAGAAGAAGCTTTATTACAGAAGTGTCGCTGTAATTCTGTGCAGCGTACATCAATGGAGTTTTTCCGCTTATGAGTTTATTTATATTCTTAATATACGGCAGGAATTCTTTTACGATTTTTGCCGGACGTTCACTTGTGAGTGCAGTTACAAATGCCGGTGCGATTTCGATTTTTTCTATCTTAGCATGTTCGAGAACGATATTTAAAATCTGTTCGTTCTGACAATATGCTGCTGCAATCGAAAGCGGTGTAATGCCGTAGATGTTTGCTTTTTCTGTAAGGGTTGAACCATGATTAAAAAGCATCACTACAATGTCAGGAGATTTTGCATAGCGGCATGCATACATGAGCGGAGTCCATCCGTCTTTATCGCGTGAAGTAGTTTTTGCTCCAGAGTAGAGGAGGTTGTAACAAAGCTCTACATCATTTGACATGATTGCATTCATGAGTCTTGTTCTTCCGCTTCTGTCTGTTGCATCAGGATTTGAAATCGTTTTAGGTTTATAATCATCTGTTACTACAGTTGTTTCTGCATCCATGTCATCGAAAAGATATTCAGGATTGTTTTTGCTGTAGTGATCAATTTTAGGGAATTCCTGTGTAACGTTTACATCAATTTTTGCAGGAACTTCTTCTGGTGTTTCTTCGGTTTCTTCTGTATATGTTTCTGCGTATTCTTCTGTTTCTTCATAATCATATTCTTCTGAATAATCTTCTTCGAATTCTTCCTCTGATTCAGCTTCTTCGGTTTCTTCTTCTGGTTCTGTTTCTTCAACAATTACCGGAACTGCAGCAGCTGCAACAGCAGCTTCTTCGATTGCTTCTTCAAAAGATTCATCTGCAGTTTCTTCGATTGTTTCTTCTACCAGTTCTTCCGGTTCATCGTATGCAACGCGTTCCTCTTCGATTTCTTCAACTTCTTCTACAGGTTCGTCTGCAACTTCTTCGACTTCTTCTGCTTCTTCAGGAATTTCTTCTGCAGTTTCTTCAACCTCTTCAACTTCTTCGGTAACTTCTTCTGTTTCTTCTGCAACTTCCTCTGCGACTTCTTCAGTTTCTTCTAAAGGTTCCTCTTCCTGAGTTTTTTTGGATTTTTTTTCTTTAGGCGGAACTTTTTTAGGGTCCTGTGCAAATTCAAGCAGAACGTTATAAGCTGAACTGTTTTCTCCCGCATAATCAAATGCAGTTTTGCCGTCTTTGTCAGCAACTGTACAGCGTTTTTCTTTTCCGCCTTTTGTGAGAACATTAAAATTAATGATTTTTCTTATGACTCTTGGTTCAGCCTGTTTTTTACAGGCATACATTAAAGCTGTCTGGCCATAGGCGTTTTTTATGTCAGGGCTGCAGCCTGCTTTGAGGATATCTTCGATTACGTTTACGCTACAATCATTGTCTATTGCAACCATTAAGATGGAATCTTTGTCACTGTTAAAACTTACTGTCGCAAGATTTGGATTTCTTGAAAGTATTTTTTTTACATTTGCGCTTGAATCCGACTCAACGGCGCGCATAAGGTCGTTCTTGTTGTACGAAAAAGCGGGTGTTATAACAAAAAGGGCTAAAATTGCCGTTAAAACAAGTCTTGTTGTCTTCATATTTTCTATTATATATAGCAAAAACCCAGCGGTCAAGTATTGACTATTGACAACCATTAATGTTATTATTTTCAAGTTATTTCTTTTAACAAACAATTTTAAAGATTTATATAAGGAGTTCCCATGTCAGGACACAGTAAATGGGCCACAATCAAACATGCAAAAGGTTTGGCCGATGCAAAGCGTGGAAAGATTTTTACAAAATTCATCAAGGAAATTTCTATTGCAGCTCGTATGGGTGGTGGAGATCCTAACTCAAACCCACGTCTTAGAACAGTAATCATCAAAGCAAGAGCCGCTAACATGCCTAAAGATAACATTGAACGTGCTATCAAAAAGGGTACAGGTGAAGACGGTGCTACAGCATACGAAGAATTAGTATACGAAGGATACGCTCCAGGTGGAGTTGCTGTAATGGTTGAAGTTCTTACAGACAACCACAACCGCGCTGCAGCTGACGTTCGCAACATCTTTACAAAACATGGTGGAAACCTCGGAACATCAGGTTCTGTTAGCCGTATGTTCCAGAGAAAGGGAACTATCGAAATCGATGCAGAAAAAGCAAGCGAAGACGAAGTAATGGAAATCGCTCTCGATGCAGGTGCAGACGATGTTGTAAATGAAGACGGAGTTATTACAATTACAACAACTCCAGATGCATTCACAGCAGTTGCAGATGCAATCGCAGCAAAAGGAATCGAAACACTTTCTGCTGACGTAGGAATGGTTCCGGATGCATATACAGCAGTAGATAAAGATACAGCTGCTAAAGTTCAGAAGATGATTGATAAACTCGAAGACAACGATGATGTTCAGAACGTTTATCATACAGCTGAATATCCGGATGATTTCGAACCAGAAGCATAAACATATAAGCTGAATTGATAACAAAGCCCGACGTAATGCCGGGCTTTATTGTTTTAAAAATTGCATTTATAATAAAGAGTATGAAAAAAAAGATACCTGATTTTGAACCGCTTCCAGGTTCAGAGGTAACAGTTAAAAAAACTTCTCGAAAAAAAATCAGACGGGTTTTGGGAATTGACCCGGGGCTTGCAAATACAGGTTTTGGAATCGTTGATTTTTACGAAGGCAGATACCGCATGGTAAGTTACGGCTGTATTACTACAGATTCAGACCAGGTGCACGGTCAGAGACTTCTTACGATTTACAACAGACTGTGTGCCGTTATAGATGAGTTTAAGCCGGATGAGGCTGCAATGGAAACCCTTTATTTTGCAAAGAACGTTACATCTGCAATGGGAGTAAGCGAAGCGCGTGGGGTAGTATCGCTTTGCCTTGCACAGCATTGTATTCCCCTTGGTGAATATACTCCTAACCAGATTAAAAAAGCAGTTACAGGAAATACAACTGCAGATAAAGAACTTGTTCAGAATTATGTAAAGCTTCTTTTAGGACTTAAAGAAGTTCCCCGGCCGGATCATGCAGCAGATGCACTTGCAGGAGCTATAACGCATATTCACTTTGTAAGTTAAATTTGCTTATAAAAAAAAGTTTAGACGATATACGAAAATCGATTTTTTATGATATACTCTTATTATGTTTAATTCACTTACAGGAATAATTACGGGAAAGTTTCCTAAACAGATTCTTATTGATACAAACGGCGTAGAGTGGGATTTATGCGTTCCAGATTCGAACCTTGATTTGATTCCGCCGGTAGGAAACGAAGCTAAGATATATACATGGCTGCAGCATACCGACCAGCTTATGGCACTTTATGGTTTTGCAAGCCGGGAGGAGCGTGAAGTTTTTCTTGATCTTCTTAAGGTCGACGGAGTTGGTCCTAAGGGCGCTGTAAAGATAATGAGTTCTGTGTCATCTTCCCGTCTTATGGATATTCTTGAAAAAGGCGATCTTGAAATGCTCGAAAAAATTCCGGGCGTTGGTAAAAAGACAGCAGGAAAAATGATTCTTGCGCTCAAGGGTAAATTAAAGCTCAGTGAAAGCTCCGGCCCGTCTGTGCGTTTTGATGCAAGTCCTTACGCGGATGTTGTTTCTTCTCTTGTGGGAATGGGCTATGATAAGCGTCTTGTCCAGCAGAAAGTAGCTGAACTTAATGAAGTCTTTACAAACGATTCTGATTTTGCCGCAAAGAGTCAGAAGGAAAGGGAAGATATTTTATTCAGACGTGCGATTGTGGAATTAGCGTAGGGGGATTTTATGGGTGAAGATTTTAGCGAAAACTTTTCTGCAATTGTACGGGCAGATTTAAAAAACAGTTTTGATGAACAGGATAATAAGCTTCGCCCTGTCATGCTCAAAGATTTTTTAGGGCAGGAGAGCGTAAAGAAAAATCTTTCTACATTCATTGAAGCTGCAAAATTAAGGGAAGAACCTTTAGATCATCTTCTTCTTATTGGGCCTCCGGGACTTGGAAAGACAACTCTTGCACAGATTACGGCTCATGAACTCGGTGTAGATTTTAAAGTAACCAGCGCTCCTGCTTTAGATAAACCAAAAGACCTTGCAGGAATTCTTTCTACGATTACGCCACGCACTGTATTTTTTATAGACGAAATTCACCGTTTAAAACCTGCAATCGAAGAAATGCTTTATATCGCAATGGAAGATTTTGAACTTGACTGGATAATCGGTCAGGGTGCTGCGGCTCGTACGGTAAGGATTCCGATTCCGCCATTTACACTCGTTGGAGCTACGACAAAGGCAGGAAGCGTAAGTTCTCCATTGAGGTCGCGTTTTGGTTTTATTCCGCGGTTTGAATTTTATACACAGACAGAACTTGCTTCGATTATAAAACGCTCGGCTTCGATTCTCGAAATCGGTATTGACGAAGAAGCTGCGATGGCGCTTGCAAAGTGCTGCCGTGGAACTCCACGCGTTGCAAACAGGGTTTTGCGAAGAATGCGTGACTTTGCTCAGGTTGCAGGAAGTAAAAAGATTACGACTTCAATCGTGGGTGACGGCCTTAAGCGTCTTGAAATTGACGAGATGGGACTTGAAAAATACGACAGGGAAATATTGCATTCGATAATTGAAAACTTCGGTGGAGGGCCTGTCGGAGCAGAAACTCTTGCAATTTCTATAGGCGAGAGTATGGATACGCTTGAAGACTACTACGAGCCATATCTTATTCAGTGCGGATTTTTGCAGAGAACTCCGCGCGGCCGCATGGTAACAGAAAAAGCGTATGCTCATCTGGGACTAAAGCCTGTCTCGCGTGGCAATGCAGATAGCGCTCAGGCAAGTTTGTTTTAATTTAAGGAAATACGTCATGCTGACTTCTGATTTTAATTTTGATTTACCCGAAGAACTTATTGCCCAGCATCCAAGTGGGGTGCGCGGGCAGGACAAACTCATGCTTTTAAACCGCGCAACAGGCGAGGTTGAACATCATATGATGGATGACCTCCCGTCTTTGATTGAGCCGGGTACTCTGATGATTTTTAACAACAGCCGTGTTCGTCGTGCGCGTGTATACGGAATAAAAGAAACGACCGGGCGTGAAACAGAGTTTATGTTCCTCAATACAATCGACAAAGAATGCTGTGTCTGGAACACGATGGTTAAAT
The DNA here is from genome assembly GCA_905236565.1 of uncultured Treponema sp. Lineage (GTDB taxonomy): Bacteria > Spirochaetota > Spirochaetia > Treponematales > Treponemataceae > Treponema_D. Next base: position 3,805 of record CAJORB010000012.1, on the reverse strand, counting down.
CTGCAAAAAAGCAGAAACCCGGCATGCATTATAAATTTCCTGATGGAACTGTAGCAGAAATCATTGAACATGAAGGAAATGCGGGAACAGAATTCCGCGCGCTTAAATTTGATTTTGCAATTGACGAAGACTGGTTTGAAAGAAACGGTCATATTCCTCTTCCGCCTTATATCAGAAGGGAAGATACAGAAGAAGACAGCGAGCGCTATCAGAATGTCTACGCAACCGATACAGGAAGCGCAGCATGTCCTACAGCAGGACTTCATTTTACAAATGAGATGCTTGCTCGACTTGATGAAAAGAAAATCGAGAGAAAGTTCGTAACTCTTCATGTAGGGCTTGGAACTTTTCTTCCTGTCCGTGAATCTAATATCGAAGACCATAAAATGCATGAAGAATGGTACACAATTCCAAAAGAAACGGCAGATGCCATAAACCGTGCAAAAAAAGAAGGCCGTCCGATTCTTGCTGTAGGAACTACAAGTGTAAGAACTTTGGAAAGTGCAGCTCAGAAAATTGAACAGGAAGGCGGCATTGTCGGTGCAGACGGTGAGTGGATCAGAGCCGGAACAAATTCAACTAAGATATTCATGTACCCGGGTTTTGAGTTTAAGGTTGTTGATAAAATGTTTACAAACTTTCACACACCGGAAAGTACTCTGATCATGCTTGTTTCTGCTTTTGCAGGGCGCGAAAACATTTTGAATGCCTACAAAACCGCCGTCGACAACAAATACAGGTTTTTTTCGTATGGAGATTGTATGTACATAAAATAATGCATGAAGCATATGCGGAACTTCGCCGGGAGCGTATGATTGATGCATTATGTCAATTCGTGAAGCGAGTAGGCTATAAGATTTAAAAACTGCTGCTTTAACATCGGGTCATAAACTTTATCTTTTGCACATTCATCAAATTCTTTTTTAGCAATTTCGATAAATTCTTCGATTGCATTTTTACTCATCGGAAGCCTTATTCCAAGGTACTTTGTTTCAAGTGTCTGACTCTGAAAAATAAAAGGACCGGAAAAGCACAGACGAAGTGTTACAAGAACATTTTTTTCTGTGTCTGCAAGAAAGCAGAACGAGCACGAGTTTGATGAAATTTTATATGAGGGCCCGAGTCTTTTAAATATTGCAACGTTCCAGTCTTCAAGCGGTATACGAATTCCTGAAAGAAGTGATTCCGGCGGAATTTCTGTAAATTTTGCATACGGAATAATTTCAAAGCTCTTTGGTGTTTTAAATTTAAGTGTAGTGTTTAATGCAATTAAAGGCGCAACAAGAGAAAGACGCGGATCTTTTGCCATTATGTTTCCGCCGAGTGTCGCCATGTTTCGTATGATATGGTTTGCAACTGACTGTGTTCCTTCATATAAAACAGACGGGAGATAGTTTGGTCCCATGTGAAGAATGCTGTTTAAGGTTACGGCAGGTCCAAAGTCTATGTAGCGCTCGTGCTTGTCGATGAATTTTAATTCAGAAACATTTCTTATTGTAAGGCTTTTTTCTGGGAGTGCGCCGATATATGTTGCCCCTCCGACAAGCTGCAGGTTATTTACAGTTTTTATCTGATAGAGAATTTCATTTATGTTTTTTGCCGTAAAAATCATGTGTGTATCATTTGCCATTTTTTCTTAACTTTTCCTTGTCAAAATGAATTGCATATGCATACAGGATTCCGTTTATGAATGTATCTTTTTCTATGCAGCAGTCGTTTAACCTGTTTGTAATCTGCGCGATTTTTTCTCTCGTAGGCTGAACAATTGTAGTAAGCACTTCGTATGCGGCAAAAATTTTTCCGGCGTTGCAGTAACCGCAGAGCGTAATTCCGGCTCTGTCAAAGCCTTTGATTATGCTTGAGTAAATATCAGATTTAGAAAAATGCTCAAGTGTGGTTATCGAGCAGTCTTTTATAATTCCTACAGGAATATGGCAGCTTGCAACGGCTTTTCCGTCAAGAAGAACCTGACATGCGCCGCAACTTGCTGTATTGCATCCGTGCTTTACAGAAACGTAACCGAGATTTCTTAATACTTTTACAAGTGTTTCTGACGGATCTGCTTCTAAAACAGTCTGAGTATCATTTAGAATAACCGGTATTTTCATCTAATGCCATCTCCTTAAAGATATCTTCTGCTTTTACCGGCAGCGTATTTATTTCGTGTGCGATTGCCTGAGACAGAGCGCTTGTAAATGCTGCAGGGAGGATTCTCGAGATTAATCCGTCTATTTGAGTAGATTCACGCTCAGAGTTCATAAACGTAATGTTAATTTTGTCATAATCAAGAATTTCGTTTTCTACAAGTTCAGAAAGGGTATGCTGTATAGAAAGTCTTACGGTGTTTTTTGCAATTGTCGGAAGTACGATTTTCCCCGCGTTGATTATTACATTTATATTTTTTACGTTTATCTTATATGTATACGGATCAAGAACAATTTCACATATTACAAGACCGAATGATGTCGTAAAAAAAGGTACGCCGGAAAATTTTTCTTTGTTCCAGAGCTTTTTCTGATTTGCAGTGATTCCCTTGCTCGAGGAAATTGGAAGAGGCTTTCTGAATTTCTTTGCCTGAATATCAAGACAGCATTTTTTTAACAGATATGTCATTATGCTCAAGTTAGAATAAACCGACTCAGGAACCGGCTGGTCATCTTTCATATCAAGTTTGCTGTTAAGCTTTATCTGTTTTGGATCAATTTCAAGAATCTGTGCTGCAGTGTTTTTCCATATTTCGAGGGTAGAAGAAGAAGGCGGCAGGGCATGAATTGTAAGGGAACCGTCTTTTTCGAGTGTTACTTCCATTTTCTGGTTGCATGCAAAAATATTTGTTCCGTAGTATCCGATTCCGTTAAAACCGCATGCAATACCTATGCCCCGTGACGGAATGTTTGTAATGCTTGAACTGTTAATTTTATGGTCTTTTGCTTCAAGAGTATAAGAAACAAATTTTCTGTTCAAATCGCTTTGCCTTTCAAGAGCTTCCATTCCTTCGCGAAAGCGTTCGTTTGAAAAGTTAAAAGGCATTACGATTTTGCGTTCAAAATTCTTTAAACGGAATTCTGCAGGTAAAAATCCTGCCGTCTGACATATTTTTTCTATCTGGTTTTCGATTGCAAAGAACGCCTGTGAGTCAATCGATTCTATGTTAAATGAAACAGGCGGATTGTTTGATTCGTACGCTTTTGCAATTATTTCAAGGTTTCTTATCGAGTAAATGTTGTTTGCAGCAATTACGAGGCGGTCAAGGATTTCTGCTGCAAAAGGGTTGTGGTAGCCTGAGTCAAGTTCAATTAAAATCTGGTTTGCATCGATTATTCCGTCTTTTCGTACCGATGAGCGCATTTTTATCGTAATAGGACTTTTTTTCGTAATGAAATCAACGTGTTCATGGCGCGAAAGCTGGAGTTTTACAGGCTTTTTAGTTTTAATTGCAATAAGGGATGCCTGTATTGCAAGGACAGTGTTAATCCATATTGTATTTGTGTGCGGACTTGATGAAATCGTTTTCTTAATTTTTATATTGTCTGAGTCAAGGTTAAAAACTCTTTTTAAATTATCATAAAGATGTTTTGGCCACTGTGTCGGCGTGCAGATTGTAAGAACATCCTTTTCGTATGTTACATAAGCGCCGTTGGGTTCATTGCACGACGGAGCATTTAAAACCGAAGTCCACGTTCCCCTGATATCCCAGTTTTTTTTAGGAAATGATTTTAGAAATTCTTCAGGCTTTTTTGCCTTACCGGTTCTGATAAATCTCTGCGCATAAGGAAAATCCTTTTCCTTAGTTTTTGCGGCAGGG